>NZ_JACBGN010000029.1 GCF_013401435.1 Streptomyces sp. BR123
CCTCCACCCCGCCTCGACCCGGCCTGGAGCGGGCCGGCAGCATCCCGTGGCGCCCCCGACCGCCCACGAGGACGCTGCGGGCGCCGCAGAGGAGGGCGATCTCGCCCGATACCGGTCGCATGCCGCCGCCGAACCGTTTCCATACCCGCCGTTCCTAGCGTCTGGCACGACCGCTGTGGCCCCCTTCCACCCCTCAAGGAGATCCCGTGCTCGAAGGCTTCGCCGAAGCGCTCGCGGACCGGGAGTACTACCTGCCGCTGACCAGCGCGGCCGACCCCGGGCCGCGCTTCGCTCCCGGCGAGGTACCGCCCGGCATGCGCGGTGCCGACCAGGGCATCTGGACGCTCTGGAGCGGTCCGCGCACCGGACTCGCCGAGCAGGGCTGGAAGATCCACGTGTCGGCGCGGCTGGACCGGGCCCAGCACGTGCTCGACACGGTCGCCGGGATCTGCTTCTCCGAAGGCGTGCCGTTCAAGCACCTGAGCACCCGGCTCTTCTTCCTGTTCCTCCACCACAAGCACGCCGCGCGGGCCCAGGCGGGCAAGTTCTGCGCCGTCTACCCGCCGGACACGGCGACCGCCCGGCGGCTGCTGGAACGCCTGCGCGACGCGCTCGACGGGGAGGAGGGGCCGTACGTCCTCACCGACCGGCGCTTCCGCGACTCCCGGACGGTCCACTACCGCTACGGCTCCTTCGGCGCCCGCAGCCGGCTGCGGGCCGACGGCACCCGGGAGGGGCTGGTCCGCGACGGCTTCGGCCGCGAGGGCGTGGACCTGCGGCTGCCCGCCTTCCACCTGCCCGCGGGGATCGCGGACCCCTTCGTCGAGCAGGAGGAGCCGCCGCACGCGGGCCCGATCCTGATCCGCGACTACGAGGTGACCCGCGCGGTGCGCCTGAGCAACGCCGGCGGCGCCTACCAGGCCCGGGACCGGCGGACCGGCCGCACCGTCTTCGTCAAGGAGGCCCGCGCCCACAACGGCCTGGTCTTCGACGGGACCGACGCGCAAGCGCGGCTGCGGCACGAGTACCGCGTGCTGCGCGAGCTGCACGCGGCCGCCCCCGGAGTGGGCCCGGAGCCGCTGGACCACTTCACGGAATGGGAGCACGACTTCCTCGTCACCGAGTACGTGCCGGGGCAGCCTCTGGTGGGCTGGCTGAGCCGGTCCTCCCCGCTGGCCCGCGCCGACCGGACGGCCGCGTCCGTCGCCGCGTACTACGAGGCGTGCCGGCGCCTGCTGGCCGCGCTGGACGCCTCGCTGGAGCGGGTGCACGCCGCCGGCTACCGGTTCGGTGACCTCAGCCTGGGCAACGTCCTGGTCACGCCGTCGGGCGGGGTCCGGATGGTGGACTTCGAGGCGGCCTCGGCGCTGTCCGCGGCACCGTCCGGGATGGGCACCCCGGGGTTCACGCCACCGGCCGACCTGCGCCGGGACGACACCGATCCGCTGCTGCAGGACCGGTACGGCGCGTCGGCAGTCGCCCTCGCCTTCCTGGCGCCGTTCCACGAGACCGCCGAACACGCGCCCGCCAACCTCGCACTGCTGCGCCGCGACCTGGCGGACGTGGCTCCGCCGCAGGACCTGTGGCAGCGGGCGACCGCCTTCCACCTGACGGAGGACCGGGCGCAGGACCAGGACGGTCCCGGCCGCCTGCCCTCGCCCGCCGAGCTGGACACCGATCCGCGCGGCTGCCTCGTCCGGCTGGCCGAGGAGGTGGCCGCGGGGCTGCTGGAGACCGCTGACGCCGACCGGCCGGAGTGGGCGTTCGCGCCCTCGCCCGAGGCGTTCCGGACCAACAACGTGTGCCTGGCCTACGGCACGGCCGGGGTGGTGCACGCCCTGCACCGCGCCGGCGTCGCGGTCCCGGAGGAGATCCGCGAACGGCTGCGCCGCGACACGATGGCGCAGCGCGACGCGCTGCCCCCCGGACTGCTCGTCGGCTCGGCCGGCACCGCCCGGGTGCTGGCCGACCTCGGCCGGCTGGACGAGGCCGTCGACCTGCTCCGGGCCGCCGACGGCCACCCGCTCACCGCCTCCTGCACCACGCTGGCCGGCGGGCGGGCCGGGGTCGGCCTGGGCTGGCTCGCCCTGCACCGGCTGACCGGGGAGAGCAGCCACCTGGACCGGGCCGCCGCGGCAGGGGAGGACCTGCTGCGCATCCCCGACCTACCGGCCACCCTCGGCGAGCACGACGCCCGCGGCCTGCTGCACGGCCGCTCGGGGCTCGCCCTCTTCCTGCACCGCTTGGCGCACGACACCGGCGAGGCCCGCTGGCTGGAGGCGGGCCGCCTGCTGCTCCACCAGGAGCTGGACCGTACCTTTCCGCTGGACGACGGCGCCCTGTCCGTCTCCGACAACGCGCAGCTCACCCGTGCCATGCCATACCTGGCCACGGGCGCGGCCGGGATCGCGGCGGTGCTCACCCGCTACGTGGCCACCGCGCCGGACCGGCGCTGCGCCGCGGCGCTGCCGAGGCTGGTCGCCGGCATCCGGGTCTCCTGCGCCACGAAGGAGGCGGGCCTGTACCGGGGGCTGGCCGGACTGACCTGGTTCCTGACCGGGCACGCCGAGCTCGCCGGCACGGACGCCGCCCGCAGGGACGCCGTGCGCGCCGCGACCGGCCTGCTGAAGTACGCCGTCCCGTACCGGCGCGGTGTCCGCTTCCTCGGAGCGGGTTCGCAGCGGTTCACCGCCGACCTGTCCAGTGGCGGAGCCGGCGTCCTGCTGGCCCTGCACCGCCTGCTGGCCGGCCCGCTCCTGACGGAGCCCCACCCCGCGCGTCCCCCGATCCCGGCAGCCCGCTGACGGCGCCGGGTGGGCGTCCCATGAACTCCTGGGCACGGCGGCGAGCAGCTCGTGCCGAGGTGTGCAGTTACCGACCGACACAACCCCGAGAAGAAAGAGAGAGCATCCATGAGCCAGATCCTCGCGCTCCAGGCACTGGACACCGAGCCGGAGGCCCAGTACCTCCCGCCCTGCTTCAGCGTCGCCTGGAGCATCGGCGACATCTTCCCCGAGCCGATGTAACGAGCCTGTACCTGGGAGGGCCGGGACCGGTGGTGCTGCCACCGGCCCCGGCCCGGTGCGTTCGCCCGCCCGGCGGCCGGCGGTCGCCGGACGACGAGTGGAAAGTGCTCGGCTGCAACCAGCAGACGAGGACGACCAGCGCCCGGACGCCGGTGAGTTCGGCGAGCCGGGCGACGAAGGCCTCCCGCTGCTCCTCGTCGTCGCAGAGCGTGAACAGCTCCTCGAACCGGTCGACGACCAGCAGGAACCGCCGTCCCGGGTCGTCGGGTCCGGGGAGGGTACGCAGGTGCTCGTCGAGGGCGGACACCGGTTCGGCGGTCGGGGTCGCCTGCGCGTCCTGCGGCCCCAAGGCGGCGAGGCCCGGGTAGGGGCAGTCCGTGTCGGCGGCGCCGGCCCGGTGCACGTTCGCGCGGCCGGGCCAGGGGAAGTGGATGTGTTGGTCGCGGCCGGCGACGTCCCACTCGGCGACGAGGTCTGCGGCGAGCTCCGCCTCGGCGGCCTCGTCCCCGGCCTCGCGGGCGGTGACGAGTTCACCGCCGGCCTCGACCAGCTCGACGTCCACGACGTCCGCCCGCTCCGGGTGGACCTGCCGCCACCAGCCGACGGCGACCGCCCGCGTCTGCGCCCACCGCGACGTGGACATGGCGCCCACCGGTGCGGTACCCGCCGCCGGCGCCAAAGCCTCCGGCTCCATGCTCTTCCCGCCTTCCCCCGATGGTCTCGACTTCTTGCACGATCCTCTCGGAAGCGGGTGCTTCCCGCCCCGTTCGTGGTCCGATGGGGCCATGCCCCCGGGCAGTTGTCCTTTGAAGCACGAAGAGGGATCAAGAGATGAGCGACCAGGTCATACAACGACGTCCACTGCCGCATGACTTCCACCCGCCGGTGCCGGAGTTGTCGATCAGCAGTACGGACCTGACCGACGGGGGGACCCTCCCAGACGCGCACGTGTACGCGAAGGGGAACACGTCGCCGCAACTCAGCTGGACGGCCGGGCCTGCGGGCACCGGCAGCTACGCGGTCTCGTGTTACGACCCGGACGCGCCGACCGGCAGCGGGTTCTGGCACTGGATGGTCTTCGACATCCCGGCCGACGTCACTGAACTGCCAACCGGAGCCGGAAGCGCGGGCTTTGAGGGGTTGCCGGGCAATGCGGTGCAGGTGCGGAACGACTATGGCAGCAGGGACTTCGGCGGAGCCGCACCGCCGAAGGGGGACGGGCCGCACCGCTACGTGTTCACGGTCTACGCCGTCGACCAGGAGAAGCTGGGCCCGGGCGCGGATGCGGCGCCGGCCCTCGTGGGATTCAATCTGCGATTCCACGCCATCGCCCGCGGCCGGCTGATCGCCCACTACGAGGAGGCTGGGGAGTAGGCGTCCCCGGTTCGCCAGCCCCTCGCCGCCGGGTCGCCCGAGCCCATCGGGCAGGCCGCCCCCCGTACCTGGAGGAAGGTCCTGCTCGCTGCGCCGGGTCCGGCCCGGCACCGGCGACTCGTGCGATCTTCGCGTGTTCTTGCATGATCCTCCTGCTGGAAGGAGAATCATCCTGGCGCGTGCTGAGATGGGAGCATGTCTCTCGACGAGTTTCGCGATCTGCTGGGCCGGCATGCGCGGGCTGATCTGAGCACAGCCATCGACGGGGTTCGGATTTGCCGAGCCGACCGTGACGCCGAGCCGGAGTACGTGATGTCCGGCGTGATGCTGGCGGTCATCGCTCAGGGGGCCAAGCGGCTCGCCCTGGGACACAGGGTGTACGACTACGGCGTCGGTCAGTATCTGGTTGCCTCAGCCGATCTACCGGTGGTCGGGCGCGTCGCCCAAGGACCCGAACTCGGTTTCGGCATGACGCTGGAACCCTCCGTCATCGCGGAGTTGATGCTGCAAGCAGGGCCGGGTGACCTACCGCTCTCAACTCGGACGACTCGGCCGGGGATCACGGTCAGTGAGGCACCGGCGGAGTTGATCGACGCGATCGTCCGGCTGTTGCGTCTGCTGGACCGGCCACGTGACCGTCGGGTACTGGTCCCCTTGATCAAGCGTGAGATCCTGTGGCTGCTGATGACTGGAGAGCAGGGCGAAGCGGTCCGACAGCTGGGCCTCGCGGACAGCAGCCTGACCCACATCACCCGGGCGGTCGGCTGGATTCGTGACAACTATGCCGAAACGTTCCGGGTCGATGACCTGGCGCAGTCTTCTGGGATGAGCGTCTCTGCGTTCTACCGGAACTTCCAGTCGGTAACGGCGATGAGTCCGATCCGGTTCCAGAAGCAGATCCGTTTGCAAGCGGCCCGGCTGCTGCTGGCCAATCGCCCGCACGACGTGACCGGCGTCGCCTCCCGAGTGGGATACGACAGCCCGTCGCAGTTCAGTCGGGAGTACAAGCGCCAGTTCGGCATGCCGCCGCGAGCTGACGCGGCGCGTATGCGCGGCCTTGCCGATCAGGTAACGGCCTCAGTGGTTTAACCCGGCCCCGGCCCCGAGATCCACGACCAGACACAACTGGCCCAGCTGATCGCTCTCGGACGCACCGTGGCGGTCGTCCCCGAATCCGCCCGCTCCTGGCTGTGGGCCGAGCACCGAGCCGTCCCCCTGACCGACGCACCTTCCGTCGCGGCGCACCGGGGTGGACGCGAGAGTGCCGCGCATCGCCGGATGGTGCGCACCCAGTGCGGTGCGGGACATCGTGGTGCACGCGAGAGTGGAGCCCACTCGATGGGCTTCACCCGGTGTCGGCATCGGGTGGTCCGCTCGGTGGACGATGCCCGGCATCGTCACCACAGCCAGGCGTTCGAGTGCCGCATCCGGGACAGGGCGCGGGCATCGAAACTCGGCACGGAGCAGCTGCACGCCCGGCGAGCGCTCGGCATCGACTGGGCCTGACGCCAATGCTGTCCGGCCGGTGAGCCGGAGACGCCAGACCCCGGGGCCGCGATGGCCCCGGGTCTCATGCGCGGGGCTGCAACACCTGGAAGCCGGGTGATGCCCAACATGGTGTCGCGCTCTCCTCTGGCTAAAGGTCCGTGTAGGGCGGGATGACCCGGACGATCGCGATCAGCTCCATGCGGTGCAAGGGCAGGGCGTAGAACCAGCCGTCGTCCAGGAGTGGGATTCGGCGCAGGCCTCCGGGGACGCCTTTGCGGCCGCCTTCGCCGATGTCGGTGACGTCGACACCGACGCCTGCGAGGGCGACGAGCTCGTCCGCCAGGCGCTCGACTTCGGCGGTGACATGGGCGGGCAGGCCCTTGATGACTTCATCCGCGTTCGGGTCGTACTCCCACCGCCAGCCGGTCACCGGGCTCCGCCGAGCGGGATGCCGGCCTCTGCCGCTGCCTTGTCGAGGATGTGGCCGATCTCCGCGGCGATCGCCGCCGCTTCGGCCGGGGTGGCGGCATGGGCGGCCCGGTCCTCGAGGGCGCGCAGGCGAGCCGCCTGGTCGGGGTGGCGTTCGATGGCCACGTACAGGGCCCACTGGCGCAGGAAGCGGCGCATCGGGGCGGAGCTGACCTGCTCCCGGGCACGGGCTACCGCCGTAGCGCGCTCGGCGTCGAAGGTCGGCACCGCGTCCGGAGCCAGCCGGGCCAGAGCCGCGCGCAGGTCCTCGGCCGTCGCCGGCGGTTGCGGGCCGGCCGGCTCGGAGGGGGGTTCGGGGGCCGTGCTCATGCCGCCTCCACCTCGTCGGCTGCCTCGGTCTTGGCACGGTGGGCGGCGGCCAGGGTCGACACATGCTGGCGGGACCAGCCGACCGCCACCGCGACTGCGGCGGGCCCGCCGCGGTCGTAGCGGGCCGCGATCCGTCCGGCCGCCCGCCCCAGCGCCGTACGGGCCCGCTCCAATGCCTCGGCGTGCTCGGTCACGGCCGCCGCCAGGCGGTCCAGCTCAGCGGCCTCGTCCGGGGCCAGGACCACGCGGGTGGTGCGAGGAGAATCCGTCATGGCCACCAGCCTGCCCCACCCCCACCGCAACCGCAACCGCACTTGACACACCCGAGTCGCCGGTGCGTGCAGCACTCCGGTCACCTTCTGCGCGACGTCTCCTCGCCCAGTCACACCCCCGGTCCCCCGCCGAGAGCACCCTCTGCTCCGCTACAACCCCTCCACCGTTTGGGCGCCGTCTGGCAGCGAGGAATCCCGGCTCATCGGGAGGGCTCCCACCCCTCGGGCCGAATACCTCTCCACTCCACGAAGTCGAAGTCGAAGTCGGTCAGTCCACGTCCTCGGCGTACTCCGACCCGGCGGCCGCGAGGCAGACACGGATGTCGGCCGGACAGTGCGCGACCTCGACGGCACCGCGTCGTAGCGCACCGGCGCCCGTCCGGCCTCGGCGGCGGTACGGGTGGGGCCCGGTGTTCCGGGGATACCGCATGATTGCCGCCGCCGCGCGGTCACGCATCCGCACGGCAAGACGTCACCCATTCGGACGATGCGAGACATGCCCGAGGTGCCGCTTACCCCATTCGGCCTCACGCTGAGCGTGACCAGGTTGCCGCCAAGCAACAGCCATAGCGCTGACGTGCGGGGAGGCGTCGTGATCGTGATAGCCATGCTCGTCCCGGCGATGCTGCTCCTCATGTTGGTCGGATTGCCCGCTCTGGAAGACCGCTTGTTCCCTCCGCTGCAACTACCTCCGGCAGAACAGGCAACCCCAGAACAATCCGCCCCCGACTGACACGCCGGCGGCTCGGCCCGCAGGGCGCCGAAAGGGGGAGGGTCGGAGCGCCGTTGCGGGCGGCCGGGCGGCGGGGCCGCTCGGCCGCCGCCTGTCTCCACCGTACGGCGAGGGCCAGGTCAGCGCCGAGTCCGCCGGGTGCGCTCCCCTCGGCGGTCCGACACTGGAGGCATGGATCCGGACGAAGCTCTGCGTCGGATCGCCTTCCTCCTCGAATGGCGCGGGGCGTCCCCGTACCGGGTGCGGGCCTTCCATACGGCGGCCGACGCCATCCGCGACCTGCCACCGGGCCCGGTCGACGCCGACCGGGCCGGACGACTGCGCGGGGTGGGCCCGGTCACCGCCGAGGTGATCTCCCAGGCGTCGACCGGGGCCGTACCGGGCTACCTCGCCCGCCTGCAGGCCGAAGCCGGGCCGGACGCCCGCGCCGGCTGGGACCTGGCGGCTTCCAGCACCGGGGACTGCCACCTGCACTCCAACTGGTCGGACGGCGGCAGCCCGCTCGAGGAGATGGCCCAGGCGGCCCGCGCCCTGGGCCGCCAGTGGGCCGTTCTGACCGATCACTCACCGCGGCTGACGATCGCCCACGGCCTGAGCCCGGACCGGCTCAAGAGCCAACTGGAGGCCGTGGCCGACGTGAATGCCAGGCTGGGCCCCGCCTTCCGATTGCTCACCGGCATCGAGTGCGACATCCTCGAGGACGGCACGCTGGACCAGGACGAGGACCTGCTCGGCCGGCTCGACATCGTCGTGGCGTCCGTGCACTCCAAGCTCCGCTCGGAGCCCGAGCCGATGACCGCCCGCCTGCTGGCCGCGGTGCGCAATCCGCATGTCGACGTCCTGGGCCACTGCACGGGACGGATCATCACCGGTCGGGGACGCCCGCCGTCCCGCTTCGACGCCGAGGCCGTGTTCGCCGCGTGCGCGGAGGCCGGTACCGCAGTGGAGATCAACTGCCGACCCGAACGGCGCGACCCGCCGGACGATTTGCTCGTACAGGCCGCCGCCGCAGGCTGCCGGTTCGCCGTGGACACCGACGCCCACGCCCCCGAACAGCTGCACTGGCAGAGCACGGGGTACGCACGTGCGGCACGGATCGGCCTGGAAGCAGACCGGCTGATCACCACCTGGCCGCTCGGACGGCTGCTGACCGGCAGAAGCCGCCGACAGTGAACCGTGGTGCGAGGTTGGCCAGGAACTTCTCCAGGTGGGCCCATACGCCTTCGACGGGTTCAGGTCCGAGACCCGCGTCCGCGCTCGGCAACGTCGCCCAGGCCCTTCTTGCCCGCTGTGTTCGCGGCCGCTCCGCCCCCGGTTCGGCCGCGCCCGAGAGTCCGGCCCAGCAGGACGGCCCGGCCCGCTTCTGGTTCGAGCGGTACCGCTGCGACGGCTGCGAGGCCACCCGGCCCGAGCAGTTCTGGGACGTGATGCACGCCCTCTACGAGCACTGACCCGGACCGTGCGACTGCTGCGCCCCCAGTCGCGGACGGATCGGGAACGGCGGGGCCCGGTCCCCACGACGGGATCGCGGGGACCGGGCTCGGTTCGTACCGGTCAGCGAGTTGCACTCACGGACCTGCGGGTCACCGTGTGGTCACCCTCAGGTGACCTTCTCGCGAACCGGCCCGGGGTCAGGGGATCACACCCAGACGAGAAGGTCGTACAGGCCGCCGGCGTTCTTGACGCACTTGGCCTTGCCGGCATAGGCGTCCCGCAGCTCTATGCACTGCGCTTTGGGGAACTCGCCGATGAATTCCCAACGCGGGGCCCCTGCGGGTGCCGGGGTCCCGGCGGCACTGGCTGCGCCCGAAGCCGGGGCGGCTGAGGCTCCGGCCGCGGCCATCATGATGACGGCCGCGCCGGTGGCGACTGCGGTGAAGGCTCGTTTCGCTGAGGTGCGCATGCTCTCTTCCTTTCCTGGAGGTCTGCCGAGGCTGTTGCCCGGCAGGGGACGCCCAGCGGGAGGTCGCTGATGCGAGGTGCTGGAGGCCCGGCCCGCACAACAGATGACGGGCGCGCGAGCGTCCGTGGTGTCCAGATTGCTGCGGGGCCCGGGCGTTCGCCTTGTACAAAGGCGCACTCTCTTCATGACGCGCGCCCAACACGGCGGCGCAGAGGAGGTTGAAGCGTCCATGGAGTCAACGAACAGCGGCGAGCATGTGGAGCGTCGCGCCTCGGAGCGATTACGGGCTCAGGTCGTGATGTACAGGGGTCATCGCACTACGCAGCGGGGGCCGGTCAGGCTTACTCTTCCGGCGGCCACGGTGACGTTGATCCTGGGCTGGGGTGATCCCTTGGCTCTGTCCCACGCCGCCCGGGGCGTACCGGCAAGGCGGACGACGTGGCACGCGCTGCTCGCCGGTCTGCAGACAGCGCCGGTAAAGGGTGGCTACCAGGGCATCTCGCAGGCGGTCGAGGTGGAGTTCACTCCGCTCGGCGCGTACATGATCCTGGGATTGCCGCTGCACCGCCTGGCCAACAACTACATACACCCGGATGAGGTGCTGGGCACCGGATGGTCAGCGAGCCTCACCGAGCAGCTCATTGCGGTTCCGGACTGGAAAGGGCGCTGGGCGGTGATCGAGAACGCTCTCGCCCGGCGAATGATGGACGCTCCACCGCCCTCGCCAGCGGTCACCGAGGCATGGAGTCGACTGCGCGGGTGCCACGGTCAGTTGTCCGTCAAAGAATTGACTGCCGCCACGGGCGTCGGCAACCGGCGTTTACAGGTGCTCTTCCGCGAGCAGATCGGACTGCCGATGCAATCCGTCAGCCGGGTCCTGCGGTTTCAACGGGCGCTCACCTTGCCGGCCGACGCCTGCCGGTCGCTGGCTGACCGGGCGACTTTGTCCGGCTACTACGACCAGGCACACATGACCCGCGACTTCCGTGCCCTGGCAGGATTCACCCCCGCACAGCTACGCGCTCTTGCCGACCGTTCCCCATCCGGAGGCGTCGATCCCGTCGACGGACGCCTGGTCGATTTCGGACTGTTTCTACCCGGCGTTTGAGAGCGACGGAGCGGCGAGACCGGAGCACTTGATCGTGCACCATGCGACCCAGGACCTCGAGCGGGCCCATGCTGGCCGACGCCTTGAACAGGCCGATCACCAGCCCGGCGATCCCGGCGAAATCGTCGTCGATCTCGGCGAGCTGGTCCTTGTGCGACTCGGCCGGCCTCATCGTCCTCATCCAGGCCCGCCATGCCACCGCCGAAACCGTGGTCGAGAAGGGCGACGTCGTCATCATCACGGGAAGGACCCCACTCGGTCGAAGCCTTCGCCGAGCTCGCCCGAGACCCGCGCACAGCGCACGGCGCACAGCGCGCCGAACGCCGAGCACCGAGCACCGAGCACCGTGCGTTAAAGCAGCGTAAAGATTGCCGACGGCAGGCAATGTCTACACCGCCACCTCCCTGGCAACCTGTCGGCATCCGGCGGGAACAGCGGTCAGACGGGGGAGGTGCCATGGGCTTGTTTCTCAGTCTCGGCATCGGGGGGATCGTGCTGCTGGCCGTCTCGCTGGTGTTCGAGGGGGCGCTGGAAGGTGTCTTCGACGGTGCTCTGGACGGACTGTTCGACGGGTGGCTGTCGCTCCCGGTGGTCGCGGGCTTCGTCTCGATGCTCGGCTTCACGGGGGCGATCGTGCTCGGGTCCACCGGACTCGGGCCGGGAGCGGCAGCCGCCGCGGGGGCCGTCGCCGGAGCGGGCGCGGGCTGGGCGACGTACCGGTTCAGCCGCGCCCTGCTCCGCGACGGAAGCGGCCGTGCCCCACACCGATCGGATGTGGTCGGTTCGGCCGGGAGGGTGGTCACTGCCATCCCGGACGGCGGGTACGGCGAGGTGCTGCTGTCCTTGGGCGGTCAGCCGGTGAAGTACGCCGCGACCGCCGAGGCCCCACTGGAGCGGGGTGCCGAAGTCTGGGTGACGGCGGCTGCTTCCACGACGTCCGTGACCGTCCGCGCGATCGAGCACTGACCCGACGCCTTCGGCTCTTCCGCCCATCATCATCTATCTGCCGCCTCGGGGGCAGGGGGAATCCACCATGAATCCAGTTGTCGTCTCCGTCGTCGGGGTGCTCGTACTCCTCGTCCTGCTGGCCCTCGTCGTCGTCACCCGCTACAAGGTGGCCGGGCCCAGCGAGGCGTTCATCATCACCGGCCGGCGCGGAAAGAAGGCAACGGACCCGGCCACCGGACAGGTCTTCACCGACAACAGCGGCCAGAAGGTCGTGGTCGGCGGCGGCGTGTTCGTCGTGCCCTTCGTCCAGCAGCGCTACAGCCTCGATCTTTCCAGCCGCCACATCCCCGTCGCGGTACGCGGTGCGGTCACGCTGCGGGGCATCAAGGCTCACCTCGAAGGCGTCGCGATCGTCAAGGTCGGGGGGAACGAGGACGCGATCCGGGCCGCCGCCCAGCGGTTCCTCCAGCAGCAGGACGGCATCGTCGGGTTCACCCAGGAAGTGCTCTCCGGTGCGCTGCGGGCGATCGTGGGCCGGATGTCGGTCGAGGACGTGATCCGGGACCGTGCCGCGTTCGCCGGCCAGGTCGCGGAGGAGGCGGAGGCCAGCCTGTCCGGGCAGGGCCTGGTACTGGACGCCTTCCAGATCCAGGACATCACCACCGAAGGCTCCTACCTGGAGGACCTCGGACGCCCCGAGGCCGCCCGCGCCAAGCAGGAGGCGGACATCGCCGAGGCCAACGCCCGGCGCGCGGCCGAGCAGGCCCGGCTGAAGGCCGAGGAGGAGATCGCGGTCGCCCAGCGCACGCTGTACCTGCGGCAGGCCGAGATCAAGGCCGAGACCGACGCGGCCGCCGCTCAGGCCGCCGCTGCCGGTCCGCTGGCCGAGGCCGACCGGCAGCAGCAGATCCTCACCGAGCAGGAGAAGGTCGCCGAACGGCAGGCCGCTCTGACCGACCGCCAGCTCGACACGCAGGTCCGCAAGCCCGCCGACGCCCGCCGCTACGAGGCCGAGCAGCAGGCCGAGGCCCAGCGCGTCGCCCGGGTCAAGCAGGCCGAGGCCGAGCGGCTTGCAGCGATCGCCGCCGCAGAGGCGGAGGCGGAGCGGGCCCGGCTGACCGGTGAGGGGGAGAAGCAGCGCCGCCAGGCTCTGGCAGAGGCGGAGGCCATCGAGGGTGCCAAGCGCGGTGAGGCCGAGCGTGCCCGGCGTGCCGCCATCGCCGACGCCGTCCGCCTGGAAGGCGACGCCGAAGCGGCCGCCATCGCCGCCAAGGGCACGGCCGAGGCCGAGGCGATGCAGAAGAAGGCCGATGCATACGAGCGGTACGGCGACGCGGCGATGGTCCAGATGCTGGTCGAGGCGCTGCCGCAGATCGTCGCCAAGGCGGCCGAACCGCTCGGCGCCATCGACAAGATGACCGTCATCTCCACGGACGGCGCCGGCAAGCTCACCCGTACTGTTGCCGACAACGTCGCCCAGGGCGTGGAATTGCTGGGCTCCACCACCGGCCTCGACCTCAGCGCGATGTTGCGCGGCCTGACGGCCGGCAAGGTTGAGGCGGCGCCTCAGTCGCCGAACGGCGCGATCACCATCACGGACTGAGCGCGGTCGCCGAAGCGAAGTGCTGTATGAGGTGTGGCCGTGTACGCCGGTTCGGGCGGGCACGGCCACACCCATGCCCGTTGGTCCGGGGTACCGCCATCGGGTCCGGTGCGGCAGCGCAGGCGGCACCGTAGTGGTACCCGATCAGCAGGGAAGGAGAACGGCCATGGAGACGTGGGGACTGGTGCTCGAGACCACGGTGGGTGCCGGCGAGCGCAAGCACATCGAGGCTTTCGTGATGGCACAGGTGGAGGGCGACAAGAAGGCGGCGCTGGCAGAGTTGGAAAGGCGGGCACGCGCCTACTGCCCGGAACACCCGCGCAGCCCCAAGCGCCGCCGGCTCTTCCGTCACGGTGACGGCTTCCTCCTCGTCGTCAACGGCGCTTGGCAGTCGTACGTCACCCGCTTCACCCTCGCCGAGCTCATCGAGGACAGCGACCGCCCCCAACCGCCCGAAGCGGAAGACCGTGTTTCCCCCGACGCGGAAGAAGCCGTGCCGCCCTTCGCTGGGGAGCCGGCAACGCCGCCGGTCCCACCGCCGCCGACCATGGAATGCGACGACGACGGCATACCGGTGAAGCCGGCATGGCTCGGTCGCGCCGACCTCCCATGAGCGGCTCCCACGGGCAGTGCCACGCCGCCTCCGGCACAGCCCGTAATGCTGCACGGGAGCCCGTTCCCGCCCGTCACGTGGACAGGCAGGAAAGCGGAGGACCGCCGCCGGCGGTGCCGCTGTCGTATCCCTGAGGAGGAACACCATCGGCCGGGGTGGCAGTTCGCCCTGGACATGCTCGACGAACTCGCCGGCATCGGGCGCCCGCCGTCCTGACGGCGGATACCGGCTACGGCGCGCATGCGGACTTTCGCCGCGGCCCTGCGACAGGGACTGGCCACGTCCTCCACGTCAGGGCGAGCTGACCGCCCACGGCGGGGAAGGCGCCGATCCGCCGAGCTGTCGCCAGACCCCCAGCGCTTCAAGGCTGTTCCATCGGCTCAAGGCCCGGGCAGTGTCACCTTGTCCGGTGCGCAGCCGATGCGTTCCGCCTCGGCCTCGATGTATGCGGGAACCAGTGCGCGCAGGACACCATCGCCGCCCTTGTCGAGGTTGTCCTTCCGCTCCGCCATGAAGATCACGTCGCCGGTCTGGCAGCGTGCGCGGTACACGGCCCGGGTCACGTTGAACGCCCCGTAGCCGTTGGCGCCCTTGAACGGTGTGCCGCCCTTGAGTACGTCCTGGGAGAAGACGTCTGCCAGGGCAGGGTCCATGACCGTCGTCAGCCGCAGCCTGGCCTTGGGGTAGGTGCCGCCGACCTCACAGATCCGGGCGGGGGTGCCCGGGCCGCTGGTGCGAGTGCGCGCAAGATCCGCGCGGTACTCCGTCGGGAGGGTGAGGCCCTTGATCCCGCAGAAGGCCTCCGCTTGCGTGTCCTGCCAGGTGGCGACGTCCGCGGGCAGGTCGGGCCCGCGGTACGTGCCGGAGCAGCCAAGCTCGCGTATGACGCCGTTGGTGGCCTCCACCACGGCGCGGGCCAGGGCTGTGCGGTCCTCCTGTGCGTACTCCGCCGCGGTGTCGAAGCCGGCAGGCCCCATGGCGGCGTCGACGACCACCGGCCCTTCGAACGAGCCGGGCCTGCCGGTGCAGGACTGCGGTACCGCCAGCCAGGCGCGGGAGGGCGACACCATGCCGGGCAGTCCCTGTCCGAGGGACGTCATGCCTGCTGCGAGGAACTCCTCGGGCCACTGGCGTGCGTCGCTTCCTCGTAGGCCATCGAGCTTGTGGACCTTGACGGTCAGCTGGCGCCTGGCCCTGTCGTCCTTGTAGCTGGTGATGCGGCACTGGCCATAAGACAGGCCGTTGCCCCGCGGATCAGCCTGCAACCGCTGTTCCTCGACTTGCGTCCTGCGGTCCCCGAAGAGAGCGGAGACGGTCTTGTCACTCAAGGAGTCCCAGCATGGCGCCGGCGTGAGCAGAGGCAGGGTGTCGGTCTGCCAGGCGACCGTCCCGGCACCGAGCAGGGCGCCTGCGAGCACTCCCGCCGCGGTGGCGCGTGCGGTCCGGTTCCTCAGGAGTCGGCGGACAAGCGAGGGCGGAGCAGGCGTGGCGGGCCGAACCTGCTCCGGCTCCTGCCCCGGGCCCGGTTCACCGGTGTCTTCGGGCTGGTCATTCACGCTGCCCTGGAGGTCCTCCGCATCCGTCCGCGGGTTCACGGGGTTGCTGCCCGCCGGCTGCGGGGTCAGGCTGTCTTCTTTGTCCGCCACTGCCTGCTCCTCTGTTCCGTCCCCGATCACGCCACGCCTCCGGTCCGGCATCCGATGCGCTTGCCCACCGACTGGACGAAGCTCGTGAACACGCCCCGGTCATCGGGACGGGCCCGGCCTTTGAGAGCGGAGGCGATGTTCCCGTAGAAGACGGTCCGCTGGCCGTCGCACGTGGCTCTTACCAGGCCCTGGTCGACACCCTCCGGCAGACCGTCGAACAGAGCGGCCAGGCGGGGGTCGGCGGCCATGACGAACTGTGCCGCCGGCTCGTCGGGCCTCCCCCGCGTTCGCGAGACCGTTGAGCAGGTTTGGAGCCGCCTCTCCACGGCCCCCACGTGCTGCTGGTAGTTCGTGCCCTTCCCGAACTCGAACGTCAGCCCGGGTATCCGGCACAGCGGGCTGGCGGCGCCGTCGTCCTTCTCCGCGACGACCGCCATGGGTGACGACAGGCGCAGAGGTTCGGTCGGCGCGCAGCCGGCTTTCGCCATGGTGGTGTCGGCCACGTCGAGCAGCATGCGGGCGACGTGCATCCGGTTGCCGATGGCGAAGGGCATGGCCTTCTTGCCCAGGTGTCCGTCGCCCCAGCTCTCGCTGCGGATCGTGACCGTGGACGGCGTGCCGCCCACGTCGCAGGTTTCCGGGAGGACGAGCATGGCTCTGTCGCCGGCCACCAGCCCGTTCAGGCCGTCGGGAAGCGGTGAGGCCGAACCGTCGAGGTAGTGCGCGATCCAGGCGCGGCGTTCCTCGACCGCCTGCGGTGCGGGGCCGTACTCGACGATGACGCGTTCGTCGAAGGTGAGCGGTTCGTCGGAGTGGCTGTCGGCGAGGGACGAGGTGATGGCGACTGTGCAGGTGGCTTTGTTGCCGGTGTTCGAGGGCGGGGCCGACTCGGTGGCCCGGCGCTTCGAGCCGGATTTGCCGAGTGCTTCCTTCCCGAGGAAGGAAGCACCGCTGTCCTCCTGCCAAGCCCCCCAGCAGTAGGTGGAGGGGAACGGCCACGTGCCGGTCGCGTGCAGACCGTACAGGCCTGCACCTGACGCCAGCAGGGCCCCACCGGCCACCAGGGCTGCGGTCCTCGCACTCCACCGGTTGTTCGCACGCATGCACATTCCCCCTCGTGAAACACACTGAAAGCTCTGGTCGCCCGCGATCAACGACCGGCTCGGAATCGACTTGCCTTGGCGCCGGCCGTCAGTCGGCAGTTCTTGAAGCCGGATGCCCCGTCCGGCCCTGCTGTCGGCGGCCGGCGAAGGCCAGCACCAGGGCACCGGTGAGGGCCAGCGCTCCGCCGCCCGCGGTACACGCCAGGACCATGGCGGCGGATGCGTCGGCCAGGCGGGGGATTGCGTTGACGGGAACGGTGGCGTAGATCAGCAGCAAGGCCGCCCCTTGTGACCGCACGGGCATGCCGTCGGTGCGCAGGCTGCGCGGCGCCCATCCAGCCAGCAGGGCGATGCCTGCAGGCAGCAGGGTGAGCGAGAACAGGATCAGAAAGATCCACTGCCAGTTCATTGCGTAGGTTCCCTCTGCAGGTCGCGGAGTCAGCGGTGACGGCCGCGCTCTGCGGCAATCATGACAAGTCCGGTGATCAGGAGTGCCGTCCCGACAACCAGGAGAGGGAAGCCCGGCCCGGGCAGGAGGTGGAAAACGACACCTGCGAGGGTCACCGGTGCGCCGATCACACTGAGGAGGACCCCCGCGCGTCCTTCGGTGAGCGGCGTGGGACGTCGGCGCATTACTGGTCCTTCCGGGTAGCTGGGGTGGACACGGGCACAGGGCCCTGCTCGCCGACCAGACTTCCCGGCACACCAGCGTCGATCCCGACGCGCTCCAGGAAGCTACCCGGTGACGGCTGATTCCGCCAGGTCAAGGCCCGGCAACGAGGGTTGCCACGAGATTGCCGTACACAGCCCGTCAACGTCGCGTAAGGAAGGTGTAAAGTCCGTCCCGGCGTGCCGGGAAGTCTGGTCGGCGAACAAGGGGACAACTCTCTTCGCAGATCGGGGCTTCCTGTCGTGGTACTCGTCGCCGTCTTCGGTGTCGCACTGCTCATCGCGGTGCTCCTGTCCGGTCTCGCCGCCCGGACCGTGCTGTCCACCTCGCTGTTGTTCCTGCTCGGCGGAGCGCTGGTCAGCGACGGGTTCCTCGGGCTGGTCCACATCACCGCCGACAGCGAGATCGTCGCGGTCACCGCGGATCTGGCTCTGTTCGCCGTCCTGTTCACCGACGGCATGCACGTCTCGTTCCCCAAGCTGCGCGAGAACTGGAAGAACCCGGCCCGCGCTCTGGGCCTGGGCATGCCGCTCGCCATGGCCGGCATGGCGCTGATCACCCACTACCTGGCGGGCCTGGACTGGACGACGTCCTTCCTCGTGGGCGCGGTCCTCGCGCCCACAGACCCGGTGTTCGCCTCCGCGATCGTGGGCCGCAAGGAAGTGCCGGCCAGGCTGCGGCAGCTACTGAACGTCGAGAGCGGCATCAACGACGGCCTCGCCCTGCCGGTGGTTCTGCTCCTCATCGCCGCCGCCGGACCGACCTCGAAGCACGCCGAAGCATCCCTGAGCATGATCAGCCTGGAACTGGCGCTGGGTCTGCTTTCCGGCGTGGCGCTGCCGCTGGCGGTCGCCGCCCTGGTGCGGTTGCGGCTGCTGGGTGCCGAGCCGAAGCTCCAGCCGCTGCTCGCGCTGGCCACCGGCATCATCCTGTACGGGCTGTGCCACCTCACCCACGCCAATCCCTACCTGGCGGCGTTCTCCGCCGGCGCGGTCCTCGCTTCCGTCTCGCCGCAGGACAAGACTGCCTTCGAGCCGCTGGGCGAGTCGCTGGCAGAGCTGGCCAAATTCGCCGCCCTGCTGGTCTTCGGCGCGCTCCTGACCCCGCAGCTGTTCGGGGACCTGTCGCTGGGCGGGTACGCGGCGGTCATCCTGGCGATCGTGCTGATCCGCCCCGCCTCCCTGCTGGTGTCGCTGATCGGCACCGGCTTCGAGCGCCGGCAGAAGCTGGTGGCGGCCTGGTTCGGCCCCAAAGGCTTCGCCTCCGTGGTCTACGGACTGCTCGTCCTCCAGGCCGGCATCCCCCAGGGCCAGCAGGCGTACACGCTGATCGCCGTGTGCATCGCCTTCTCGATCATCGCCCACAGCAGCACCGACGTCCCGATCGCCCGCCTGTTCCACGTGGACGAGACCGACGCGCCCTCGGCCACCGGGCCGCAGAGGGCAGCAGGACCGGAGGCTGCGAGCAACCCGTCCGCGCCCGCCCCCCGGTCGGGGACAGCGGTGATCCAGTGAGCCGGACCCGTCACAGCCGGTGCGCCGACGCGTGTGAGGTTCCTTCACGGACGCGGCGCGGCGGTGCCTGCGACCAATTCATCGGTGAGAAGCGGCCGCTTCCGGGGAGGATCGGGTCGCACCGACGAGCAGGCGGAACCGGCTCCCCCACCCGTGGCAGCTGCGCTGTGGCAGGAAGCACGCCGGTGCGCAGGGCCGTACCCGGCCGATGCCGCGCGGAGGCGGAGCTGTTCGCGATGTTCATCGAGGCCGTCCGCTGGCGGGGTTGACCGGCTACTCCTCGGGCTCCCAGGCGATCAGCCGCTCGAACACCTGTCGGTCGCCCTCGATCTTCAGGTCGCTCAGCGTGAGGCGGCCCCAGACGAAGAGCAGTAGCTGCTCGGCCGTGCCCGTGGCCGAAGCGGAGGCGGGCGCGGCGTCGTCCGGGAGGGGTGCGGGCCAGGCGCCGGTGCCGTCCAGCGCGAGGAGCCAGGAGCGGCCCTCGGTGGCGTGGTAGTGGATGGTGGCGGCCTCGTGCGGCCAGGCCGCCGGAGTGGAGTTGCAGGTGTCGAGAAACTCGGCCACGCCGTCGATCGCGACGTCCGCCGGCATCGGCTGCACGGCGCCTGCCGCGAGCTGGGCGTCGTAGGTGTGCACCAGCACCTCGTGCACCCGGCGCCGGGCAACGCCCCACGCATTCGCCGGCGACACGCCGGCGCCCCACCACACCCAGCACCCGCGCTCCGGGCCAGCCTCGCGCAGCGCGCTCAGCAGCAGCTCGTTCGACTCGGCGTACCACGCCAGCAGCGCCTCGAGCTCGCGCGGCACCTCCCCGGCATCCTTGGCCGGCGGAGCCGCGGCCGGGCCCGCGGCGACGATCGCGGCCCACCAGCGCTGGCCCGTACCCAGGTGCTGCACCAGATCGAACAACGTCCACTCGGGACAGGACGGCACCGGCGCGTCAAGGCTGGGCGCGGCGGCAACCGCACTCCGGAACGCGGCCGACCGCTCGTCGATCAGTTGCAGCAGGGCGGAATACTCAAGACTCTCTGTCACATCGCTTACCTATCAACCCAGCTCAGTCGACCGCACCCTATTTTCCGGGCCGCCGGCTGTGCGAGCTCAGAGCACCCAAGAGAAGGCAGGACCGTGGTTGCCTGCAGGGCATCCTGTTCGTGCTGCACACCGGGACCCGGGGAGAGTGGCTGCCGCAGGAGCTCGGCTTCGGGCCCGGGATGACGTGCTGGCGCCGGTTGCGGGACTGGCGCGAGGCGCCGGGGTGTGGAACCGGCTGCGCCAGGTCTGCTGACGACAACTTTGCAACGAGGCTTCAGAACGTCTTTTGCGAGGGTCGGGAAGCATCGTTCAATACAGGCCCGCGTCACGCGAACTCACGCTGATGTCTGGATCAACCCGATCCTTACTGCCAAATAGCCCACATGCGCATACGCGAACCAGCACCGGCAGCCCACTCCAGGGGGATCGCCGGAAGTCTCTCCGGCAAGCTGATCGCGGTGAGCACATCCGACCGCGCGGGGTGTTCAGGGCCGCCTTGTGGCGCGCACCGCCGGACGGGAGCTCGGGACGATTCGTGAGAGCTACGCGCTACTCGAGAACTGTCGGGTTCGGGAGGGGCCAGGCGGCCTCGGCTTCGCGGCCTCGGCGGTGGGGGGCGTCTGGCGGGTGAGGAGGTCCTGGAGACAGGTCAGGAAGCGGGCTTCGTGCTCGCGGAGGTAGAAGTGGCCGCCGGGGAACATCCGGAGGGTGAGGGGTTCCAGGGTGTGGTCCTGCCAGGCGGCCAGTGCCTGCACCGTCAGGCGGTCGGCGGTGCCGGCGAGGACTGTTGTCGGGACCGGCAGGGGTACGGCCGGGCGGTGGCGGTAGCCGGTGATCAGGCGGAGGTCGGTGCGGAGGGGGCGGGCGACCAGGGCGCGGAGCAGGCGGGAGTCGATGATTTCCGGGGGGATTCCGCCGTGGCGGTCGGCCACCGCGCGGAGGAGTTCGGCGTCGGAGAGCCGGCCGGGGTCCGTGGTGGTGTGCGGTATGTGCGGGGCCGGGTAGGCGGACACCACGAGTTCTTCCGGGAGGCGGCGGCCGGCGTCGCGCAGCGCGCGGGTCGTTTCGTAGGCGAGCAGGGCGCCGAAGCTGTGGCCGAAGAACGCGTAGGGGCGCTGCGGTCCGCCGAATTCTGCATCGGCGAGCAAGGCGGCGACCAGGCTGTCGATGTCGTCGCTGTCCGGCTCGTGGTGGCGGGGGCCGCGGCCGGGCAGTTGGAGTACGTGGAGTTCGACGGACGGGAGCAGTTCGGCCCAGCGCAGGTATTCGACCGGGTTTCCGCCGGCATGCGGGAAGCAGTACAGCTGCGCGGCGCCGGGGCGGGGCGGGCCGGAGAGCAGCCAGGGGCGGAGCCGGCTCTTCGTGGCCAAGGCGCTCAGCTCCTTCCGGCCGTGGCCAGGATGCGCTGCGAGAGGCGGGAGAGCAGTTCCTCAGCGCGGTCCTGGAGGTAGAAGTGGCCGCCGGGGAGCGGCAGTTTCTCGGTGTTGCCCGACGAGTGCCGGGCCCATTCGTCAGCCGGGCCGGCGGCGTCCTCGTCGTCGGTGCCGTAGGCCACGATCAGAGGGATGCCGAGGGGCTCTGCGGGAGCCGGGCGGTAGGTCTCGATGAGGGTGTAGTCGGCCCGGAGGGCGGGCAGGACGAGTTCCCGCAGTTCCGGTTCGGCGAGCACGGCGCGGTCGGCCGCGCCCATGCCCAGTACGTCGGCGATGATCGCGTCGTCGCCCTGGAGGTGGATCGCGTTGCCCGTGGGGAGGCGGTGCGGGGGCGGGAAACCGCTCACGACCAGGCCGGCCGGCCGCACTCCGTGGACGTCGGCCAGTACGCGCACGGTCTCGTAGGCGATGGCGGCGCCCATGCTGTGGCCGAAGAGCCAAAGGGGGCGGTCCGCGAGGGGCGCGAGGGCGGCGGCGACTTCCCGGGCCATGTCGGCCATGGCGGTGACGACGGGGTCGGCGAAGCGGTCGTGGCGGCCGGGGTAGCAGATGGCGAGGGCTTCGATGCGGGAGTCCAGGTGCCGGGGCCAGTCACGGAAGGCGGACGGGGAACCGCCGGCGTGCGGCAGGCAGACCAGGCGGGCGAGTGGGTCGTGCTCGTGCGGTTCGGCGGCCGCGAGCGGGTGCAGCCAACGCTGGTCGGTCACTGGGGTGTTCCTCTCTCGGTGCTGCTGAAGGCGCAGGTCAGGGGTATCGGTGACTGGTGTCGCAGGCTCACCCAGCGGTAGTCGCCCCAGCTGCCGGCCCGACCGCCCGGAGGCACGTCGAGGCTGAACGCGGGTCCCGCGAGGCCGGTTCCGGTGGCTTTGCCGCAGGCTTCCTTCACGGTCCACATCCAGGTGAACTCGCGGGCCCGGTCGGCCGGTGGCAGTGCGGCGAGCTGGTTCCGGCGGGTGGGCACGGACCAGCGGAGCAGCTGGTCGGAGACGTCCTGCGGCGGGGACTGGACGTCGACGCCGACGGCACGGTCGAGAGCCACGCCGACGGCGCAGGCGTCGGCGACGTGGCTGACGCTGATGCCCAGCCGTGGGTGGCCGAGGAGGACCGGCCGTCCGGAGGGCATGTAGCCGATGTCGGCGCATGCCGCGGCGGGGAAGCGGTCCCGGAGCAGGGCCCGGAGCAGGCCGCGGGCGCGCAGCCGGTCCGTGCGCCGCTGCGCAGGCAGTTGCCGGGCGGTGCTGCGGTCGGCGGCGGTCGTGAAAAGGGTCAGCGGCGTGTCCTGGGAGGTGGGGGCCAGGGCCACCCAGACACCGGGACCCACCTCGATGCGAGGCGAGGTCCCGGCGGGTGGCGGTGTCACCGGGTGGTGCCCGTCTCGGCCAGGACCCTGGCCCGGTCGACCTTGCCGGTGACGCCCAGCGGGAGGTCGGTGTGCAGCCGGATCTCGGACGGGATCATGTAGTCGGGCAGGGTCCGCAGGAGGGCACCGCGCAGCGCGGAGCGGAAGATGACCGGGTCGTCGCGGTCGGCCGGCTTCAGCGGGACCACGTCCGCGACGAGCCGGTCGCCGCCGTCGGCGCGCTGTTCGACGGCGACGATGGCGTTGCGGACGCCTTCGACGGCCTGCAAGGCCGCCTCGACCTCCTCCAGTTCGATGCGGAATCCGCGGATCTTGACCTGTCGGTCGGCGCGGCCGAGGAACAGCAGTTCCGGGCCCTGGACGGCGACCAGGTCACCGGTGCGGTAGTAGGTGCCTTCCCGGCCGGGGAGGGAGACGAAGCGTTCGGCGGTCAGGTCGGACCGGCCGAGGTAGCCCTCGGCAACGCAGGGGCCGCCCAGGTAGAGCTCCCCCGTGCCGCCGTCGCCGACTTCCCGGCCGGCTGCGTCCAGGACGACGGAGACGTGGCCGGGCAGGCAGTGCCCGATCGGGACCCGGTCGCCCTGCCAGCCCTGGCCGATCCAGTACAGGGTGGCGGTGACCACGGTCTCGGTGGGGCCGTACGTGTTGCAGACGGGGATCGACCCGAGGGGGCCGTTGGCCCAGCGGCGGACCACCGCGGGATTGACCGCCTCCCCACCGAAGATGATCCCGCGCAGCGAACCGAGGCAGTCGATGTCGTCCTGCGACAGATCCTCGCCGAAGAACGCCTCGAAGTAGGCGGTCGTGCATGAGATGTACGTGACGCCGTGGGCGCGGACGCGTTCGAAGAGCTGGCGGCCGGTCCACAGGGCCGCGCCGCGCAGGAGCACCGTCGAGCCGTTGGCCAGGGGGGCCCACATTTCCTCGACGGCCGCGTCGAAGCTGGGTGACGCGAAGGACAGCAGGATGTCCTCGGCGGTCATGCCGTAGCCCTCCAGGGCGCCGAGGAGGTGTACGGCGAGCCCGTGGTGGCCGACGGCGACGCCCTTGGGGCGGCCGGTGGAGCCGGAGGTGTAGATGAGGTAGGCGCGGTCGTCGGACGTGGCGCGGTGCGGGCGGATCCGCTCGACCCGGCCGCTGTCCTTGTCAGGGGCGGCGGGGACCATGACCGGTTCGGTGGGCAGGCCCGTCGCGGTGGTGCCGTCGACGGTGGCGAGGACGACGCGCGCGCCGGTGTCGTCGAGGACGTACCGGAGACGCTCCTCGGGCAGCCGCGGGTCGATCGGTACCCAGGCGGCACCGACGAGCCAGGCGCCCAGGGCGGCGGCCATGAACGCGGGGTTGCCGGGTCCCACCAGGGCGACGGCGTCCCCGCGCGAGCAGCCGTGCGCGAGGAGCCGTTCGGCGACCTCGTGGGCCGTGTCCCACAGCAGGCGGTAGGAGACCTGGTCCCGGCCGCAGAGCACGGCCGTCTTGTCGGGGTGGCGGTGGACGTGGGACTCGATCAGGTCGAGGACGGTGCCGCCGGCGGGGGTCGTGGGGGCGGCTTCGGCGGTGGACGGGAGGGTGGCGGTCATGCGGTTGCTCCGCGGTCGTGGGTGAGGCGGTCGGCCAGGGCCCGGACGGTGGGGGTCCGGAAGAACTCGACCACCGGGACGCGTGTTCCGGTGCGCTCCGCGACGGTGCTCAGGAGCCGCAGGACGTCGAAGGAGTTGCCGCCGAGCAGGAAGAACGACTCGTCGGCGTCGGTGGGCTGGTTGCCGAGCAGTTGGGTCCAGATGTCCCGGACCAGGGCCTCCGCCGGCGTCGGGGTCCAGCTCCCGGCCGACCGCGTGGCGGTGGCCTCGGCGAACTCGCCGAGGGCGAAGCGGTGCAGCAGGGTCTTGCGGTCGATCTTGCCGTTGTCGGTCAGCGGCATGGTGTCCAGGGCCAGGATGTGCCGCGGGACCATGTACGGCGGAAGTTCGGCCCGGAGGGCGTCGCGCAGCGCCCGTGCGTCGACGCCTTCGCCGGGCGCCGGCAGGACGAACAGGCACAGGGCCGCCTGTTCGCCGGTGCCGTGCACCGCGCCGGCGGCGGCCCGGACGAACGGCAGCTTTTCGGCCGCGACCTCCAGCTCGCCGAGCTCGATGCGGTGGCCGCGCAGTTTGACCTGGGAGTCGCGGCGGCCGAGGAACACAAGGGTGTCGTCCTCCGCGAGGACGGCCAGGTCGCCGGTGCGGTAGACACGGCCGGTGCCGTCCGGGGCGGGCAGGAAGGCCGCCGTGGTGCGCTCGGGGTCGTGGAGGTAGCCCTCTGCCGGGCAGACGCCGCCGAAGGACAGCTCGCCCACGGCGCCCGGCGGCACCGGGCGGCCGTGCCGGTCGAGGAGGTGGGTGTCGACGCCGGGGAGGGTGTGTCCGATCGGCACGTGGGAGGGCCGCCGGGGGTCGGGACCGCCGGTCAGTGCGTGGCCGGTGACGGCGTGCGTCTCGGTGGGACCGTAGAGGTTGACGAGGGTGAGGTGCTCGTGACGGTCGAGGAGCCGGTGGGAGCGGCTGTCCAGGTGGAGCTGCTCGCCGGAGACACAGACGTGCCGCACGCTCGCGAGCGAGTGCCCTCCGTCGTGGACGGCGTCGGCGAACGCGCCGAGGACGGCGACCGGCAGGTAGACGTGGGTCAGTTGCTCATGCTCGGTCAGCGCGGCGACCTGGGCGAGGTCGCGCCGGTCGACGGGGCCGAGCCCGTGGACCGTGCCGCCGGCCGCAAGGGTCGGGAAGATCTCCTGGTAGGAGACGTCGAACCCGAGTGGCGCGAACTGGAGGAAGCGGGTCAGGGGGCCCATCTGCAGGGCGTCGATCTGCCAGTGCAGCAGGTTGACCAGGGCCGGCTGGCCCATCAGCACGCCCTTGGGGCGGCCGGTGGAGCCGGAGGTGAACATGACGTAGACGGGGTCGGTCCCGTCCGCGGCCTCGGGTGCCTCGGCCCCCGCGCCTGCCTGCTGGAGCTCGGCGACCGTCGTCCGCTCCGGCTCGTCGGGCACCGCTTCCCGGGAGCCGATGACCAGCGAGCACCGCGAGTGGCTGATCATGTAGGCCAGGCGGTCCGCGGGCAGGGTGGTATCGAGGGGGAGGTAGGCGGCTCCGCACCAGAGGACCGCCAGCATCGCCACGACGGTGTCCGCGAGGCTCTCCGGGACGACAGCGACGACGTCCCCGCGCCGCACCCCGCGCCCGTGCAGACCGGCGGCCGTGCGTGCGGTGCTGTCCAGCAGCTGCGCGTACGTGAGCCCGGTGCCGCGCGGATCGGTGACCGCGAGCCGTTCGGGGTGCCGGTGGGCGGCCTCCCGGACCAGCCCGACCAGACCGCCCGGGCTGTCGGTACGTGCCTCGGCCGCGCGCAGGAGCCCGGGCACCGTGCGGGTGGCCAGGCCGGCGGTCAACCGCGGCAGAGAGGTGCGCGGGTCCGCGGCTGCCCGGAGCAGCACCTGCCGGTACTCGTCGAGGAACCGCTCGGCGTACCGGGCGGGGAAGACGTCCTTGTCGTACTCGACCTCGATCAGCAGGCCGTCCTCGACCGGGGTGGCGCCGAGCCAGAAGTCGAAGCGTGCGGCCTGCTGCGAGACGAACTGCACCGTTCCGTGCAACCCGTCGGCGAACTCCAGCCGGGTGCGCAGCTCGTCCTGCATGGCGAACATGCACTGGAACAGCGGGTTGCGGTTGGTACTGCGCTCCGGCGCGGCCTGTGCCACCAGGGCGTCGAAGGGCACGGCCTGGTAGCGCTTCGCCTCGCGCACCACCTTGGTGACGGCCGCCACGTGCTGGTCGAACGGCACGTCGCGGGCCGGCAGGACGAGCGGCAGGGTGTTGACGAAGTAGCCGGCGAGGTCGTGCGAGGCGATCGTGCGGCGGGTGGAGAACGGGCTGCCCACGACGACCTGTTCCTGGCCCGCGTACTCGCCCAGCAGGGCCGCGTAGCAGGCGAGCAGCACGGCGAAGGGGGTGGTGGCAAGCTCGCGCGCGGTGCGCTCGACGAGCGCCCGCTCCTCGGTGCCGAGCAGCAGGTTGAGGTCCGCACCGGCGAAGTCGGTGTTCGCCGGGCGGGTGGGCACCGGGTAGAGGGTGGTCGGCGGTACTCTGTCCAGCTCGGCGGCGAGCCGCTTGACCTCGCCGGTCTCGACGGCCGCGTCGGTCGCCCGTACTTGGGCGGCGAGTTCGGCGGTGAGCAGGCGTTCGCGCTCGGCGGGGTCCGGGCCTGCTGCGCCGGCCGAGCCGGGCGCGCCGGTGGCGCCGGTGGCGCCGGTGGCGAGGCGGTAGCTTTCGGACAGTTCGTCGAGCAGGGCGGCCATGGAGACGCCGTCGCTGACGGAGTGGTGGACGTTGCACAGCAGGGCGCTGCGGCCCGGTGCGGTGAGCAGCTTGAAGCGGCACAGCGGTGCCGTCCGCAGGTCGACCGCGAGGCGGGCGAAGGCGGTGCTCTCCTCGTCCAGCAGGCGCTGCCAGTCGGCGCCGGCGGCCGCGCCGGCGCTCACCTCCAGCGGGACGGTGCCGGTCGGGGTGATCCGGGCGCGGGCCTCGCCGCCGTCGAGGACGAACTCGGTGCGCAGGGTCGGCTGGAGGTCCAGCAGCCGGCGCAGGGCGGCGGCCATCGCGTCCGGGTCCGCCTCGCCGTCGAAGGTGATGCGGAAGCTGATGTTGTAGAGGTCCTTGCGCTCCATGGCCTCCTGGATGAAGAGCAGGCTGCGTTGGGAGGCGGTGACCGGGATCTCGCTCATGTGCCGCTCCCCTCAGTTCCAGGACGCGACGAAGGCCACGAGGTCCGCGACCGTGACGACGTCGGCGAGCCGGTACGGGTCGATCTCCTGGGTGGGGTCGACGGCGAGGTCGCCGAGGATGCGCAGCAGCAGGAGGGAGTCGATGCCGAGCGCAGCGAGCTCGGTGTCGGGGGTCAGCGGCTGCTGGCCGAGGCGCCGGGTGATCGCGTCGTGGACTCGGTCGGTGACGGCCGACAGGGTCGCGGCGCCTGCGGGGTCGAGGAGTGGCTGCGGCGTGGAGGAGCCGGTCATGGGCAAGGGCCTTCCTTGGTGCGGGTGGTGGAGGGAGCGGTGGTGCCGCTCCCGGATGGCGGCGTGGGGACCGCTCGGGATGTCGGCCGTTCAGGGCGGCCGGGCCGTCGGCCGGCGGGCGAGCAGGTGCGCGGGGGCGCGGGTCAGCTCGCGGTGAGCACGGGTGCGTCGTCGAGGTGCTGGGCGGCGACATCCATGGCGGTGGCCACCAGGGCGTCCAGTGCGCTGTTGGGGGTCCTGGTCCGCCGGCGGACCACCTGGGTCCACGTCTCGAACGGCGGCGCCCAGTCGATGGCGGCCAGGGTCCCCTCGGCGAGCTCCCGTTCCACGGAGACGAAGGGGATGAACGCCATGCCGATTCCCAGGGCGACGCTGCGTTTGGCCGCGTCGATCGAGTCGAGGTCGAACACGCGGGGGCGGTCCGGACCGTCGAGCAGCCCGAGGGCCTGCTCGAACTGGAGCTGGTAGCCGGCCCGGGTGTCGGCGCGGATGATCGGCGTGGTGCGCAGCACGTCCTCTCCGACCCGGCTGCGGGCCGCCGGGCATCCCGGGCTGCTCACCAGCACCATGGGTTCGGGGCACAGGACCTGGGTCTCCAGTCCCTCGTGCTCCTCGGGGGAGCCGACGACGAAGGCACAGTCCAGGCGGCCTTCGCGGACGGCCGCCACGGCGTCCGGTCCGGCGCCCGCGTGCAGTGCGACCTGGACGTCGGGGTAGCGGCGGTAGAGGTACTCGACCATCGGCAGCAGCCGGTAGCTGGTGAGGCTCTCCACCGTGCCGACGTCGACCCGGCCGTGGGGCCGGCCGTCGGCGACGATGGCCTGCCGGGCCCGTCCGGTGAGCGAGATGATCTCGCGGGCGTAGGGCAGGAGCTGAAAGCCGGCGGCGGTGGGTCTCACCCCGCTCGGCAGGCGCTCGAGGAGGGTGACCCCGAGCCCCTGCTCCAGCGACTTGACGCGGCTGGTGACCGTCGGCTGCGACAGGTTCAGCCGGGCGGCCGCCCTGGTGAAGCTTCCGATGTCAACCACCGCCACGAAGGCGTGGAGTTGGGGAGTGTCCACAGTCCGAATCTCCTCCGTACAGAACTGGACTGCTGTGCGGATTCCATGCTGTGGCGGTGGCCTATCGGTGCCCTACTGGTCCGGTACCGGACGGGAGGTCGTCGGGAGGGCTGGGGTGGTGCGGGATCGATAGCCGTTGAGTGGCGAAGGTCCATACCTTCCTGAACAGCCGGCAACCCGGCTCGTTCCGCACCGCACAACAGGGAGACCCGCCATGCGCACCGCCCGCCTCACGGCCTTCATCGCCACCTTCCTGCTCACGGCCACGGCCGCGGTCGCTGCTGTGGGGGGATCTGTCGCCGACGGCGCCGCCACCACCGGCACCGAGGTGCGGGCGTCCGCGACCGGCGACACCCCGTGGGCCTACCCTTCCCCCGGCCCCGTTGCGGTGGGCTCGTTCGGGAACACCCCGTGGCCTGCCGGCGGGGGTCAGTGACGCAACGGGTCCGGGCCCTGCGGCTCGAATCCGACGTGGGCCGGCAGGCCCGAGTGGTCCGCCTCCAGCTGCGCCAGCTCGAGGCGGACCGCTGCTGCGCCCACCCGGTCCATCGTCCGTTCGCGGATCGCGACCACCTCGCGCAGCAGCCGCTGCGCCTCGCAGGAGCGCCCCAGCCGGGCGTTGACCGCTCCCAGCCGGTGCAGGATCCGCGACTCGCCGGCGATGTCACCGCGTGAGCGCACCTGGTTCAGGATGCTGCGCAGCAGCTGTTCGGCCTCCGGATAGCGTTCGCGGCACTGCATGAGGTCGCTCATCACGAACCGCACCTGCCCCTCCGTGCGCGCGTTGCCGGTGCGGCGGCAGATGTCCATCGCCTGGTCGAGTAGTTCCTCGGCGTCGTCGAGGCGGCCCTGGTCGAGTGCGAGCCGGGCCAGGTGGGCGAGGGTGTTGGTCTGTCCCACATGGTCGCCGACCGCCTGGAAGTCCGCCACCGCCTGCCAGTGCAGCGCCAGGGCGGACGGTTCGTCGTTCTGGCGCTGGGCCAGCATGGCCAGGTTGCGGCGGACCAGCGCGAGGCCGAGGGTGTCGCCCAGTGCCTCGAACGCGTCCTGGGCCGGCTCCAGGGCGCCGCGCGCGGGGATCAGCTGAGAGCGGGTGAGGTACAGCGAGCTCATCGAGAACATGACGGCCGCCCGGCCCCGGATCAGCCCCGCCTCGGAGGCTGCTTCGAGGGCCTTTTCGTGTGTGCGCTGCCAGTCGTCGAAGTAGCAGCGGGACTCGAACATCGTCACCAGGGTGACGGCAAGGTCCCAGCACGCCTCCGCCCGTCCGGTCTCCGCCGCCAGGTCCACGACGTGGCAGAGGTTGGCCCGTTCCGTCTCCAGCCAGGCCAGCGGGTCCCGCAGCAGCCGGTCCACCTGTGCCTCGGGCAGGCGCCAGCGCGGTGCGTCCCCGTGAAGGATGGTGAAGTCTCCTCCGTACAACCGCCGGTGGGCTTCGTCCGCCAGGGCCAGCCAGCCGCCGACGAGCCGGGTCAGGGCGTGGTCCGCCCGGTCGTCGGCCGCGTGCCGCTGCTGTTCCTCGCGGGCGAAGAGGCGGACCAGGGAGTGCAGCCTGTAGTGCGGCTCGCTCGGGGAGGCGGTGCTGTCGACCTCCAGCATCTGCGCGTCCACCAGCGATTCCAGCAGGTCCCCGGCGTCGAACAGGTCCGCGTCCAGCAGCGCCGCCGCCACCCAGGTGGGGACGGAGCCGCCGTCCTGGAGGCTGAGCAGCCGCAGCAGCCGGCGGCCGGTCCCGGTAAGCCCGTCGTAGGTGAGGGCGAGACTGGAGCGGATGGCCAGCTCGCCGTGGGACAGCTCGTCCAGCCGGTGCCTCTCGTCGGAGAGCCGGTCGCGCATCCACGCCAGCGACCAGTTGGGGCGTGCGGCCAGCCGGGCGGCGATGATCCGCAGGGCCAGGGGCAGCCGCCCGGCCATCCGGACCAGGTCCGCAGCCACCTCCGGCTCCGCGGCCACGCGGGCCGGGCCGATGACCGCGGCCAGCATGTCGATCGCCTCCTCCTGGCTGCACACGTCCACGTAGAGGAACCGGGCACCGGGCAGTCCGGTGATCCCGGACTGCCCGGTGACGATGACGGAGGACGTGCCGTTGCCCGGCAGGAGGAGGCGGACCTGCTGGGTGGCGGAGGCGTTGTCGAGCACGATCAGCATGCGTTTGCCGGCGAGCAGGCTGCGGTACATCTCGGCCCGCTCGTCGATCGGTCCGGGGATCTGTGCGCCCGGGATGCCCAGGGCGCGCAGGAACCGGCCCAGCGCGTCGAGCGCGGTCGCCGACGTGGGCTCGGTGCCGGCCAGGTCGCAGTAGAGCTGCCCGTCGGGGAAGTCCCGGACCAGCCGGTGCCCCAGGTGCACGGCGATCGTGCTCTTGCCCGCGCCGGAGGGTCCGGACAGCACCGCCACGGGCGTGGGCCGCCCGTCCCCGCCGGCCAGGAGCAGCTCCTGGGCCGCCTCGACGATCTGGGTGCGGCCGGTGAAGTCCGCGTTGTCGGGCGGAAGCTGGAAGGGCGCGATCCGGCTGGGCCGGGCCGACGGCAGGACGGTCCCGGAGTCTGCGGCCGGGGCACGGGCGGGTGCCTCGGCCACCGGGGCGGCCTCCGGCTCGGTGCCGGGCCGGCGCAGGGCCGGGTCGCCCACCAGGATCGCGGACTCCAGCTCCTGCAGCTGGTCACCCGGCTCGATGCCCAGCTGCTCGACGAGGATGGTCCGCCCCTCCCGGAAGGCCTCCAGGGCCTCGGCCTGCCGGCCCGACCGGTACAGGGCAAGCATCAGCCGGGCGCGCAGTGTTTCCCGCAGCGGGTAGGTGGCCACCAAGGTGGAGAGTTCGGGGACGATCTGGACGTGCCGGCCGAGTTGCAGCTCCAGATCGGCGTACGTCTCCAGGTTGATCAGACGGTATTCGTCGAGCTGGGCGGCCATGGACTGGAGTTTGCCGCTGCGGCTCCCGCTGAGCGCAGGCCCGCGCCACAGGTCGGCCGCGCGCCGGGTGAGCGCGGCCGCTTCCTGCAGGCGGCCCTCCTGCGCGGCGTCGTGGGCCTCTTTCCGGTACCGGGAGAAGAGCGCCAGGTCGAGCCGGTCGCCGGTCGCTTCCAGGACGTATCCGGGTTCCCTGGTGACCAGCCGCGCTCCTTCCCCGATCACGGCGAGACTGGTGCGCAGGGCGGATATACACGTCTGCACCTGCGTACGGGCGGTCACCGGGGGATCTTCGCCCCAGATCGCGTCAATGAGACTCTCCGTACTGACCACCCGGTTGGCCTCGAGGAGAAGGGCGCCGAGCACTACTTGCTGCCGTCCGCGGGGAATGCGACACTCCTCGCCCGACGCCCCCGTTACCTCCAGCGGTCCGAGGACGCGGTAAATGGGTTTGTCGACCGTTGTCGGCATATCGGCGTGGCTCCTTGTTCTCCCGAATGACGGGACGGGATTGCCAAATTAACATGCGCTCACTCGCCGGTTGACTGCCTGTAGCCGTACGGATTAGGCCTTTTCCCTCGCACCTCTTGCGGTCTGCTCAGCGGCGGATACCGGTGCAGCGTACGTGCGGCAGGAGGAAATCAGGCCATGTTTCGAAAGGCTGAAGACGGCCGCGAAATCCATCTCCGGGCAGCGGTCCTCACGGTGCCGGAGAATGCCCGTTGCCACCATTCTGTCAGCCGTACCCCAAGGTCCTCGAGCATATGGGTGAAGCGCCGGCTCTGTTCCGCGGCCGTCACCGCCGCCCGTCCGAAAGCCGCCGTCCCCTCCGGCCCCCGGAGGGTGACCTCCTCGTCGAGGAGCGAGGCGAACGCGTCGTGGTCCCGGGCGTTGAGATGGGTGTGGCCGAGGTACACGTGCTCGACGGACACCCTTTTCGGCCACGGCTCCGGCGGGTTCATCATGCCTCCCTCCTCGACGGGCTCAGCGGGTACCGGCGAGCTGCGCCGCCAGGGCCCGGCGGTCCGCCTTGCCGTTCGGAGAGATCGGCATAGCGTCGAGGACGTGGACCTCGTCGGGCACCATGTAGGGCTGGAGCGTCTGCGAGCAGAACGCGGGCAGGCGGCCGTCGTCGAGGGAGCCGGCCCGGTCCTGCGCCACGACGCACGCCGCGAGTCGGGGTTCGTCCGCCGCGCGCTCGACCAGGAGCACCACGGCCTCGGCGACCTCGGGATGCTCCCGCAGCCGGCGTTCGATCTCGCCGAGCTCGACGCGGTTCCCGCGGATCTGCACCTGGGAGTCCACGCGTCCGCAGAAGTAGAGCTCACCGTGCGGTCCCCGGTACGCCAGGTCGCCGGTGCGCAGGACCAGCTGGCCCGAGCGCGGCTCGGCCGGGTCGAGCACGCGTGCGGCGGCCGACGCGGCAGGGTCGTCCCAGTAGCCGGTGAACAGGGCGGGGGTCCGCAGGTGGATCTCGCCCAGCGTGCCGGGCTCGTCGACCAGTCGGCCGGACTCGTCGACCAGCAGCATCTCGGCACCCGGGTGGGCGTAGCCGATGGACAGCCTCTCCAGGTCCGCGGGCAGCGGCCGTGGTACGTCGGTGAAGGAGCAGGCCATCGACTCGGTCGCGCCGTAGCAGTTGATGAGCCGGGCCTGCGGCAGCAGCCTCTGGAGCTCGCGCAGTTCGGGCAGCGGGAACTCCTCTCCGCAGAACAGCACGCCGCGGATCCCGGTGAGGCCGGCCAACCGTTCGGGCAGATGCCGCAGGGTCTGCCGCCAGATCGACGGCACGCCGTTGACCTGGGTGGCGCCGGTGTCGGCGAGGACCCGAAGGAACCGGCTGGGCCAGCGCAGCAGGTCGCGCGGCACGGGCACCACGGCGGCGCCGGTGCTCAGGGCGAGGCCGATGTCGAGGAGCGAGAAGTCGAACTGGAGGGGCGAGGTGGTCGCGACCCGGTCCTGGGGTCCCACGATGCCCTGCGACAGCATGCCCCGGTAGAACGAGGTGACGGCCCGGTGGCTCATCACCACGCCCTTGGGGCGTCCGGTGCTGCCGGATGTGAAGATCATGTACGCGGGGTCGGTCGGGCACAGCTCGGTCCGGCGGCGGGTCCGCGTCTGCGGCTGCCGCTCCACGCGCAGTCTGCCGGACCCGAACCGGGCCGTCCCCGCCTGCTGGGGAACGTTCTCCCGCGTCCCGTCCCCGGTCTGGATGTGCAGGGCGGCCCCGGTGGCCTCCACGATGGTCCGCAGCCGCTCGTCGGGGGTCTCCGGGCTGACCGGTATGAACGGCAGGCCCGCCATGGAGCAGGCGAGGAACACAGCGATGGCGTGGGCCGAGGTGTGGGATTCGAGGATGACGCGGTCCCCGATGTCGAGTCCGAGGGCGTCGAGGTCGGCGGCGTACGTCCGGGCGAGGTCGCGCAGTTCGCCGTACGTCGTGGTCCGTACGGTGTCATTGGCGACGAACTCGGCGACGGCGGGGCTGCCGGGGGTCGTGGCCGCCGGGGACAGCAGGAGGGAGTGCAGCAGTTCGGGGCGGCCGGCGAGGGGGCCTGCGGCGGTCCGGTTGGACGGTGACGTGGTCACTGGGGTGGGTCTCCTGGGTCTTTCGGTCGGTCAGAGGGACGGGAACTCCGCTGGCGGGAGCCGGTGCGCCTGGCCGTCCAGCAGGACCATCGGGATGTCCGGAGCACAGTCGGCGCGCTCGGCGGTGCCGATCAGCAGGGTGTGGTCGAACGCCTCGACGGTGTCGCGGAGCCGGCAGACGACGGTGGCCACGCAGCCGTCGACCACCGGGACGCCGTCCGACCAGGAGTGGGCGACCCCGTCGAAGCGCCGGGCCGGGTCGCCCGTGGCGAAGCGCTGGGCGAGGGACCGCTGCCCCCAGGACAGGGTGTTGACTGCGAAGGCGCCGCGGTCGCGGATCTCGTGGAGCGTCCGGCTCCCGCTGCGCAGCGACACGAGGATGCTCGCCGGGGAGAGCGAGAGCGACAGGACGGCGTTGGCCGTGCAGCCGGCAGGTCCGTTGTCGGTGGCCGTGGTGATCACCGACACGAAGGTCGGGAAGCGTCCCATGACGCGCCGGAAGGTGCCCTGGTCCAGCAGGGGCGCAGTGGGAAGGGCGGTCTCGATGGTCATGGTGTGCCTCTCAGGCCGCTTCCGGCCGGGACAGGGAGCCGACCAGGGCGGCCCGGTCGACCTTTCCGTTGGCGTTCAGCGGAAGCGCCGGGGTGAACTCGACAGCGGTCGGCACCATGTAGGCGGGCAGCTTCGCGCGCAGGGCGTCGAGGAGTGCGGCCGGGTCCGCCGGGCCGCCGGTGCACAGGGCGTGCAGCACCGGCTCGCCCTTGCGGCCGGGCACGGCCAGGACGACGGCGTCGGTGACGCCGGGCTGCCGCATCAGCAGGTTCTCGATCTCGCCGAGTTCGACCCGGTAGCCGTGGATCTTCAGCTGGTGGTCGAGCCGGCCCAGGTGCACCAGCGTCCCGTCGAGCTGCCTGACCCGGTCGCCGGTGCGGTACCAGTGGTCCGAGGTGACCGGCCCCGAGCCGTCGTACACCGTGGCCCGCCGGCCGTCGAAGGAACAGAAGCGGCCGGTGTTGTCCTGCGGTGCGAGGTAGCCGGGGAACCGCTGGCTGCCGCGTACACACAGCTCGCCCTCGTCGGCCGGGTGTCCGTCCTCGTCGAGGACCAGGTGCTCCTGGCCGGGGTACGGGGTGCCGATCGGCACGGTGGCGTTGCCGGTGTCCGGCCAGTCGGCTGGGTCCGACGGCAGCCGGTACTCGGTCCAGGTGACGGTCATCTCGGTGGGGCCGTAGATGTTCTCCAGCGTGCTGTTCGGGGCGGCGGCCGCCCAGGCCTCGGCGTGTGCCGTCTTGAGGGCTTCGCCGCAGAACAGGCTCCATTGGAGAGTGGGCATGGAGCCGGGTTTCAGGGCGCGCAGCCGCATCGCGATGGCAGCGACCGAGGGGACGGAGTTCCAGTGGGTGATCTGCCGCTCGTTGACGTAGCGCACCGGGGAGAGCACGTCGTTGCGGGTGGGCACGACGAGGGTGGCGCCCGACCCCCAGGAGGCGAACATGTCGTACACCGACGGGTCGAAGGTGAGGTCGAAGGTCTGCGACACCCGGGCGCCGGGGCCGAGCCCATACCGGGGAATGACGTGGCCGAGGTAGGCGGCGATGTTGTCGTGGGTGACAGGGACGCCCTTGGGCCGGCCGGTGGAGCCGGAGGTGAACAGGATGTAGGCGAGGTCGCTGCCCGAGACGGCGCGCCCGGGGAGCTCCGGGGCGGCTGCGGAGGACCGGCCGAGGAGGTCCTGGTCGGTGAGCCGGAGCACCGGGACGGGCAGGACGTCCAGGCCGGGCAGGCCCGCGTCGGCGACCACCAGGTCGAGTCCGGCCTCCTGCACCACGTCGCTGCTGCGGGTGATCGGGAAGGCCGGGTTCAGCGGCACCACCGTCGCGCCGAGCCGGGTGATACCCAGATAGCCGGCGTACGCGAGGACCGAGCGCGAGGCGAGCAGTCCTACCCGGGCCGGCGGGCTGCCGTGCCCGGTGAGGACTGCTTCGGCGACGGATGCGGCGCAGGCGTCGAGGGCGGCGTAGGTGAGGTGATGGCCGTCGACCTCCAGGGCGTTCAGGCCGTCCCCGTAGCGGTGCGCGGACCGCGCGAACCAGTCGTGCAGCCGCGGTCGTGGCACGTCAAGGTGGGTGGGCATCAGTGCTGTTCCTCCTTTTGCACGCGGGTCGTGGTGTTGATGAGGTCGTCGAAGGCCTTCGCGACGACGCCGGGGCGCGGGCGGCCGCGCCCGGCCGAGGTGACGGCGAAGCGGAGGGAGCGGGGCAGCTCCCCCCAACTCGCCGCTGCGGCGTCCGCAGCCGCCCGGGACACCGTCCTGGTGCGCGCCAGGAACGCGAGGCGGTGGCGCTGGTGCCGCGAGGCGGCCCACAGGTCGTCGGCGTGGGCGGCGAGCAGGGCCGGCTCTGCGCAGAACCGGGCGGCGAGGAATTCGAGCGTCTCCGACGGCCCGTAGAGCCAGCGGCCCAACGGCGGGGCGGTGGGCGGCGAGGAGTGCCGTACCAGCCAGCGGTAATGGTCCGTGTCGGGCAGTTCGGAGGCGTTGCCGAGGGCGTGGACGTCCCGCAGGGTGTACTGCGGGGCGAGGGTGCCCATCGGGGTGAGCAGCGCGCGCAGGGCGGTGTCGTCGACGATGCCGGTGTGGGGGTGCTGCTCGCCTTCGGGCAGGAGGGCCGCGAAGCGGTCGGTCACCTGCCAGGCGTCGGCGCGGCCGGGCGCGGGTTCCAGCAGGACCCAGTGCGCTGCGGTGGACACTCCGTACGCCGGGGACCAGGGCACGGTACGCGTGTTGGCGACAGCGAGGACGCGGCCGTTGCGGCCGGCCTCCGCGCGGAGGGCGGCGAGCGCCACGGACCAGTGGGCGGTGCCCCGGTAGACCAGTCGTCCGGTGGTGCTCCCGCCGTCGATGCGGTGGTGGTGGGAGAACGCGAGGTGCCCGCTGGGGTGGTCGGTGCGGACCGCGAGCCGGATGGCCCGGGCGAGCCTGTCGGCCACGTCGGGGAGTTCCGGTTCCAGGTAGGCCACCAGGGCGGCGGTGTAGCAGCTGAGTTCCGGCGTTTGCGCCGGGACGGCGGGCGGTCCGGTCACGCCGCGGGCTGCCGGCGGGGAAGCCGGGGCGGTCTCCGTCCGGTTCCTGCCGTCGTTCGCGACGAAGTTCGTCACGTCGTTCGTCATAACGCCTCCCATGCGCAGCTGAGGGGTGTGTCCGATGTGTCGCGCAGGCTGCGCCAGGTGAAGCCCTTCCAGGTGCCGCTGGTCTGGCCGGGTCCCACGGGAACGGTCCAGGGGCCACCGGCGAGGCCGCTGCCCTCGGCCTTCACGCAGGCCTCCTGCGCGGTCCAGATCCAGGCGAACTCCCGGGAACGCTCGTCCGCCGGGAGGGCGTTGACGGCCTCGTGTTCCGTGGGCACGCAGCGGCGCACGACGCCGGGGGCGAGGTGTTCGCCGGGCTGCTGCACGTCGATGCCGACGGCGCGGCCCACTCCGGCGCAGGCGGCGAAGTGGCCTTCGTCGTGGGCGATGCTGATGGCGAGGTCGGGCCGGTCGGGCAGGCCGGGCTTGCCGTGGGGTCCGGGGGTCACCCGCAGGTTCTCGGATCCGGGCGCCACTTCGGCCAGGAGCCGGCGTAGCAGGGCGCGGCCCGCGAGGAACTCCTCGGCCCGCCAGCCGGCCATGCCGGCCGCGGCCGCGAGGTCGTCCGGGTGACCCTCCGATGGTGCGGTGACGCGTCCCGACACCGCCCAGACCTGCGGGACGATCTCGATGACGTTCATGACGGCAGCTCCGCGAGGAGGGCGTCGGCGGAGCCGGCCACGGCGGTCAGCACGATCTCCGTGGTGCCGCCGCCGATGCTCCACAGGGCCGCCTGGGCCCGGGTCCACTGGGCGCCACCGGCGGCGAAGCCCTCGGCGCCGTGGAGTTGGGCGCATTCGGCCAGGACGGAGTTCACCGTCCGGGCCGCGCCGGCCTTGAGCAGGGCGGCCGCGGCGGTGTCGTGGCGCGCGGCGCGCCTGCCGAGCCGGTCGACGAGGGCGGCGAGCTCGTGGGTGCGGAGCAGGGCGGCGGCGAACCGCTGCTGGATGCCCTCCAACTGCCACAGCGTGCCGTCGCCGTACGCGCGTCCCTGGAGGCGTTCCTTCGTCCGGCGCAGCATGCGTGCGCACAGGGCGACGCCCCACAGGGTGCCGGTGAGCCGTTCCACGGCGATGTGTGCGGCGAAGGACGTCATGCCGCGGCCGACCCGCCCGACGATGTGCTCGCGGGGCAGCTGTACCCGGTCGAGCCGGATGTGCCCGGTGCCCGAGCCGTCGAACAGCGGGGTCTCGGCCGGCTCGACAGTGACGCCGGGTGCGTCCGCGGGGACCAGGACCCAGGTGAAGCTGGTGAAGTGGCGGCTCTCCCGGTGCCGGGCGAGGACGAGCAGGTGGTCGGCGTACAGGGCGCTCGTGATCCAGCGTTTGGTGCCGGTCACCGTGACGCCGTCGTCGTCGACGGCCACGGTGGTGCCGAGGCCGGCGAGGTCGGCCCCGGAGCCCTCGTCGGACGCGGCCAGCGCGACGACGGCGCGGCCGGCGAGGGCGTCGTGCAGGACGCGCGCGGCCGGTTCGCCGCCGAGGGTGAGCAGCGGGACCGCGGTGGCGATCTGGATGCACACCGAGAGGGTGGAGCCGATGCCGAAGCGGGCGTCGACGTCGGTCATGAGCCGGCCGAGGGTGTCGGGGTCGACGCCGGAGGCCGGGTCGCCGCCGCGGTAGGCGGCGGCCAGCCGGTGCGCCCGGCCGAGGGCGGCCCAGACCCGGCGGCCGTCCGCCTCCGGCGGCAGCCCCTCGAACCCGTCGGCGGGGACGGCCGGGGCCGGTGGTGGTGGCGCCGATCCGGCCGCATCTGTCGGTGCGAGCCGGAGCACGGCCTGGTCAGACAAGGCGCACCTCCGGGTCGAGCAGGGTGAGCCGGCCGTCGGCCTGGTGCAGGCGGTCGTTGCTGTAGTTGAGCGGCGCGGAGCGCAGGTCGCGCAGCGCTGCTTCCAGCCCGGTGTCCGAGTCCTTGAGGTAGCCGTCGCGCAGCCCCACGGTGGCGACCAGGTCGTCGACCGCCGCGTGGCACTGCTCCGAAGCGGTGAGCTTCAGGGCGTTGAGCAGCAGCTGGATCCGGGGCTGGGACAGGTCGGCCGCGGCGCGTACGGCCTGCTCGGTGTGGCGGAGCAGGGCGTTGACGGTGTCGAGCTTCTGGCGGGCCGCGGAGAGCCGGCCCAGCAGCAGTTCGGAGCCGAGGTCGAAGCGGCGTCGGCCGGCCGGGCTGCGGAGCATGCGGACGACCCGGGAAAGGGCGCCGGCGGCGGTGCCGAGCCAGGCGGCGGACCACGCGAGGTGGGCCAGCGGTCCGAACACCTCGCTCGCGATGACGGAGAAGGAGCCGTGCTCGCCCACCACCTGGTGGGCGGGGACCGTTCCGGTCAGCCGGAGCGCGACGCTGTGGCTGGCCCGCATGCCCATCGGGTTCCAGTCGCCGCTTGGTTCGACGGTCAGCTGGGCGCGGTCGGCGTAGACGAGGGAGACCTCGCTGGGTGAGGCCGCGTCGGGGGCCCGTACGGTGATCAGGAATCCGTCGGCGTGGGCGCCGCCGGTCACGATCGGGGCGAACCGGTCGATGACCAGGCTGCCGTTGTCGCTGCGGGCCTCGGATTCGGCGGTGAGCAGATGGCCGCCCTTGCCGGCCTCGGTGGTGACCGAGGCCAGGTAGAGCTCGCCGGCGGCGATCCTGGGCAGCAACTCGTCGCGCAGCCGGGGGGCCGCGTGGCCGGTGACGGCAGCGACCTGCTGGCAGTGCATGCCGAGGATCATCGCGACGGACATGTCGGCGCGGCCGAGTTCGACGCAGACGTCGAGCAGGTCGGTCAGGGTGCCGCCGAGACCGCCGTGGTCGGCGGGGACGGTCAGGCCGAGGAGGCCGGACTCGCGCAGCGCGGCGAGCGCCTCGGCAGGGAAGTCGGCGTCGCGGTCGTGGCGGCGGGCGTGCTCGGCGGCGATCCGGGCCACGTGGCGGGCGCGCTCGACGGGGGTGCGTCCGTCGGGTGCGACGGCCGGGGTCCCGGGCGCGAGGGCGGGTGCAGTGCTCACGCCGCGTCCGCCAGGGCCTCGTCGCCGCCGGCGGCTGCGATGGCCTTCCAGAGGGTGCCGGCGGTGGCGAAGGTCGCGTCGTTGAGGTCCTCATCGGGCAGGGAGATGCCGAAGGTGTCCTCGATGGCGAAGAGCAGCTCGATGGACTGCATCGAGTCCAGGCCGAGCTTGCGCAGGTCGGAGCTTTCGGTGAGTTCCTGGTCGCCGAGGTACTTGAGGAAGGGGGCGAGCAGGTCGGTGAAGCGTGTGTCCACGGTGGTACTCCTGTGACGGGTCGGTGGTCGGACATGGGAAGGGGCGGACGTCCGAAAGGTCGGGGGGACGGCCGTCAGCGGGCCTGGGCGGTCTGCACGAGCCGGCACAGGTCGTCGATGCGGTGGAGGTTCTCCGGCAGCAGTTCCTCGGCGGCGAACTCGATGCCGAGCCGTTCCTCCAGGGCTTCGACGATCTCGACGACCTGGAAGGAGTTGAAGCCGGGGACGGCCGTGAGGCAGGGCGCGGCGAGGACCGCCGCGGTGTCGATGCCGAGGACGGCGGCGACGGTCTCGGTCACCGTCTCGCGCAGCGGCGTCCGGGGCACGTCGAACAGGGCGCGGTCGGCGTGCAGCGCGTTGGTGAGGTCGGCCGCCAGGCGGGCCGGCTCGGGGCGGCCCCGCTGCACCCGGCGCATGGCGAGGAACGCCTGTTCGGCGAGCCGGTCCAGCCGCTTCAGGTGGTCATCGGTCCCGGGGGCCCGGCTCCGGCCGGTGGAGGCCAGGAACTCGGCGTGCAGTCGCCGGGAGCGAGCCAGCAGCCAGGTCTCGGTGGTCAGCTGGTCGAGGGCGGCGAACCGGTCCGGGTGGCCGGCGTACGCGGCGGCGTAGGCGTCCACGTCGCCGTACTCGCAGGCCGGGTTGGCCTTCGGTGCCCCGGCCGCGGCCGGTTCGAGGACCATCACCAGGCAGGACCGGGGCAGTTCGGCCCAGTCCAGGAGCCACGCGCCCGGGGAGGCGAGGCCCCAGGGGGTGTGGCTGTGGTAGGCGTCGACGACGCGGGCGCGGTCGCCCTCGGCCGTCACCAGGTAGCTGTGCTGCATGTGCCGCTGCCGGTGGTAGGGCAGCCATGGCATGTCGTAGGTGTCGGCCATGACGTACAGGGGGCCGTGTGCCACGGCCAGTGCGGCCAGTTCCGCGGGCGGTACGTCGTGGCGGCGCAGCCGCTCGGTCAGGCCGATGCCGGCGACTGCGGCCAGCTGGTGCTCGGCTTCCGGCTCGATGGTCGGCAGCCCGTGGGGTCCGGGCCGCGGCGCGAACCGAAGGGTGGCGCCCAGGGCCAGGTGGGTGTCCGGTCCGTGGAAGCGGTCGGCGAGCACGGCCAGGTTGGACTGGACGCAGTCGAGTAGCTCGGCCCGGACGGACGCCGTCGCGTCTGGCAGGGGGGCCGTTTCGACGGTGGTGGTCATCGCCTGCCCCCGAGCGTGCCTCCGAGCAGGCCGCCTGCGGACAGGAGGCCGGCGTGGGGCGGAGAGGAGCCGTCCTGTCCGACCGGGGTGAGTCCGGAGACGGCGCTCATCAGGGCCTGCTCGCTGGGTGCCTCGTCGCCGAGCTCGTCGTTGAGCAGCTGCTCGTACGCGGCGAGGTCGAGGTAGCCGTGGCCGCTGACGCAGACGAGGATGCCCTTCCGGGCGCGCATGCCGTCCGCGCCGGAGGTGGCGAGCTTGGCGGCCGCGGCGAGCGCATGGCCTGACTCGGGGGCGGGCAGCACGCATTCGTTGCGGGTGAGCAGCCGGCCCGCGTCGAGGGCCTCCTGCTGGGTGACGGCGGTGGCGGCGATGTCGCCGGTGTGCCGCATCGCCGAGATGATCTTGGCGGCGCCGTGGAAGCGCAGGCCGGCGGAGTGGGCGTCGGGGATCGGGTAGTCGCTGCCGATGGTGTACATCGCTTCCAGGGGGCCGGACCCGGTGGCATCCGTCTTGTCGTACGCGTACACGCCGCGGGTGAGCTTGGGCGCGGTCGCGGACTCGGCCCCGACCAGCGTCGGGGCCTCGGTGCCGGTGGCCCGGGCCTCGGCGTGGAAGGGCAGGGCGATGCCGCCGAAGTTGGAGCCGGCGCCGACCGCGCCGACGACCATGTCCACCGTGCCGTCCAGGGCGGCCAGCTGGTCCTGCGCCTCGATGCCGATGACCGACTGGTGCAGGATGCTGTAGGTCTCGCCGCTGCCGATGCAGAAGGCGACCCCGTCGTGGTGGGAGGCGTACTCGACGGCCTCGCCGATGGCCAGCGCGAGGCTGTTGCCGATGCCTTCGCCGCGCCGGTCGGCGACGCCGGTCAGCCCGCTCGGGCTTGAGTGGATCTCGGCGCCGAGCATGCGCATCAGCACGCCGCGGTACGGTTTGCGGCGCAGGCTGGAGTCGACCATGAAGACCCGGCAGCGCAGCCCGAACAGTGCGCAGGCGGCGGCCATCGCGGTGCCCCACTGGCCGGCCCCGGTGCCGGTGACCAGTTCCTTCACACCGGCCTGCTTGTAGTAGTGGGCCTGGGCCAGGGCGGTGTTCAGTTTGTGGCTGCCGGAGATGTTGCCGCCCTCGTACTTCATGTAGATGGGCACGCGGGAGCCGATGGCCCGCTCGAAGCCGGTGGCCCGCCACAGCGGGGTCGGCCGGAACTGGCGGTAGGCGGCGAGGACCTCCGCCGGGATGTCCCAGTACTCGCGCTCCAGGACGCTCTGCCGGACCAGCTCCATGGGCAGGTTGACGCCGACTCCGGTGCCCGCGGCGGCCGACTCGGGGGTCAGGTCCGGGGGCATCGGGGTGGACAGGTGGGGCAG
>NZ_JACBGN010000002.1 GCF_013401435.1 Streptomyces sp. BR123
ATAAGAGACAGTTGCCGGGGTGGCGGGGATTTCCGGGGTTTCCGCGGGCTCCGGGAGTTCGACGATGGCGTGGGCGTTCGTACCGCTCATGCCGAAGGAGGAGACGCCTGCGCGGCGCGGGCGGCCGGTCTCCGGCCAGGGGCGCTGTTCGGTGAGCAGGGAGACGGCTCCCGCGGACCAGTCGACGTGCGGGGAGGGCTCGTCCACGTGCAGGGTCTGCGGCAGCACGCCGTGGCGCATCGCCATGACCATCTTGATGATGCCGGCGACACCGGCGGCGGCCTGCGTGTGGCCGAAGTTGGACTTGATGGAGCCCAGCCAGAGCGGGCTGTCCGCGGGCCGGTCCTGCCCGTACGTGGCGAGGAGGGCCTGTGCCTCGATCGGGTCGCCGAGGCGGGTGCCCGTGCCGTGTGCCTCGACCGCGTCGACCTCGGCGGCGGTCAGCCGGGCGTTGGTGAGGGCCTGCCGGATCACGCGCTGCTGGGAGGGGCCGTTCGGGGCGGTGAGGCCGTTGGAGGCGCCGTCCTGGTTGACGGCCGTACCGCGGACGACCGCGAGCACCTGGTGGCCGTTGCGGCGGGCGTCCGACAGCCGCTCGACGAGAAGCATGCCGACGCCCTCGCCCCAGGCGGTGCCGTCGGCGGCGGCTGCGAAGGGCTTGCAGCGGCCGTCGGCGGCGAGGCCGCGCTGGCGGCTGAACTCGGTGAAGACATCGGGCGTGGTGATGATGGTGACGCCGCCCGCGAGGGCGAGCGAGCACTCGCCGGAGCGCAGGGCCTGCGCCGCGAGGTGCAGGGCGACGAGCGAGGACGAGCAGGCGGTGTCGACGGTGACGGCCGGGCCCTCGAAGCCGAAGGTGTAGGAGACGCGGCCGGAGGCGATGCTGCTGGAGCCGCCGGTGCCGAGGTAGCCCTCGACGCCTTCGGGGACGGTGTTCAGCCGGGACACGTAGTCGTTGTGCATCTGGCCGACGAACACGCCGACCTGCCGGCCGCGCAGGCCCGTCGGGTCGATCCCGGCCCGCTCGAAGGCCTCCCAGGAGGTCTCCAGCAGCAGGCGCTGCTGCGGGTCCATGGCGAGGGCCTCGCGCGGGTTGATCCCGAAGAAGGCGGGGTCGAAGTGGTGGGCGTCGTAGACGAAGCCGCCTTCCCGGGCGTACGAGGTCCCGGGGTTGTCCGGGTCGGGGTCGTACAGCGCGTCGGTGTCCCAGCCGCGGTCCTCCGGGAGGTGGGCGATGCCGTCGCGGCCTTCGGCGAGCAGCTGCCACAGCTCCTCGGGGCTGCGGACACCGCCGGGGAAGCGGCAGCTCATGGCGACGATGGCGATGGGGTCGTCCGCGTCGGCGGCGGCGCCGACCGGGTGCCGCGGGAGGGCGGCCGCGGCAGCGGCGGCCTCGGAGCCGAGGAGCTCGTCCTTGAGGAAGCCGGCGAGGGCCGTGGGCGTCGGGTAGTCGAAGACGAGCGTGGCGGGCAGGCGGATGCCGGCGGCGGCGCCGAGCCGGTTGCGGAACTCGACGGCGGTGAGCGAGTCGAAGCCGAGGTCCTTGAAGGCGCGGCCGGGCTCGACCGCGTCGGGGGTGGCGTGGCCGAGGACGGCGGCGACCTGGTCGCGGACCAGGTCCAGGAGCAGGGTGTCGCGCTCGTTCCCGGGGAGCCGGACGAGCTGCTCCACCAGCGGGGTTCCGGTGCCGGCGGCGGTGGTCTCGACGGCGCGGCGGGCCGTGGTGCGCACGAGGCCGCGCAGCAGGGCGGGGACCGTGCTCGCGTCGGCCTGGCGCAGCGGGGCGAGGTCGAGCTGCATGGGGACGAGGTGGGCGTCGCCCGTGCGGTGCGCGGTGTCGAGGAGGGCGAGGCCCTCCTCGGAGGAGAGGCCGAGGACGCCGGAGCGCGTCATGCGGTCCTTGTCGGCGGTGTCCAGCTCGCCGGTCATGCCGCTGGCCTCGGCCCACAGGCCCCAGCCGAGGGAGGTGCCGGGCAGGCCGTGGGCCTGGCGGTGGCGGGCGAGGGCGTCGAGGAAGACGTTCGCGGCTGCGTAGTTGGCCTGGCCTGCGCCGCCGAAGGTGCCGGCGGCGGAGGAGAACAGGACGAAGTCGGCCAGGTCGAGCCGGCGGGTCAGCTCGTGCAGGTGCAGGGCGGCGTCCGCCTTGGGCCGCAGGACGCGGTCGACCCGTTCGGGGGTGAGGGCGGTGGTGATGCCGTCGTCGAGGACGCCCGCCGTGTGGATGACGGCGGTCAGCGGGTGTTCGGCCGGGATGCCGGCCAGGAGGGCGGCGAGTGCGTCGCGGTCGGCGGCGTCGCAGGCGGCGACGGTGACCTCGGCGCCCAGGGTGCGCAGCTCGGCGGCGAGTTCGGCGGCGCCGGCGGCGGCCTCGCCGCGGCGGCTGGTCAGGATCAGGCGGCGGGCGCCGCGGACGGTGACGGCGTGCCGGGCGACGAGGGCGCCCAGAGTGCCGGTGCCGCCGGTGACGAGGACGGTGCCCTCGGGGTTCCAGTCGGCGGGCACGCTGAGGACGATCTTGCCGGTGTGGCGGGCCTGGCTGAGGTAGCGGAAGGCCTCGGGGGCCTGGCGCAGGTCCCAGCAGGAGACCGGGATCGGGTGCAGGGCGCCGGACTCGAAGAGGCCGAGGAGGGCGGTGAGCATCTCCTGGATGCGGTCGAGACCGGCCTCGGTGAGGTCGAAGGCCCGGTACGTGACACCGGGGTGGGCGGCGGCGACGTCCTGCGGGTCGCGGACGTCGGTCTTGCCCATCTCGACGAAGCGTCCGCCGCGCGGCAGCAGCCGCAGCGAGGCGTCGACGAACTCGCGGGCCAGGGAGTCCAGGACGACGTCGACGCCGCGTCCGCCGGTGGCGGTGCGGAAGGTGTCCTCGAAGTCGAGGGTGCGGGAGGAGGCGATCCGGTCGTCGGTCAGGCCGAGTCCGCGCAGGGTGTCCCACTTGGCGGGGGCGGCGGTGGCGTACACGTCGGCGCCCCAGTGGCGGGCCAGCTGGACGGCGGCCATGCCGACGCCGCCGGCCGCGGCGTGCACGAGGAGGGTCTCGCCCCGGCGGAGGCCGGCGAGGTCGTGGAGGGCGTAGTACGCCGTCATGAAGACGATCGGTACGGCTGCGGCCTCGGCGAAGGTCCAGCCCTCGGGCATCGGCGCGATCATGCGGCGGTCGACGACGGCGAGCGGGCCGAACGCGCCGGGCAGCATGCCCATGACGCGGTCGCCGGGGGCGAGGTCGGTGACGCCGGGGCCGGTCTCCAGGACGGTGCCGGCGCCTTCGGAGCCCATCAGGCCCGGGTCGCCGGGGTACATGCCGAGGGCGTTGAGGACGTCGCGGAAGTTGAGGCCGGCGGCGCGTACGGCGACGCGGACCTGGCCGGGCTCCAGCGGGGCTTCGGACTCCGGGCTGGGCAGGAGGGTGAGGTGGTCGAGGGTGCCCTTGTCCTCGATGTCCATGCGCCAGGCGGAGCCGTCGGCGGGCGGGGTGAGCGGGGTGCCGGCCGGGACCCGGGCGAGGCGGGGGGCGTGGACGGTGCCGCGGCGGACCGCGAACTGCGGTTCGCCGGTGGCGAGGGCGGCGTCGAGCAGTCCGGGCAGGGTGTCGTCGTCGGTACCGGTGGCGGTGCCGTCGAGGTCGGCGAGGACGAACCGGTCGGGGTTCTCCGCCTGCGCGGTCCGGACCAGGCCCCAGACGGGGGCGTGGACGGGGTCGGCGAGGTCCCAGTCGCCGTGGACGGCGACGGCGCCGCGGGTGACGAACACCAGGCGGGACTCGGCGAACCGGTCGTCGGCGAGCCAGCCCTGGACCAGGGCGAGGGCCCGGTGGGTCGCGGCCCGGACGGTGTCCGGGGTGAGCGCGCCCTCGGCGCCGACGGCGGCCGAGCAGGGGGCCAGGACGTACGCGGGGGCCGGGGCGCCCGCGTCGACGGCGGCGGCCAGGGCCGCCAGGTCGGCGTGGGTGCGGCCGGGCAGACCGGTGCCGTCGCCGAGGACGGCCCAGCCGTCGCCGGGCTGCTCGTCCGGGGTGCCGGTCGGCAGTGGCAGGGTGGCCCAGTCGATGCGGAACAGGGAGTCGTGGTGCGCGGTGCGGGCGGCGCCGGCCAGGCCGTCGGCGGAGACGGGCCGCACCGTCAGGCGCTCGACGGCGGCGACGGGCGCGCCGGTGGTGTCGGCGACCTGGAGGGAGAGGGTGTCCTCGCCGCCCGGGGTGAGGCGGACGCGCAGCGCGGCGGCGCCGACGGCGTGCAGGGACACGCCCCGCCAGGAGAACGGCAGCCCGGCCCCGCGGTCGCCGTCGGGGGACGGCTGGACGAAGGTGGCGTGCAGGGCGGCGTCGAGGAGGGCAGGGTGCAGACCGAACCGGGCGGCGTCGGCCTGCCGGTCGTCGGGCAGGGCCACCTCGGCGTACACGTCGTCGCCGAGGGTCCAGGCGGCCCGCAGGCCCTGGAAGACCGGGCCGTAGGCGAAGCCGCCCTGGCCGAGGTGCTCGTACAGGCCGTCGACGGTGACGGCCTCGGCGCCGGGCGGAGGCCAGGCGGTCAGGTCGAACGCGGGCCGCGGGGCGCCGGTCGCGAGGACGCCGGTGGCGTGGCGGGTCCACGGCTCGTCGTCGGCGGCGTCCGGGTCGCCGGAGTACAGGTCCAGGGTGCGGCGGCCGTCCCGGCCGGGGGCGCCCACCACGATCTGGAGGCGGACCGCGGCGTGCGGGGCCAGGAGCAGTGGGGCTTCGAGGGTGAGCTCCTCCAGCACGTCGCAGCCGGCCTGGTCGCCGGCCCGGACGGCGAGCTCGACGAAGGCGGTGCCGGGCAGCAGGACGGTGCCCATGACGGCGTGGTCGGCCAGCCACGGGTGGGTGTCGAGGGAGATCCGGCCGGTGAGCAGGAAGCCCTCGCCGTCGGCGAGCGGCACGGCGGCGCCGAGCAGCGGGTGGTGGGCTGCGCCCAGACCGGCCGACTCGACGTCCCCGACGAAGCCGGCGGGGGCTTCGAGCCAGAACCGGCGGCGTTGGAAGGCGTACGTGGGCAGGTCGGTGCGGCGGGCGCCGGTCGCGGCGAAGTACGCGCTCCAGTCGACGGGGACGGTGCGGGTGTGGAGGGCGGCGATCGCGGCGGCCAGCGCCTCGGTCTCGCCGCGGTCGCGGCGCAGGGCCGGGACGAACACGGCGTCGGTGCTGCTGTCGGTGTCGGTGTCGCTCAGGCAGTCGCGGCCCAGGCCCGACAGCACGCCCTGCGGGCCGAGTTCGAGGTAGGTGGTGACGCGCTCGGCGTCCAGGGTGCGGATGCCGTCGAGGAAGCGGACGGCCTCGCGGACGTGGGCGACCCAGTGCTCGGGGGTGCGCAGTTCCTCGCCCGCGACCTCGCCGGTGAGGTGGGTGACGACGGGGAGGGCGGGCGCGTGGTAGGTGAGGGAGGCGGCGACCTCGCGGAAGGCGTCGAGCATGCCGTCCATCAGCGGGGAGTGGAAGGCGTGGCTGACGGTGAGCCGCTTGGCCTGCCGGCCGCGTGCCTCGAACTCGGCGGCGATCTCCAGCGCGAGGTCCTCGTCGCCGGAGATGACCACGGCGGAGGCGGAGTTGACGGCGGCGATGCCGATCCGGTCCTCCCGGCCGGCGAGCAGCGGCCGGACCTCGTCCTCGGTGGCGGCGAGCGCGATCATCGCGCCGCCTTCGGGCAGCTGCTCCATGAGCCGGCCGCGGGCGGCGACGAGCGTGCACGCGTCGTCGAGGGACAGCACGCCTGCGACGTGCGCGGCGGTGATCTCGCCGATGGAGTGGCCGGCGACGAAGTCGGGGCGCACGCCCCAGGACTCGACGAGCCGGTAGAGCGCGGTCTCCAGGGCGAACAGGGCGGGCTGGGTGTAACCGGTTCGGTTGAGGAGTGCGCCGTCCTCGGCGAACAGGACGTCCTTGAGGGGCTGTTCGAGGTGCGGGTCCAGGGCCGCGCAGACCTCGTCCAGGGCGGCCGCGAACACGGGGTGGGCGGCGTACAGTTCGCGGCCGGTACCGGGGCGCTGGCTGCCCTGTCCGGTGAAGAGGACGGCGAGCCGGCCGTCGGAGGCGTCGTGCCGGACGAGCCGGGCGTGGTCGCGGCCCTCGGCGAGTGCGGCGAGCCCGGTGAGCAGTTCCTCGCGGCCGGCGGCGACGACGGCGGCCCGGCGGTCCAGGGCGGTACGGGTGGTGGCCAGCGAGTACGCCACGTCGGCGGGCGCCGCATCCGGCCAGCCGGCGAGGTGGGCGGCGAGCCGGGCGGCCTGGGCGCTCAGCGCGTCGGGGGTCCGGCCGGACAGGACGAAAGGCAGCGGGGTGCCGGCGAGGACGACGGACTCGGGGGCGGAGGATTCGGGGGCGCCGGCTTCGGTGTCCCCGTCGGCGGGCGGCTGCTCGATGATGACGTGCGCGTTGGTACCGCTGACGCCGAAGGAGGATATGCCCGCGCGGCGCGGGCGGCCCGTTTCGGGCCACTGCGTCTGCTCGGTGAGGAGGGAGACCGCGCCGGCGGTCCAGTCGATGTGCGGGGACGGCTCGCCGATGTGCAGGGACGCCGGCAGGACGCCGTGGCGCATGGCGAGGACCATCTTGATGATGCCGGCGGCGCCCGCGGCGGCCTGGGTGTGGCCGATGTTGGACTTGATGGAACCCAGTCGCAGCGGCTGGTCCGCGGGCCTGTCCCGGCCGTAGGTTGCGAGCAGGGCCTGCGCCTCGATCGGGTCGCCCAGGGTCGTGCCGGTGCCGTGGGCCTCGACGGCGTCGACGTCGGCGGCGGTCAGACCGGCGTGGGCGAGGGCCTCTCGGATGACGCGCTGCTGGGACGGGCCGTTGGGGGCGGTGAGGCCGTTGCTCGCACCGTCCTGGTTGACGGCCGTGCCCCGGACGACGGCCAGCACCGGGTGGCCGTTGCGCCGGGCGTCGGAGAGCCGCTCTACGAGGATCATTCCGGCACCCTCGGCCCAGCCGGTGCCGTCGGCGTCGGCGGAGAAGGACTTGCAGCGGCCGTCGGTGGACAGGCCCCGCTGGCGGCTGAAGTCGATGAAGGTGTCCGGGGTGGACATGACGGTGACACCGCCGGCCAGCGCCATGTCGCACTCGCCGCTGCGCAGGGCCTGCGCGGCCAGGTGCAGGGCGACGAGGGAGGAGGAGCAGGCCGTGTCGATGGTGACGGCGGGTCCTTCGAGGCCGAAGGTGTACGAGATGCGGCCGGAGGCGACGCTGCCGGCGGTGCCGGTGCCGAGGTAGCCCTCCAGGCCCTCGGGGACGGCCGGGAGCCGGGTCAGGTAGTCGTGGTACATGACGCCCGCGAACACGCCGGTGCGGCTGCCGCGCACGGCGGCCGGGTCGATTCCGGCGCGTTCGAAGGCCTCCCAGGAGGTCTCCAGCAGGAGCCGCTGGTGCGGGTCCATGGCGAGGGCCTCGCGCGGGTTGATACCGAAGACGTCGGGGTCGAAGTCGGCGGCGTCGTGCAGGAATCCGCCCTCGCGGGTGTACGAGGTCCCGGCGCGGCCGGGGTCGGAGTCGTACAGCGCGTCGAGGTTCCAGCCGCGGTCGGTGGGGAACGGGGAGATCGCGTCGACGGAGCCGGCGACGAGCTGCCACAACTCCTCGGGCGTGCTGACGCCGCCGGGGTAGCGGCAGGCCATGGCGACGATGGCGATGGGCTCGTCGGTGACGGCCGGGACGTGGGCGGTGGCGCCGGTGCCGCCCGCGGGCGCGGCCCGGTCGCCGAGGAGTTCGGTGCGCAGGAAGGCGGCGAGCGCGTTCGGGGTGGGGTAGTCGAAGACGAGGGTGGCGGGCAGCCGGACTCCGGTGGCCGATCCGAGGCGGTTGCGCAGTTCGACGGCGGTGAGCGAGTCGAAGCCGAGTTCCTTGAAGGCGCGGCCGGGGTCGACGGCGTCGGGGCCGGGGAAGCCGAGGACGGCGGCGACCTGGACGCGGACGGTGGCCAGCAGCAGCCGGTCGCGTTCGGCGGCTGTCAGCGGCAGCAGCCGCTCGGCGAGGCCGTCGGCCGGGGCGGGGCCCTGCGCGGCGGCGGTGCGGCGGGCGGCGGGCCGGACCAGGCCGCGCAGCAGCGGCGGGACCATGCTCGCGTCGGCCTGGCGCAGGGCGGCCAGGTCGAGGTGCATGGGGACGGCGGTCGCATCCCCGGTCTCGCGGGCGGTGTCCATGAGGGCGAGGCCCTCGGCGGAGGACAGTGCGGCGACGCCGGCGCGGGAGATCCGCTCCAGGTCGGTGTCGGCGAGGTCGCCGGTCATGCCGCTGCGTTCGGCCCACAGGCCCCAGGCGAGCGCGGTGGCGGGCAGGCCTTCGGCGCGGCGGCGCTGTGCGAGGGCGTCGAGGAAGGTGTTGGCGGCGGCGTAGTTGGCCTGGCCGGCCGCGCCGAGGGTGCCGGCGGCGGCGGAGAACAGCACGAAGGCGGCGAGGTCGAGGCTGCGGGTCAGCTCGTGCAGGTGGACGGCGGCGTCGACCTTGGCGGGCAGGACGTGGTCGATCCGCTCGGAGGTGAGCGCTTCGAGGATGCCGTCGTCGAGGACCCCCGCCGTGTGCACGACGGCGGTCAGCGGGTGCTCGGCCGGTACGGAGGCCAGCAGCGCGGCGAGCGCCTCGCGGTCGGCGGCGTCGCAGGCGGCGAGGGTGACCTCGGCGCCCAGCGCGCGCAGTTCCGCGAGGAGTTCGGGGGCGCCGGCGGCGGCCTCTCCGCGGCGGCTGGTCAGCAGCAGGCGGCGGACGCCGTGCGCGGTGACCAGGTGGCGGGCGACGAGCCCGCCGAGGGTGCCGGTGGCACCGGTGACCAGGGCGGTGCCGTCGGTGTCGAGCGGGCGGGCCTCCCGCCCTTCGGCTGCGGGGACGGCGGGGACGCGGGCGAGCCGGGGTGTGACGGCGCGGCCCTCACGGAGGGCGAGCTGCGCCTCGCCGGTGGCGAGTGCGGCGGGCAGGGCGCGCAGGGACTCCTCGCGGTCGTCGAGGTCGAGCAGGACGAACCGGTCGGGGTGTTCGGACTGGGCCGACCGCAGCAGGCCCCACAGCGGGGCGTGCTCCAGGTCGGGCACGTCGGATCCGGCGGTGGTGGCGACGGCGCCGTGGGTGGTGAACACCAGTCGGCAGCCGGCGAAGCGGTCGTCGGCGAGCCAGGCCTGGGCCAGCTCCAGGGCGTGGTGCAGGGCGTCGGCGACGGCGGCGGGCAGCGCGGCATCGACCGGGGTGGCCGGCGCGCCGCCGACGGCGGGGCCGGACACGGGGACGACGACGGCCTGCGGCACCGGGGCCCCGGCCTCGACCGCAGCACCGAGGGCCGCGAGGTCGGCGTACGTGGCGGCCGTCGGCAGGACGCCGGTGAGGCGGGTGAGGCGGGAGCCGGCGGCGGCGTCGCCGAGCAGCGCCCACTGGCCGGGGGCGACGGTGGTGGCGGCCGGAAGGGGCAGCGGAGTCCAGTCGACGCGGAACAGCGCGTCGTGGAAGGCTGTGCGGGCGGCCCGGACCTGGTCGGGGCTGACGGGGCGGAGCAGCAGGGCGTCGACGGAGGCGACGGGCGCGCCGGTCTCGTCGGCGAGGTCGACGCAGACGGTGTCCCGGCCGGCGGGGGCCAGGCGGACGCGGACGGCGCGGGCGCCGACGGCGTGCAGGGCGACGCCGCTCCAGGAGAACGGCAGCCGGCCGTGCTCGGTGTCCTCCAGCAGGGAGCCCATGCCGACGGCGTGCAGGGCTGCGTCGAGCAGGGCCGGGTGCAGGCCGAACAGGGCGGCCTCGGCGTGGGCCTGCTCGGGCAGGCGGACCTCGGCGAAGACCTCGTCGCCGCGCTGCCAGGCGCCGGTCAGGCCCTGGAAGACGGGCCCGTAGGCGAAGCCGGTGCCGGTGAGGTACGTGTACAGGCCGTCGACGGGGAGGGCGGTGGCGCCCTGCGGCGGCCAGCTGGCCAGGTCGGTGGCGGTCCCCCGGCCGTCCCGGGCGGCGGCCGGGGCGAGGAGGCCGGTGGCGTGCCGGGTCCAGGCGCCTTCGCCCCAGGTGTCGTCGGCGGCGTCCTCTGGCCGGGAGTGCAGGGTGAGCGGGCGCCGTCCGTCGGCGTCGGGCGCGCCGACGGCGAGCTGGATCTGGATGCCGCCGTGCGGGGGCAGGACCAGGGGGGCTTGGAGGGTGAGCTCTTCGAGGAGTTCGCAGCCGGTGTGCTCGCCGGCCTGGAGGGCGAGTTCCACGAAGGCGGTGCCGGGCAGCAGCACGGTGTCCATGACCGTGTGGTCGGCGAGCCAGGGGTGGGTGGCCAGGGAGAGGCGGCCGGTGAACAGGTGGCCGTCGCCGTCGGCCAGGGCGATGGCGGCGCCGAGCAGCGGGTGCTCGGCGGAGCCTATGCCGGCGGCGGTGACGTCGCCGGTCCAGGCGGTGGGCTGCTCGGGCCAGTACAGGCGGCGCTGGAAGGCGTACGTGGGCAGGTCGACGCGGGTGGCGCCGCGGCCGGCGAAGACGGCGGACCAGTCCACGGCGACGCCGTGGGCGTGGGCCCGGGCGACCGCGGCGGCGAACGCGGCCGGCTCGGGGCGGTCGGCGCGCAGGGCGGGCACGAACACGGCGTCGGCGTGGTCGGCGAGGCAGTCCTGGGCGAGGGCGGTGAGGACGCCGCCCGGGCCGACCTCGACGAAGGTGGTGACGCCGAGCGCGCCCAGGGCGCGTACGCCGTCGAGGAAGCGGACGGCCTCGCGGACGTGCCGCACCCAGTAGTCGGCGGTGCAGATCTCCTCGGCGGTCACGGAGGCGCCGGTGAGGTTGGAGACGATCGGGATGACGGGCGGCGCGTAGGAGACGGCTTCGGCGGCTTCGCGGAACGCGTCGAGCATGCCGTCCATGAGCGGCGAGTGGAAGGCGTGGCTGACGGTGAGCCGCTTGGTGCGGCGGCCGCGGGCGCGCAGGGCCTCGGCGACCGCGCCGGCCGCCTCCTCGTCGCCGGAGACGACGACGGAGCGGGGGCCGTTGACGGCGGCGATGGACACCCGGTCGGTGAGGAGCGGGGTGACCTCGTCCTCGGTGGCCTCGACGGCGATCATCGCGCCACCGGAGGGCAGGGCCTGCATCAGCCGGCCGCGGGCGGCGACCAGGGCGGCGGCGTCGGGGAGGGTGAAGACGCCGGAGACGTGGGCGGCGGCGAGTTCGCCGATGGAGTGCCCGATGAGGAAGTCGGGGGCGAGACCCCACTGTTCGAGCTGCCGGTGGAGGGCGACCTCGACGGCGAACAGGGCGGCCTGGGTGTAGGCGGTCTCGTCCAGCAGCGTCGCCTCGGGGGTGCCCTCGGCGGCGAACAGGACGTCGTACAGGGGGCGTTCGAGGTGCCGGTCGAGTTCGTCGCGTACGGCGTCCAGGGCGCGGGCGAAGCCCGGGTGGGTGGCGTACAGGTCGCGGGCCATGCCGGGGCGCTGGCTGCCCTGGCCGGTGAACAGGAAGGCGGTGTTGCCCTCGCCGACGGCGCCGACGACGGCGGTGGCGGGCTGCTCGCCGGCGGCGAGCGCGTCGAGGTCGGCGAGGAGTTCCTCCGCGCCGTCGGCGAAGAGGACGGCGCGGCGGTCCAGCGCGGCGCGGCCGGTGGCGAGGGAGAAGCCGAGGTCGGTCAGGGCCGCCTGGTCGGCGGCGAGTGCGGGGTGGGCGCGCAGGTGGCCGGCGAGGCGGCCGGCCTGGGCGCGCAGGCCCTCGTCGCCGTGGCCGGAGACGGGCAGCGGGACGGGCCCGGTGGCGCCCTCCGCAGCGGCGGCGGCTGTGGCGCCGGTGTTCGTGGTGCCGGTGCCGGTGTCCCCGGGTGCGGCGGGGGTGTCGGCGGGCGGGGCCTGCTCGATGACGGTGTGGGCGTTGGTGCCGCTGACGCCGAAGGAGGAGATGCCGGCGCGGCGCGGCTGTCCGGTCTCGGGCCAGGGCACGGCCCGGGCGAGGAGCTCGACGTCGCCGGTGGTCCAGTCCACGGCGGTGGACGGCCGGTCGATGTGGAGGGACTCGGGAAGGACGCCGTGCTGCATCGCGAGGACCATCTTGATGATGCCCGCGACGCCGGCGGCGGCCTGGGTGTGCCCGATGTTGGACTTGATGGAGCCGAGCCACAGCGGCCGGCCCTCGGCGCGGTTCTGGCCGTAGGTGGCGAGGATGGCCTGGGCCTCGATGGGATCGCCCAGTGTGGTGCCGGTGCCGTGCGCCTCGACGGCGTCGACCTGTGCCGGGGTGAGTCCGGCGTTGGTGAGGGCCTGCCGGATGACGCGCTGCTGGGAGGGCCCGTTGGGGGCGGTGAGGCCGTTGGAGGCGCCGTCCTGGTTGATGGCGCTGCCGCGGACCACGGCGAGCACCGGGTGCCCGTTGCGGCGGGCGTCGGCGAGCTTCTCCACGAGGAGCATGCCGACGCCCTCGCCCCAGCCGGTGCCGTCGGCGCCCTCGGCGAACGGCTTGCACCGCCCGTCGGGGGCGAGTCCGCGCTGTCGGCTGAACTGCACGAAGGCGCGCGGGCTGGACATGACGGTGACACCGCCGGCGAGGGCCAGGGAGCATTCGCCGTTCCGCAGGGCCTGCACGGCGAGGTGCAGGGCGACGAGGGAGGAGGAGCAGGCGGTGTCGACGGTGACGGCCGGGCCTTCGAGCCCGAAGGTGTACGAGAGGCGGCCGGAGACGACGCTCGCCGCGTTCCCGGTGAGGAGGTACTGCTCGACGCCCTGCGGGACGCCGTCGCGCAGCAGGTCGGGGTAGTCCTGGCCGTTCGTGCCGATGAACACGCCGGCCTTGCTGCCCCGCAGGGTGCCCGGATCGATGCCGGCGCGTTCGAAGGTCTCCCAGGAGGTTTCGAGCAGCAGGCGCTGCTGCGGGTCCATGCCGAGGGTCTCGCGCGGGCTGATCCCGAAGAAGGCGGCGTCGAACTCGCCCACCCGGTCGAGGAATCCGCCCTCCCGGGTGTACGAGGTGCCGCTGCGCCCGGGGTCGGCGTCGTACAGGGACTCGATGTCCCAGCCGCGGTCGGTGGGGAAGTCGGTGATGGCGTCCCGGCCGCCCGCGACCAGGTCCCACAGGTCCTCCGGCGACTCGATGCCGCCGGGGAACCTGCAGGACATGCCGACGATCGCGATGGGTTCGGGCTCCTGGGCCTCGACCTCGCGAAGGCGCTGCCGCGTCTGGTGCAGATCGGCCGTCACCCGCTTCAAGTAGCCGAGGATCTTGTCCTGATCCGACGCCTGACCCGCCATTGGAACCTCACCCATGTTCGTCACAAACCCTTGTGCTGCTACTGCCTGCTGTCCGCTGCGCTAGATCCCGAGCTCGTTCTCGATGAAGTCGAAGAGCTCGTCGGGCGTGGCCTCCTGGAGCTTGTCGGCCACGGCCCCGTCCCTCGAATGGGCCTGCGGTTCACCCCATTTCGCCAGGAGGGCCTGCAGGCGCGAGGCGATGTCGGCACGCGTCCCGTCGTCGGGGTCGAGGACGGACAGCGCGGATTCGAGCTTCTCGAGTTCCGCGATGCCGGGGGCTGCCGCGGTGCTGCCGTCCTGGACGATCTCGGCGCGCAGGAACTCGGCCAGGACGGCCGGCGTCGGGTGGTCGAAGACCAGCGTCGCCGGAAGCTTCAGCCCGGTGGCGGCGTTCAGCCGGTTGCGGAGCTCCAGCGCGATCAGGGAGTCGAAGCCGAGTTCCTTGAACGCGCGGCCCGCGCCCACCTCGTCGGTGGTGGGGTGCCCGAGCGCGGTCGCCGCGTGGGAGCGGACGAGTTCCAGGACCGCCAGGCCCTGTTCGGCCTGCGGCATCACCGACAGCCTCCGGCGCAGCGCCTCGCCCGGGGCGCCCTGCGCTTCGGCGCCGGGCCCTCCGCCGTCGGCGGGGGCGGTCTGCGCGAGCCTGCGCACCTCGGGGAGGTCGCCGAGGAACGGGCTGGGCCGTACGGCGGTGTAGCCGGGGGTGAAGAGCTCCCACCGGATGTCGGCGACGGCGACGGCCGGCTCGGCGTGGTCGAGGGCCTGCTGGAGGGCGCTGATCGCTGCGGCCGGGGCCATGGCGGGGACGCCGCCGCGGTCGAGGCGTTCCCCGATGGCGCCGCCCGCGGCCAGGCCGCTCTCGCCCCAGCGGCCCCAGGCCACGGAGGTGGCGGGCAGGCCGTCGGCGTGCCGCTGCTCGGCGAGGGCGTCGAGGTAGGAGTTGGCGGCGGCGTAGTTGGCCTGGCCGGCGTCGCCGAGGGTGCCGGCGACGCCGGAGAACAGGACGAACGCCGACAGGCCGAGTTCGCGGGTCAGCTCGTGCAGGGTGTGCGCCGCGTCCGCCTTGGGGGCGAGTACGGTCGCGAACCGCTCGGGGGTGAGCCCGTCGATGACTCCGTCGTCCAGGACTCCGGCGGTGTGGAACACGGCGGTGAGCGGCCGTTCGGCGGGGACGGCCGCGAGGAGCGCGGCGACGGCGTCCCGGTCGGCCATGTCGCAGGCGGCGATGGTCACCTCGGCGCCGAGTGCGGTGAGCTCCTCGCGCAGTGCGTCCGCGCCGGGGGCGTCGGGGCCGCGGCGGCTGGTGAGGATCAGCTGCTCGGCGCCGTTCTCGGCGAGCCAGCGGGCCACGTGCGCGCCGAGCGCGCCCGTACCGCCGGTCACGAGGGTCGTCCCGCGCGGCTTCCAGGCGGGGGCGGCCGGTGCGTCGGCGAGGGGGGCGTGGGCGAGCCGCCTTCCGTGGAGCCCGGAGGGCCGTACGGCGACCTGGTCCTCGGCGCCGTCTCCGGCCAGGACCCCGACGAGCCGTTCGAGGGTGCGGTCGTCGGCCTGCGGGGGCAGGTCGAGCAGGCCGCCCCAGCGGTCGGGGTGCTCCAGTGCGACGGTCCGGCCGAAGCCCCACAGCAGGGCCTGCGCCGGGTCCTGGAGCCGCTCGGAGCGGGCCACGGCGACGGCGCCGCGGGTGACGCACCACAGCGGGGCGGCCACGCCGGCGTCGCCGAGGGCCTGCACGAGCGCGGCAGTGGCGAGCAGCCCGGCGTGGGCGCGCAGCCCGCCGCCCTCTTCGGTGCCGTCGCCGAGGGCGAGGAGGGAGAGGACCCCGTTCGGGGCGGTCGCCGCGTCCTCGGCGGCCTCGATGGCGGCGGTGAGCGTGCCCCGGTCGGCCGCGTCGGCCGCCACGGTGAGGGTGCGGACCTCGGCGCCGCGGTCGGCGAGGGTGCGCAGGACGGCGGCGGCCGTGTCCCCGGCCGGACCGGACAGTGCCTCGGGCACGACGACCAGCCAGGTCCCGGACAGCCGGGTGGCGGTGGTGTCGGCGAGGGCCTTCCAGGTGATGCGGTAGCGCCAGCCGTCGACCGTGGCCTGCTCCCGGCTCTGGCGCCGCCACGAGGACAGCGCGGGCAGCAGGTCGGTGAAGGGCTGGTCGCCGTCGACGTGCAGCTCGGCGGTGAGCGCGGCGAGGTCCTCGCGTTCGACGGCGTCCCAGAAGCGGGCGTCGACCGTGCTCTGTGCCTGCGGCGCGGCCGGTTCGGCGGGGGCCGCCTCCGGCCAGTACCGCCGGGACTGGAAGGCGTAGGTGGGCAGCTCCGTACGCTGGGCGCCCGTGCCCGCGTACACCGCGTCCCAGTCGACCGCCACACCGCGGACCCAGGCCTCGGCGAGCGACAGCCAGAACCGCTCCAGGCCGCCCTCGTTGCGGCGCAGGGAGCCGAGGACGGCGGCCTCACGGCCGGAGTCCTCCACCGTCTCCTGGATGCCGACGGTCAGCACCGGGTGCGGGCTGGACTCGACGAACACGCCGAAGCCCTGGTCCAGAAGGGCACGGGTGGCGTTCTCCAGCTCCACCGTCTGCCGCAGGTTGCGGAACCAGTACCCCGCGTCCAGTTCCGGACCCTTGACCCACTCACCGGTGACGGTGGACAGGAAGGGAACCTCGGCGGCCCGGGGCTCGATCGGCGCCAGCAGCTCCGCGAGTTCCTCGCGCAGCAGGTCGACCTGCGCGGAGTGCGAGGCGTAGTCCACCGCGATCCGCTTGGCCCGCACACCGTCGGCCTCGCAGGCGGCCAGGAACTCGTCCAGGGCCTGGACCTCACCCGACACCACCACCGAGGACGGCCCGTTGGCGGCGGCAACGGAGATCCGCTCCTCACCCCACGCCGCAATCCGCTCCCGCACCTCACCGGCCGGCAGCGGCACCGACACCATGCCGCCCAGACCGGCCAGCACCCGCCCGATCGCCTGACTCCGCAGAGCCACCACCCGCGCCGCATCCTCCAGGGACAAGATCCCCGCGACGCACGCGGCGGCGATCTCGCCCTGGGAGTGGCCGATCACGGCGCCGGGACGCACGCCCGCGGCGCGCCAGACGTCGGCCAGAGACACCATCACCGCGAACAGGGCCGGCTGCACCACGTCGACGCGGTCGAGCGAGGGCGCGCCCCCGACACCGCGCAGGACATCCGTCAACGACCAGTCGGTGAAGGGCTCCAGCGCCTTCGCACACTCATCCACCCGGGCTGCAAACACAGGTGAAGCGTCCATCAGCATCTCGGCCATGCCCACCCATTGCGACCCCTGTCCGGGGAACACGAACGCGGTCTTGCCCCCGATGACCGACCCCTGCACCAGCAGGGGTGCGGTGCCTCCGGCGGCGAGGGTGGCCAGGCCGGCGAGGTGTTCCTCCCGGTCCCGGCCGATCACCACGGCACGCCGGTCGTGTGCCGTACGGGTGGTGGCCAGGGAGTGGCCGATGTCGGTACGTCGCAGGTCAGGGCTGGCGGCGAGGTGGTTCAGCAGGCGTTCGGCCTGGCCGTGCAGTGCCTTCTCGGTCTTGGCGGTCAGCGGCCAGGGCAGTGGAATCCGCGGATCGGAGTCGGTGCCGCCGGTCGGCGTCGCGGTCAGTAGGGGGTGGGGGGCCTGGGGTGCAGGGGTCCCCTGCCCGTCCGCCCCCTGTCCGTCGGACCCCTGCGCGGCGGGGGCCTGCTCGATGATGGCATGGGCGTTGGTGCCGCTGAACCCGAACGAGGAGACGCCCGCGCGCCAGGGGCGGTCACCGGTGTCGGGCCAGGCCCGCTGCTCGGTGAGCAGGGCGACCTCGCCCGCGCTCCAGTCCACGTGCGGGGTGGGCTCCGTGATGTGGAGGCTCTGCGGCACCACGCCGTGCTGCATGGCCAGCACCATCTTCATCACACCGGCGACACCGGCGGCGGCCTGGGCGTGGCCGATGTTCGACTTGACGGAGCCGAGCAGCAGCGGGCGGTCGGTCGGTCGGTCCTGCCCGTACGTCGCCAGCAGGGCCTGTGCCTCGATCGGGTCGCCGAGGGTGGTGCCGGTGCCGTGGGCCTCGACGACGTCCACCTCGGCGGCCGTCAGGCGGGCGTTGGCGAGGGCCTGGCGGATGACGCGCTGCTGGGAGGGCCCGTTCGGGGCGGTGAGGCCGTTGGAGGCGCCGTCCTGGTTGACGGCCGTACCGCGGATCACGGCGAGGACCGGGTGCCCGTTGCGCCGGGCGTCCGACAGGCGCTCCACCAGCAGCATGCCGACGCCCTCGGCCGGGCTGAAGCCGTCGGCGTCCGCGGAGAACGCCTTGCAGCGGCCGTCGGTGGACAGGCCGCGCTGGCGGCTGAACTCGATGAAGGTGCCGGGCGTGGACATGACCGTGACACCGCCGGCGAGGGCCATGGTGCACTCCCCCGCCCGCAGCGCCCGCACCGCCAGGTGGAGGGCGACGAGGGAGGAGGAGCAGGCGGTGTCGACGGTGACGGCCGGGCCTTCGAGGCCGAAGGTGTAGGAGAGGCGGCCGGAGACGACGCTGCCCGCGCTGCCGGTGGCCAGGTGCCCTTCGAGGCCGTCTGCGGAGCCGCGTACGAGGTGGGAGTAGTCGGAGCCGTTGGTGCCGACGAACACGCCGGACTGGCTGCCGCGGAGGGTTTCCGGGTCGATGCCGGCCCGTTCGAACGCCTCCCACGTGGTTTCCAGCAGGAGCCGCTGCTGCGGGTCCATGGCGAGGGCCTCGCGCGGGGATATCCCGAAGAACGCGGGGTCGAAGGCGGCCGCGTCGGTGAGGAAGCCGCCTTCGCGGGTGTAGGAGGTGCCCTGGGCGTTGGGGTCGGGGTTGTAGAGCGCCTCGACGTCCCAGCCGCGGTCGGCGGGGAACCCGGAGAGGGCGTCGCCGCCGGAGGCGAGCAGCTGCCACAGTTCCTCGGGGCTGCGGACGCCGCCGGGGAAGCGGCAGCTCATGGCGACGACGGCGATCGGTTCGGCGTCGGCCCCGGTGGCGGCGGCCGTGGGCGCGGGGGTGGTGGCCGCGGGGCTCTGGCCGGCGAGTTCGGCGCGCAGGTGCCGGGCGAGGACGGTGGGCGTCGGGTAGTCGAAGACGAGGGTGGGCGGCAGCTTGAGGCCGGCGGCCGCGTTGAGGCGGTTGCGCAGTTCGACGGAGGTGAGGGAGTCGAAGCCGAGTTCCTTGAAGGCTCGGCCGGCCTCGACGGCGTCGGGCCCGGCGTAGCCGAGGACGCCGGCGACGGCAGTGCGGACCAGGTCCAGCAGCAGGCGTTCCTGTTCGGCCTCGGGCTGCCCGGCGAGCTGCCGGAGCAGCGGGGCGGCGCTGCCGCCGTCCTCGGCGGCCTCGGTGCGGGCGCCGTCCATGACCTGGCGGGCCTCGGGCAGGTCGTGCAGCAGCGGCCGGGCACGGCCGGAGGTGAAGGCGAGGACGAAGCGCTTCCACTCCATGTCGGCGACGGTCAGGGTGGTCTCGTCGCGGTCCAGGGCGTGCTGGAGCGCGTTGACCGCCCGGCTCGGGGCCATTTCGATCACGCCGTGGCGGCGCATGCGGTCGCCGACGGCGCCCTCGGCCATGCCGCCGTCGCCCCAGGGGCCCCAGGCGAGGGAGGTGGCGGGCAGGCCGGCGGCCCGCCGGTGCTCGGCGAAGGCGTCGAGGAAGGCGTTGCCCGGCGCGTAGTTGCCCTGTCCGGGAGCGCCGAAGGTGGCGGCGAAGGAGGAGAAGAGGACGAACGCGGACAGGTCCAGGTCCCGGGTCAGCTCGTGCAGGTGCCGGGTCGCGTCGACCTTGACCCGCAGGACCCGCTCGATCTGCTCGGGCGTCAGCGCTTCGATGACTCCGTCGTCGAGGACGGCCGCCGTGTGCACGACGGCGGTGAGCGGCCGGTCGGCGGGGACGGTCGCGAGGAGTTCGGCGAGGGCGTCGCGGTCGCTGACGTCGCAAGCGGCGATCGTCACCTCGGCGCCGAGCGCGGTGAGTTCCCCGGCCAGTTCGGCGGCGCCGGGGGCGTCGGGGCCGCGGCGGCTGGTGAGGATCAGGTGCTCGGCGCCGTTCGCGGCGAGCCAGCGGGCCACGTGCGCGCCGAGCGCGCCCGTACCGCCGGTGACCAGCGTCGTGCCGCTCGGCCGCCATGCGCGTACCGGCGGCGTGTCGGCCAGGCGGGCGCGGACGAGGCGCCGTACGAGGATCCCGGAGGGCCGGACGGCGACCTGGTCCTCGGCGGCGTCCCCGGCGAGGACGCCCACCAGCCGGGCCAGCGCCCGGTCGTCCACGGCATCCGCGTCACCGGGCAGGTCGATCAGGCCGCCCCAGCGCTCGCCGTGCTCCAGTGCGGCCACCCGGCCCAGGCCCCAGACGGGCGCCTGCGCGGGGTCGGGCTGCCGTTCGGCGCGGGCCGCGGCGACGGCGCCGCGGGTGGCGCACCACAGCGGGGCGGCCACATCGGTGTCGCCGAGGGCCTGGACGAGGGCGAGCGTGGCGATCACGCCGACGGCCGCGTCGGTCCCGGCGGGGGTCAGGAGGGAGAGCACGCCCGATACGGCGGGACCGTCGGCGAGGGTCTCGCTGATCCGCCCGGCCAGCTCGGCCCGCGCGTCACGGGTGTGGGGGACGGCCATCCGCCGTGCGTCGGCGCCGTGTTCGGCGAGTGTCCGCAGGACGGCATCGGCGACGCCGTCGTCGGCGGTCCCTGCCGTGGCCTCGGGAACGGCGACCAGCCAGGTGCCGGAGAGGCGGGCGGCGGCGGGCTCGGGTGCCGGCTTCCAGGTGATCCGGTAGCGCCAGCCGTCGACCGTGGACCGCTCCTGGCTCTGTCGCCGCCAGGAGGACAGCGCGGGGAGCAGCGCCGTCAGCGCCTCGTCCGCGTCGATGTCCAGCTCGGCGGTGAGAGCGGCCACGTCGTTGGCTTCGACGGCCTCCCAGAAGCGGGCGTCGGCGGTGTCGGTCGGATACGCGGCTGCGGCCTCGGTCTCTTGGGCGGTGCCGCTCTCCAGCCAGAACTGCTCCTGCTGGAAGGCGTAGGTGGGCAGGTCCACGCGGCGGGCGCCCGTACCGGAGAAGACGGCCTCCCAGTCCACGCCCACGCCCCGGACCCAGGCCTCGCCCAGCGACAGCCAGAACCGCTCCAGGCCGCCCTCGTTGCGGCGCAGGGAACCGAGGACAGCGGCCTCACGGCCGGAGTCCTCCACCGTCTCCTGCATGCCGACGGTCAGCACCGGGTGCGGGCTGGACTCGACGAACACGCCGAAGCCCTGCTCCAGAAGGGCACGGGTGGCGTTCTCCAGCTCCACCGTCTGCCGCAGGTTGCGGAACCAGTACCCCGCGTCCAGCTCCGGACCCTTCACCCACTCACCGGTGACGGTGGACAGGAAGGGAACCTCGGCGGCCCGGGGCTCGATCGGCGCCAGCAGCTCCGCGAGTTCCTCGCGCAGCAGGTCGACCTGCGCGGAGTGCGAGGCGTAGTCCACCGCGATCCGCTTGGCCCGCACACCGTCGGCCTCGCAGGCGGCCAGGAACTCGTCCAGGGCCCGGACCTCACCCGACACCACCACCGAGGACGGCCCGTTGGCGGCGGCAACGGAGATCCGCTCCTCACCCCACGCCGCAATCCGCTCCCGCACCTCACCGGCCGGCAGCGGCACCGACACCATGCCGCCCAGACCGGCCAGCACCCGCCCGATCGCCTGACTCCGCAGAGCCACCACCCGCGCCGCATCCTCCAGGGACAGGATCCCCGCGACGCACGCGGCAGCGATCTCGCCCTGGGAGTGGCCGATCACCGCACCGGGACGCACGCCCGCGGCACGCCACACCTCCGCCAGAGACACCATCACCGCGAACAAGGCCGGCTGCACCACGTCCACACGATCCAGCGAGGGCGCGCCCCCGACACCGCGCAGGACATCCGTCAACGACCAGTCGGTGAAGGGCTCCAGCGCCTTCGCACACTCATCCACCCGGGCAGCAAACACAGGAGAGGACTCCAGCAGCGCCTCGGCCATGCCCACCCACTGCGAACCCTGCCCGGGGAACACGAACACGGTCTTCCCACCGACCACGGACCCGGTCACCACACCCGCAGCCAGCCCGCCCGACGCCACCGCGGCAACACCGGCAGCGTGGTCGCCCAGCACCACGGCCCGGTGCTCCAGGCCGGCCCGGGTCGACGCCAGCGACCAGCCCACGTCGACGGGACGCGCGGCCGTCCCCGCTTCCGCCGCGAGCCAGCCCGACAGGCGCTCCGCCTGCGCCCGCAGTGCGGCCGCGCTCTTGCCCGACAGCACCCACGGCACCATCGGCACCGCCGGCACCGCCGAGAGGGCCTCCGTCTCCGGGGTGTCCGCCTCCGGCGCCTGCTCGACGATCACGTGCGCGTTCGTTCCGCTGAACCCGAACGACGACACGCCCGCGCGGCGCGGGGCTCCGGTCTCCGGCCAGGGGACGGGGTCTCCGATCAGGGAGACGGCGCCCGCTTCCCAGTCGACGTGCGGGGTCGGCTCGTCGAGGTGGAGGGTCTTGGGCACGATGCCGTGGCGGATCGCCTCGACCATCTTGATGATGCTCGCGACGCCGGCGGCGGCCTGGGTGTGCCCGATGTTGGACTTGATGGAGCCGAGCAGCAGCGGCCGGTCCTCCGGCCGGTCCTGGCCGTAGGTGGCGAGCAGGGCCTGCGCCTCGATGGGGTCGCCGAGGGTGGTGCCGGTGCCGTGGGCCTCGACGACGTCCACGTCGGCGGCTCCCAGGCGTGCGTTGGTGAGGGCCTGGTGGATGACGCGCTGCTGCGAGGGCCCGTTGGGGGCGGTCAGTCCGTTGCTGGCACCGTCTTGGTTGACGGCCGAGCCGCGGATCACGGCGAGGACCGGGTGCCCGTTGCGCTGCGCGTCCGACAGGCGCTCCACGAGCAGCATGCCGACGCCCTCGCCCCAGCCGGTGCCGTCGGCGGCGGCCGCGAAGGGCTTGCAGCGGCCGTCGGGGGCCAGGCCGCGCTGGCGGCTGAACTCGGTGAAGGTGGCCGGGGTCGCCATGACGGTGACACCGCCGGCGAGGGCCATGGTGCACTCCCCCGCCCGCAGCGCCTGCACGGCCAGGTGCAGGGTGACGAGGGAGGAGGAGCAGGCGGTGTCGACGGTGACGGCCGGGCCTTCGAGGCCGAAGGTGTACGCCACGCGCCCGGAGGCGATGCTGCCGGAGCTGCCGGTGCCGAGGAAGCCCTCGACGCCTTCGGGGACGGAGTCCAGGCGGGCGGTGTAGTCGTGGTACATGACGCCGGCGAAGACGGCGGTGCGACTGCCGCGCAGGGAGGTCGGGTCGATGCCGGCCCGCTCGAAGGCCTCCCAGGACGCCTCCAGCAGCAGTCGCTGCTGCGGGTCCATGGCCAGAGCCTCGCGCGGGGAGATCCCGAAGGGGGCGGGGTCGAAGCGGGCTGCGTCGTAGAGGAAGCCGCCCTCGCTGACGTAGCTGGATCCGGCGCTGTCGGGGTCGGCATCGTAGAGGGTCTCCACGTCCCAGCCGCGGTCGGCGGGGAAGCCGGAGATCGCGTCGCGGCCGTCGGCGACGAGCCGCCACAGGTCCTCGGGGGTACGGACGCCGCCCGGATAGCGGCAGCTCATCGCGACGATCGCGACGGGTTCCTGGTTCTGCTCCTCGACCTCGCGCAACCGCCTGCGGGCCTGGCGCAGATCGGCGGTCGCCCGCTTGAGGTAGTCGCGAAGCTTGTCCTCGTTCACCATGTGCGTGGGCTCCATGCCAGAGAGGCGGTCGTACGGGTCGGTCTGACCGTGTGGTGGTGTGGTAGGGGGCCGGGCGGGGCCGGGGAAGGCCCCGCCCGGCGGTATCGGGGCGCTCGGCCCGGCTCAGGAAGTGCCGAGTTCGTCGTCGAGCAGGTCGAAGAGCTCGTCGTCTGTGACCGTGTCGAGGTCGTCGTCGGTGTGCTCGTCGGTGCCGGTGGCGCGGCCGGGTTCCTGGCGGGCGGTCCACTTGGCCGCGAGGGCCTGGAGGCGCATCGTGATCCGCGAACGGGTGACGCTGTCCGCGCCCGTCGCGTCGGCGGACGCCAACGCGGCTTCCAGACGGTCGAGTTCACCGAAGACGGTGGGTCCGTCGGGGTCGAGGCGCAGGGCCGAGCGCAGGTATGCGGCGAGCTGCTCGGGGGTCGGGTGGTCGAAGACCATCGTGGCCGGGAGGCGGAGGCCGGTGGCCGCGCCGAGCCGGTTGCGGAGTTCGACCGCGGTCAGCGAGTCGAAGCCGAGCTCCTTGAACGCGCTGCCCGGTTCGATGGCTGCCGCGCCGCTGTGGCCCAGTACCTGGGCGACGTGGGTGCAGACCGTGCCGAGCAGCACCCGGTCCCGTTCGGCGGGCGGCAGTGGGGCCAGCCGTTCGCCCAGCGATCCCCCGCTGTCCGGTGCCGCGCCGGCGCTCGTCCGGCGGCGTACGGGCGTACGGAGCAGGCCGCGCAGCAGGGGTGCGACGCCGTCGCCGGCGCGGGCCTGGAGTGCTGCCAGGTCGAGCCGGGCGGGCACGAGCAGGCTCGCGGCCGCCGGTCCGGCAGGGCCGTCACCGGGGTCTTCCCGGTGGGCCGTGGAGGCCGGCAGGGCCACGTCGAACAGGGCCAGCCCGTCGGTTTCGGACAGGGCGTTCATGCTGCCGCGGCTCAGGCGCTGCCGGTCCTGGTCGTCGAGGGTCGCGGCCATGCCGGCCTCGTCGTCCCACAGGCCCCAGGCGAGCGAGACGCCCGGCAGGTCCTGGGCCCGGCGGTGCTGGGCGAGGGCGTCGAGGAAGGTGTTGCCGGCCGCGTAGTTGGCCTGTCCGGCGTTGCCGAAGACGCCCGCGGCGGAGGAGAACAGGACGAATGCCGCCAGGTCGAGGTCCCGGGTGAGTTCGTGCAGGTTCCAGGCCGCGTCGGCCTTGGGCCGGAGCACCTTCGCGATCCGCTCGGGGGTGAGCGAGGTGACGGTGCCGTCGTCGAGCACCCCTGCGGTGTGGACGACCGCGGTCAGCGGGTGCTCGGCGGGTACGCCGGCCAGCAGCGCCGTGAGCGCGTCCCGGTCGGCCGCGTCGCAGGCGGCCCAGGTGACCTCGGCGCCCAGGTGCCGCAGCTCGGCCGCGAGTTCGCCGGCGCCGGCCGCGGCCGCGCCGCGGCGGCTGGTGAGCAGCAGGTGCCGTACGCCGTGCGCGGTGACGAGGTGCCGGGCGAGCAGCCCGCCGAGGGTGCCGGTGGCGCCGGTGATCAGGACCGTGCCCCCGGGGTCGAGGCCGCGGTCGGCGGGGGTGCCGTCGGCGGGCGGGTCCGTGTGCACGGCGAGGGTCGCGCGGGCCAGGCGGGGCGCCCGTACGGCTCCGTCGCGCAGGGCGAGCTGCGTCTCGTCGGTGGCGAGGGCGGCGGGCAGGGCCCGGTGGGAGGTGTCGTCGCCGTCGAGGTCGATCAGCACGAACCGGTCCGGGTGCTCGGCCTGCGCGGACCGCACCAGGCCCCACACGGCGGCGTGCGCGAGGTCGGTCACGTCCTCGCCGGGGTCCGTGGCGACGGCGCCGCGGGTCACGACCGCGAGCCGGGACGCGGCGAACCGCTCGTCCGCCAGCCAGCCCTGCACCAGTTCCAGGGCCTGCCCGGTCGCGGCGTGCGCGGCCGCGGGGACCGCCGCACCGCGGCCGGCGGTGGCGAGGTCGGGGGCCAGGGAGACGAGGACCGTCTCCGGTGCCGGCTCGCCGAGGGCCTCGGCCAGGTCGAACGCCTCGGCGAGGGCGTCAAGGTCGGGGTGGGTGTGGTCGGCGGCGGCGTCGAGAACGCCGGTCCGTTCCAGGCCCGCGCCCGCCTTGAGCGGGTCGGTGCCGAGCAGCGCCCAGCGGCTGCCGGAATCCGGCCGTGCCTCGGGCAGTGCGAGCGCGGTCCAGTCGACCTGGAAGAGCGCCTCGCGCACGGGTCCGGTGCCGCGGCCGGCGGCGGCAGCGATGCCGCCGGTGGCGAGGGGGCGCAGGACGAGCGAGTCGACGGTGAGGACCGGCCGGCCCGTGCCGTCCCACAGGGTGAGGGCGACCGCGTCCCGGCCGGCCGGTGCCATCCGTACGCGCAGTGCGGCGGCGCCGTCGGCGTACAGCCGTACGCCGTCCCAGGAGAAGGGCAGCCGCGCGCCCTCGGGGCCCTCGGGGAAGAACTCCCCGAGCCCGACGGCGTGCAGGGCGGCGTCCAGCAGCGCCGGGTGCAGCCCGTACGGGGCGGCTTCCGGGAGGCGGTCCTCGTCGAGGGCGACCTCGGCGAACACCGCGTCCCCGAGCCGGTAGGCCCGGCGCAGGTTGCGGAAGGCGGGGCCGTAGCGGAGCCCGACGGCCTCGAAGCCGGGGTAGAGGTCGTCCACGGGGCATGCGAGGGCTCCGGCCGGCGGCCACTCCTCCAGGGCCTGGCCTTCGGTGTCCGCGTCATCGGGCGCCAGGACGCCGTCGGCGTGCCGGGTCCACGGCTCGTCGGGGGCCGCCTGTTCGAGGCGCGAGTAGACCTGGAAGGCCCGGCGCCCGTCCCCGTCCTGCTCGGCCACGGCGAGCCGCAGCTGAAGGCCGCCGCCGGTCTCGGGCAGCACCAGCGGTGCTTCGAGGGTGAGGTCGTCCAGGCGGCCGCAGCCCGCGTGGTCGCCGGCCCGGACGGCCAGTTCCACCAGGACGGCGCCCGGCACCAGGACGGTCCCGGCGACGCGGTGGTCGGCCAGCCAGGGCTGGGTGCGCAGCGAGAGCCGCCCGGTGAAGAGGAACCCGTCCGAGTCGGGCAGGTCGACCGCCGCCCCGAGGAGGGGGTGCGCGGTCGCGCCGAGTCCGGCGGAGGCCACGTCGCCGGCGAGTGCGTGGGCGGGGGCCTCCAGCCAGTACCGCTGCCGCTGGAAGGCGTACGTGGGCAGGTCGACCCGGTGGGCGCCGGTACCGGCGTAGTACGCCGCCCAGTCGACGGCCATCCCGCGCAGGTGGGCCTGGGCGAGGGCGGAGGCCAGGGCGGCGTCCTCCGACCGGTCCGCGCGCAGCACCGGTGCGAAACCGGCGTCGTCCCGGGTGACGCAGTCCTGCGCGAGCGCAGAGAGGACACCCTCGGGCCCGAGTTCGAGGTACGTGGTGACCCCCGCCTCCTCCAGGGCCCGGATCCCGTCGAGGAAGCGGACGGCCTCCCGGACGTGCCGCACCCAGAAATCGGCCGAGGCCATCTCCTCGCCCGCCGGGGCCCCGGTCAGGTTGGACACGACCGGAATGCGGGGGGCGGCGTACGTCAGCCTCTCGGCGACCCGGCGGAAGGCGTCGAGCATGCCGTCCATGTGCGGCGAGTGGAACGCGTGACTGACCGTCAGCCGCTTGGTCTTGCGGTCCGGGAACGACTCGGCGATCGCGACCGCCGCGTCCTCGTCACCGGCGATGACCACCGACTGCGGGCCGTTGACCGCGGCAATGCTCACACCGTCGGTGAGCAGTGGCAGGACCTCGTCCTCCGACGCCTGGACGGCGATCATCACGCCACCGGCGGGCAGGGCCTGCATCAGGCGGCCGCGCGCGGCGACCAGGGCGCAGGCGTCGGCGAGCGAGAAGACACCCGCCGCATGCGCGGCAGCGATCTCGCCGATGGAGTGCCCGGACAGGAAGTCCGGCTTCACGCCCCAGGACTCCAGCAGCCGGAACAGCGCCACCTCGACCGCGAACAGCGCCGGCTGGGTGTACTCCGTCCGGTCCAGCAGGCCCGCGTCCGACCCGAACAGCACGCCCTTCAGCGGCAGTTCGAGATGGGCGTCGAGCTCGGCGCAGACCGCGTCCAGTGCCGCGGCGAACACCGGCTGGGCCGCGTACAGCTCGCGGCCCGCGCCCGGGCGCTGGCTGCCCTGACCGGTGAACAGGAAGGCCAGCTTCCCGGCGACGGGTGTGCCTTCGAGCACGCCGGCCGGCCGGCTGCCTTCGGCGAGGGCGGCGAGGCCTGCCAGGAAGCCGTCGCGGTCCTCGGCGACGACGGCGGCCCTCCGGTCGAGGGCGGTCCGGCTCGTGGCGAGGGAGTAGCCGATGTCCGCGGAGGACAGTTCGGGGTGGTCGGCTGCGTGCGCCGCGAGGCGTGCGGCCTGCTCGCGCAGGGCCTGCGGGTCCTTCGCCGACAGGAGCCACGGCTGGCTGCCGGGCCTGCGCGTGGGCTCGGGCTGCGTCGCGGGCTCCATGGGCTCGGGGGCCTGCTCGATGACGGCGTGGGCGTTGGTGCCGCTGAAGCCGAAGGAGGAGACCGCGGCGCGGCGCGGGCGTCCCGTCTCGGGCCAGGCCGTGGCCGTGTCCAGGAGCGTCACGGCTCCGGCCGCCCAGTCGACGTGCGGGGTGGGCTCGTCCACGTGCAGGGTCTGCGGCAGCACGCCGTGGCGCATCGCCATGACCATCTTGATGATGCCGGCGACACCGGCGGCGGCCTGGGTGTGGCCCATGTTGGACTTGACGGAGCCGAGCAGCAGCGGCCGTTCGGCGGGCCGGTCCTGGCCGTAGGTCGCGATCAGGGCCTGGGCCTCGATCGGGTCGCCGAGGGTGGTTCCGGTGCCGTGGGCCTCGACGGCGTCCACGTCGGCGGCAGTCAGTCCGGCGTTGGCGAGGGCCTGCCGGATGACGCGCTGCTGGGAGGGGCCGTTGGGGGCGGTGAGCCCGTTGGAGGCGCCGTCCTGGTTGACGGCGGTACCGCGGACCACGGCGAGGACCGGGTGGCCGTTGCGGCGGGCGTCGGAGAGCCGCTCCACGATCAGCACACCGGCGCCTTCGGACCAGCCCGTGCCGTCGGCGTCGGCGGAGAACGCCTTGCAGCGGCCGTCGGCGGCCAGGCCCCGCTGCCGGCTGAACTCCAGGAAGGCCCCGGGGGACGCCATCACCGTCACACCGCCCGCGAGGGCGAGCGAGCACTCCCCACTGCGCAGCGCCTGCACGGCCAGGTGCAGGGCCACCAGGGAGGAGGAGCAGGCGGTGTCGACGGTGACTGCCGGGCCCTCCAGGCCGAAGGTGTACGACAGCCGGCCGGAGATGACGCTGGCCGCGGTACCGGTGGCGAGGAGGCCCCCCACGCCCTCGGGCAGGGCGGCGAGCCGGGTGGCGTAGTCGTGGTACATGACGCCGGCGAAGACGCCGGTCGGGGTGCCGCGCAGGGTGCGCGGGTCGATGCCGGCGCGTTCGAACGCCTCCCACGAGGTCTCCAGCAGGAGCCGCTGCTGCGGGTCCATCGCCACGGCCTCGCGCGGGGAGATCCCGAAGAACGCCGCGTCGAAGGCGGAGGCGTCGGAGAGGAAACCGCCCTCGCGGGCGTAGCTCGTGCCCTCCTGGGCGGGGTCGTCGGCGAACAGGCCGTCGACGTCCCAGCCTCGGTCGTCGGGGAATCCGGAGATGACGTCGCGGCCGTCGAGGACGAGCCGCCACAGGTCCTCGGGCGACTGCACGTCACCGGGGTAGCGGCAGCCCAGTCCGACGATCGCGATGGGCTCGTCGTCACGGACCGCGGCGGCGGCCACCGCCTGGGACGACGGCGCCGCGGGGGCCGCGCCGAGCAGCTCGGTGCGGAGGTGGTCGGCCAGGACCGTCGAGGTCGGGTAGTCGAAGACGAGGGTGGCCGGCAGGCGCAGCCCGGTCGCGGCGCCGATCAGGTTGCGGAGTTCGACGGCGGTGAGGGAGTCGAATCCGAGCTCGCGGAAGGAGCGGTCGGCGTCGACCGCGTCGGGCCCGGCGTAGCCGAGTACGGAGGCGACCTGGGTGCGCACCAGGTCCAGGACGAACGCCTGCTGTTCGGCGGCCGTCATGGCGGCGAGCCGAGCGGCGGGGCCGCTCGTGTCGTGGGCGGGACCGCCGGCGCCGGCCCGGCGTACGGGCGTCCGCACCAGGCCGGACAGCAGCGGCGGGAGCGTCCCGCTGCCCGCCCGGGCGCGGAGGGCGGCCGGGTCCAGCTTCACCGGCACCAGCAGCGGCGGCTGCCCGGCGGACGAGGCGGCGTCGAACAGTGCCACGCCCTCGGCGGCGGACAGGGCGTCCGCCCCGCCGCGGCCCAGCCGCGACACGTCCTCGGCGTCCAGGGCAGCGCCCATGCCGCCGGCGGCGTCGGACCACAGCCCCCAGGCCAGCGAGGTGCCGGCCAGCCCCTGGCCCCGGCGGCGGGCGGCGAGGGCGTCCAGGAAGACGTTGCCGGCGGCGTAGTTGGCCTGGCCGGCGTTGCCGAAGACACCGGCGGCGGAGGAGAACAGGACGAACGCGGAAAGGTCGAGGTGGCGGGTCAGCTCGTGGAGGTTCCAGGCCGCGTCCGCCTTCGGGCGCAGCACCGCGGACAGCCGGTCGGCCGTCAGGGAGCCGATGACGCCGTCGTCGAGGACACCGGCGGTGTGCACGACCGCGGTCAGCGGGTGCTCCGCCGGAATCCCGGCCAGGACGGCGGCCAGCGCAGCGCGGTCGGCCACGTCACAGGCCGCCCAGGCGACCTGGGCCCCCAGACCGGACAGCGCGGCCGTCAGGTCGGCCGCGCCCTCGGCGGCCTCACCGCGACGGCTGACCAGCAGCAGGTGCCGTACGCCGTGCTCGGCCACCAGATGCCGCGCGAACAGCCCGCCCAGCGAACCGCTCGCACCGGTGATCAGTACCGTGCCCTCGGCGTTCCACGCGGCGGCGGTCTCGCCGGTCGGGGCCGCGGCGCGGGCCAGCCTCGGCACCAGGGCCACGCCGCTGCGTACCGCCACCTCGGACTCGCCGGAGGCGAGGGCGACCGCGAGGGCGCCCTGCACGTCACTGTTGTCGTCGTCGGTGTCGGTGTCGGTGTCGGTGTCGACCAGGAGGAATCGGCCAGGGTTCTCCGACTGCGCCGACCGCACCAGGCCCCAGACCGCGGCGTGCACCGGATCCGGCAGGCCCTCGCCGGGTACGGCCTCCACCGCGCCCCGCGTCACGAACGCCAGGCGCCCACCCTCGGTCCGGTCCTCGGACAGCCATTCCTGCAGCAGCCCCAGCACCCGCGCCGTCTCGGCGTGCACCGCTTCCGGCACCGCGGCGTGGCCGTCCGTACGCAGGTCGGTGACGACGACGTCGGCCACATCGACCGGAGCCGGAGACGTGGCCGCCCGGTCGGCGGGGAGCGCCGTCCACTCGACCCGGTACAGGGACTCCGGGCGGCCGTCGCGGGTCGCCGCGCCGATCTGCTCGGCCGAGACCGTACGCAGGGCCAGCGCGTCCACGGAGGCGACGGCCTGACCTGCCGTGTCGGCCAGGTCCAGGGACACCGCGCCGGGGCCGGCCGGAGCAAGGCGGACACGCGCCGCCGAAGCCCCGGTGGCGTGCAGCCGTACGCCGCTCCAGGCGAACGGCAGCCGCGCGGCACCGGCCTCGGCACCGGCCTCGGCGTCGTCGGCCGGGGTGGTCAGGAGGTCGCCGTCCAGCGCCAGAGAGTGGAGGGCGGAGTCGAGCAGGGCCGGGTGCAGCCCGAACGCGTCGGCGTCGTGCTGCGCGCGTCCGTCCAGGGCGAGTTCGGCGAAGAGGGCGCCGTCGCGCCGCCAGGCCGCCCGCAGGCCCTGGAACAGGGGGCCGTAGCGGAGCCCGGAGGCGTCGAGCAGTGCGTACGCGTCGTCCACCGGGACGGGGGCGGCGTCGGCCGGCGGCCAGACGCCCAGGTCGGCGGTGGCCGCGCGGACCTCGTCGGTGAGCAGGCCGGCGGCGTGCCGGAGCCACGGCTCGTCCTCGCCGTCGGCCGGGCGGGAGTACACGGCGACCGGGCGGCGGCCGGAGGGGTCCGGGGCGCCGACGGTGACCTGGACCTGCACCGCGTCGCCGGTGTCCGGCAGGACCAACGGTGCCTGGAGGGTCAGCTCGTCCAGGGCCGGGGCGCCGACGCGTTCGCCGGCGTGCAGCGCCAGCTCCACGAACGCCGTGCCCGGGACGAGGACGGAGCCCATGACCGCGTGGTCCGCGAGCCAGGGGTGGGTGCGCAGCGAGAGGCGGCCGGTGAGGACGCAGCCGTCGGCGTCCGCGAGGGACACCGCCGCCCCCAGGAGGGGGTGACCGGCGGTGGCGAGGCCGAGCCCGGTGGCGTCACCGGGCAGCGGGGTACCGGTCTCCGGCCAGTAGCGCTCCCGCTGGAAGGCGTACGTGGGCAGGTCGACGCGCTGCGTGGTCGTCCCGGCGAAGTACCCGGTCCAGTCGGCTTCGACGCCCCGGCAGTGGGCCTGGGCGAGCGCGGTGGTGAGGGTCTCCGCCTCGGGGCGGTCCGCGCGCAGCGTCGGGGCGAAGGAGGCGGTGGTGCCGTCGGTGAGGCAGTCCTGGGCGAGGGCGGACAGGACTCCGTCGGGGCCCAGTTCGAGGTAGGTCGTGACCCCGGCGGCCTCCAGGGCGCGGACGCCGTCGAGGAAGCGGACGGCCTCGCGGACGTGCCGGACCCAGAACTCGGCCGAGCCCATCTCGTCCGAGACGAGGGCGCCGGTCAGGTTCGACACGACCGGGATGCGCGGGGCCGCGTACGCGAGCCCCTCGGCGACCTTGCGGAAGGCGTCGAGCATGCCGTCCATGTGCGGCGAGTGGAACGCGTGGCTGACCGTCAGCCGCTTGGTCTTCCGGTCGGGGAACGCTTCCGCGATGGCCACGGCGGCGTCCTCGTCACCGGCGACGACCACCGACCTCGGGCCGTTGACCGCGGCCATGCTCACCCGGTCGGTCAGCAACGGGAAGACCTCATCCTCCGACGCCTGGACCGCGATCATCACGCCCCCGGCGGGCAGGGCCTGCATCAGGCGCCCACGGGCCGCGACCAGCGTGCACGCGTCGTCCAGCGAGAAGACACCCGCCACGTGCGCGGCAGCGATCTCACCGATCGAATGCCCGGACAGGAAGTCCGGCTTCACACCCCACGACTCCAGCAGCCGGAACAGCGCCACCTCGACCGCGAACAGCGCCGGCTGGGTGTACTCCGTCCGGTCCAACAGCTCCGTATCCGACCCGAACAGCACGTCCTTCAAGGGCAGTTCGAGATGGGTGTCCAGCCCGGCGCAGACCGCGTCCAGCGCGGCGGCGAACACGGGGTGGGTCGCGTACAGCTCGCGCCCGGCGCCCAGGCGCTGGCTGCCCTGTCCGGTGAACAGGAAGGCGGTCCGGCCGCTCCTGGCGGCCGTGCCCCGGACCAGCCCGGGGGCGGTCCGTCCGGCGGCGAGGGCGGCGAGGACGGTGACGGCCGTGTCGCGGTCCTTCGCGACGACCACGGCGCGGTGGTCGAAGGCGGCGCGGGTCGTGGCCAGGGCGTGGGCGAGGTCCGTGAGCGCGAGGCCGGGCCGGTCCTCCAGGTGGGCGTGCAGGGCCCGGGCCTGGGCGGCGAGGGCGTCCGCCGTGCGGCCGGAGAGCCGCAGGGGCAGCACGGCCGGCGCCGGCGGGGAGCCGGCATCGGCGGCCGGGTCGGCGCCGTGTTCGGTGTCCCGGTCGGTGTCCCGCTCTGTGGCCGGGGCGGCCGGTGCCTGCTCGATGATGGTGTGGGCGTTGGTGCCGCTGATGCCGAACGAGGAGACGCCGGCCCGGCGCGGCCGGCCCGTCTCCGGCCACGGAACGGACTCGGTGAGCAGGCTGACGGCGCCTTCCGACCAGTCGACGTGCGGCGACGGCCGTTCCGCGTGCAGGGTCTGCGGCAGCACGCCGTGCTGCATGGCGAGGACCATCTTGATCACGCCGGCCACGCCGGCCGCGGCCTGGGTGTGCCCGAGGTTCGATTTGATGGCGCCGAGGAGCAGCGGCTGCCCGTCGGGCCGGTCCTGGCCGTAGGTCGCCAGGATCGCCTGGGCCTCGATGGGGTCGCCGAGGGTCGTACCGGTGCCGTGGGCCTCGACCGCGTCCACGTCGGCGGCCGACAGGCCGGCGCTCGCCAGGGCGGCACGGATGACGCGTTGCTGGGACGGGCCGTTGGGCGCCGTCAGGCCGTTGCTCGCGCCGTCCTGGTTGATCGCGGAGCCGCGGACCACGGCCAGCACCGGGTGGCCGTTGCGGTGGGCGTCCGACAGGCGCTCGACGAGCAGCATGCCGACGCCCTCGCCCCAGCCGGTGCCGTCTGCGTCGGCCGAGAAGGCGCGGCAGCGGCCGTCGGCGGACAGGCCGCGCTGGCGGCTGAACCCGACGAAGGTGCCCGGGGTGGCCATGACGGTGACACCGCCCGCGAGGGCCAGGTCGCATTCGCCGCTGCGCAGGGCCTGGACGGCCATGTGGAGGGCGACCAGGGAGGACGAGCACGCCGTGTCGATGGTGACGGCGGGGCCTTCGAGGCCGAAGGTGTACGAGATGCGGCCGGAGGCGATGCTGCCGGTGCTGCCGGAGCCCAGCGAGCCGTCCGCGCCGTCGGCGGAGCGCTCCAGCAGGGTGGCGTAGTCGTGGTACATCACGCCGGCGAAGACGCCGGTCCGGCTGCCGCGCACGTCGGCAGGGTCGATGCCGGCCCGTTCGAAGGCCTCCCAGGTGGTCTCCAGCAGCAGCCGCTGCTGGGGGTCGGTGCCGACGGCTTCGCGCGGGCTGATCCCGAAGAACGTCGGGTCGAATCCGGCGACGTCGTGCAGGAAACCGCCGTGGCGGGTGTAGGAGGTGCCGGGGTGGTCGGGATCGGGGTGGTACAGCGACTCGACGTCCCAGCCACGGTCGGCCGGGAAGCCTGCGATGGCGTCGCCGCCGCTCTCCAGCAGCCGCCACAGCTCCTCGGGCGTGGTGACGCCGCCGGGATAGCGGCAGCTCATCGCCACGATCGCGATCGGGTCGTCGGCACCGGCCGCGCCGCCGTGTCCGGGGGCGGGTGCGGGCACCGTGCGGGACGCCCGGTCCTCGTCCGCGCCGAGTTCGGCGGCCAGGTGGCGGGCGAGGACGAGCGAGGTGGGGTAGTCGAAGACCAGCGTGGCGGGCAGTCGGCGGCCGACGGCCGCGCCGAGCCGGTTGCGGAGTTCGACGGCGGTGAGGGAGTCGAAGCCCAGTTCGCTGAAGGCCTGTTCGGGTTCGACGGCGTCGGGGGTGCCGTGGCCGAGTACGCCGGCGACGTGGCCGCGGACGAGGTCGAGGAGCAGCCGCTCCCGCTCGCCGGCGTCGAGGCCCCGCAGGCTCCGTTCCAGGCCGGACGGCTCCGTGGCGCTGCGGCCGACCGGGCCGGTACCGGCGGCGGTGCGCCGTACGGGGGTGCGGACGAGGCCGCGCAGCAGCGGGGGTACGCCCGGACCGCCGGTGGGCAGGGTGAGCCGCATCGGCACGAGCAGGGCCCGCCCCGCGTCGCCGCTGTCGACGCCGGCGGAGGCGCCGGCTGCGGTGTCGGCCGCGGCGAGGGAGTCGGCGAGGTCGAGGAGGGCGAGTCCGTCGGCGGCGGTGAGCCCCTGCACGCCTCCGCGCTTCATCCGTTCCAGATCGGCCCGGTCCAGGGCGCCGGCCATCCCGTCGACGTCCTCCCACAGGCCCCAGGCCAGGGAGAGGGCCGGGAGGCCCTGGGCTCGGCGGTGCTGGGCGAGGGCGTCCAGGAAGGAGTTGGCCGCGGCGTAGTTGCCCTGGCCGGGCGCGCCGAACACGCCGGCGGCCGAGGAGAACAGCACGAAGGCCGACAGGTCGGCGTCGCGGGTCAGCTCGTGGAGGTGGAGGGCGGCATCGGCCTTGGGCCGCAGGACGGTGTCGAGGCGTTCGGGCGTGAGCGAGTCGATGACGCCGTCGTCGAGGACGCCGGCCGTGTGGACGACACCGGTCAGTGGGTGCTCCGCCGGGATGCCGGCCAGGGCGGCGGCGAGCGCCTCCCGGTCGGCGGCGTCGCAGGCCGCCCAGGTGGTCTCGGCGCCCAGTTCGGCCAGTTCGCGGGTCAGCTCCGCCGCGCCGGGCGCGGTGTCGCCGCGGCGGCTCAGCAGCAGCAGGTGCCGTACGCCGCGCTCGGCCACGAGGTGCCGGGCGACGAGCCGGCCGAGGGTGCCGGCCGCCCCGGTGACCAGGACGGTGCCTTCGGCGGCGTACGCGGGGGCCTTGGCCGGGGTGTCGGCGGGCGTCCTGGCCAGGCGGGGTGCGTGGAACGTGCCCGCGCGCAGGGCGAGCTGCGGCTCCGGGGAGGTCAAGACGGCGTCCAGGACGGTTCCGGGCAGCTCGGCGAACGGCTCCTCGCTGTCGACGCCGACGTCGACGAGGACGAAGCGGCCCGGGTGCTCGGACTGGGCGGAGCGCACCAGGCCCCAGACGGCGGCGTGCACGGGGTCGACCGCACGGTCGCCGGATTGCACGGTGACGGCGCCCTGCGTCAGGAGGACGAGGCGGCTGTCGGCGAGCCGGTCATCGGAGAGCCAGTGCCGCAGCAGGCGGAGCGTGCCGTGCGTGGCCGTGTGTACGGCCTCGGGGGTGAGCTCGGCCGGGGCGGGGAGGCGTACGAGGACGGCGTCCGGGGCGGGGGTGTCGGTATCGGTGTCGGTGTCGAGGGCTGCGGCCAGCGCCTCGGTGGCGTCCGGCGCGTCGAGGACGAGCGTGCGCGGCTCGGCGGCGCCGGGGGCGTGGTCGGCTGGTTCGGGGAGGGTGAGCGGGGGCCATGCCACGTGGAACAGGTGGTCGTGGGGGCCGCCCGTCCCGCTGTCGAGGTGCTCGGTGGAGACGGTGCGCAGGGTGAGCGCGGCGATGTCGGCGACGGGCTGTCCGGTGGCGTCGGCGAGGGCCAGCGCCACCGTGTCCGGTCCGGCCTTGGAGAGCCGTACGCGGAGGGTGGAGGCGCCGACGGCATGCAGGGACACGCCGGTCCAGGAGAACGGCAGCCGGCCGCTGCCGGTGTCCTCGACGAGTCCGGCGAGGCCGATGGTGTGCAGGGCGGCGTCGAGCAGGGCGGGATGCAGGCCGAACAGGCCGGTGTCGGGCTGCAGTTCCTCCGCCGGCTCGATCTCGACGTAGGTCGCGTCTCCGCTCGTCCAGGCCGCGCGGACGCCCTGGAAGGCGGGCCCGTAGTGCAGCCCGGCCTCGGCGAGGCCGGCGTACAGCTCGTCGACGGGGAGCGGGGTGGCGTCGGCCGGCGGCCAGGACTGCGGGGCGAACGACGGCTGCGGGGCGCCCGCGGCGAGGACGCCGTCGGCGTGGCGGGTCCACGGCGCCTCGGCCGCGTCCGGGCCGGCCGCGGCGCCGTCGGCGACGGGTTCGGGGCGGGAGTGCACTCCGAGGGAGCGGCGGCCAGTGGCGTCGGGGGCGCCGACCCACAGCTGCACCTGGACACCCCCGGCCGGGGGCAGGACGAGCGGTGCGTGGAGGGTGAGTTCCTCCAGGAGGTCGCAGCCGACCTGGTCGCCGGCCCGGATCGCCAGCTCCACGAAGGCGCTGCCGGGCAGCACGGCCGAACCCATGACGGCGTGGTCAGCGAGCCAGGGGTGCGTGTCGAGGGAGAGGCGGCCCGTGTAGAGGAAGCCGTCGAGGTCGGCGAGGGCGACGGCGGCACCGAGCAGCGGGTGTCCGGCGGTGCCCAGGCCGACCGCGGAGACGTCGCCGGGCGGGCGTCCGGCGTCGAGCCAGTACGGCTCGCGCTGGAAGGCGTACGTGGGGAGGTCGACGCGCCGGACACCGGTGCCGGCGTAGTACGCGTCCCAGTCGACGGCCGCGCCGCGGACGTGCAGCCGCGCGAGGGCGCCGGTCAGGGTCTCGGTCTCCGGCCGGCCGGCGCGGAGGACGGGGACGAAGGCGGCCGTGTCGGTGTGGTCGGGCAGGCAGTCCTGGGCGAGGGCGGAGAGGACGGCATCCGGGCCGATCTCCAGGAAGTGGACGGTGTTGCGGGCGGCCAGGGCGCGCATGCCGTCGAGGAAGCGGACGGCCTCGCGGACGTGCCGCACCCAGAAATCGGCCGAGGCCATCTCCTCGCCCGCGAGGGCACCGGTCAGGTTCGACACGACCGGGATGCGCGGGACGGTGTACGTCAGCCCCTCGGCGACCCGGCGGAAGGCGTCGAGCATGCCGTCCATGTGCGGCGAGTGGAACGCGTGACTGACCGTCAGCCGCTTGGTCTTGCGGTCCGGGAACGACACGGCGATCGCGACCGCCGCGTCCTCGTCACCGGCGATGACCACCGACTGCGGGCCGTTGACCGCGGCCATGCTCACCCGATCGGTCAGCAACGGGAGAACCTCGTCCTCCGACGCCTGGACCGCGATCATCACGCCCCCGGCGGGCAGGGCCTGCATCAGTCGGCCGCGGGCCGCGACCAGCGTGCACGCGTCGTCCAGCGAGAAGACACCCGCCACGTGCGCGGCAGCGATCTCACCGATCGAATGCCCGGACAGGAAGTCCGGCTTCACACCCCACGACTCCAGCAGCCGGAACAGCGCCACCTCGACCGCGAACAGCGCCGGCTGGGTGTACTCCGTCCGGTCCAGCAGCTCCGCGTCCGACCCGAACAGCACCTCCTTCAACGGCAGTTCGAGGAGCGGCGCGAACCGCTCGCACACCGCGTCCAGCGCGGCGGCAAACACGGGGTGGGTCGCGTACAGCTCACGGCCCGCGCCCAAGCGCTGGCTGCCCTGACCGGTGAACAGGAAGGCCACCTTGCCGGCGACCGGGCGGCCGCGGGTGACACCGGGGGCGGGGGTGGATTCCTCCGGGCCGAGGGCGGCGAGGGATTCCAGCGCGCGGACGAGTCCGGGCTGGTCGGCGGCCGTGAGGACGGCCCGGTGCTCGAAGTCGGTGCGTCCGCTCGCGAGGGAGTGGGCGACGTCCCCGGCGCGCAGCCCGGGGTGGGCCGCGAGGTGCGCGTGCAGCTTCTCGGCCTGGGCGCGCAGGGCGGCCGGTGACTTGGCCGACAGGTTCCACAGCGGCGGTACGGGGGCGGCCGGGGCCGCGGGGGCGGCGGACGGCGCGTCGGGCTGCTCGGCGGTTTCCGGGGCTTCGACGGCTTCCGGGGCCTGTTCGATGACGGTGTGGGCGTTGGTTCCGCTGATGCCGAACGAGGAGACGCCGGCCCGGCGCGGGGCGCCGGTCTCGGGCCACGGCACGGACTCGGTGAGCAGGCGGACGGCGCCTTCCGACCAGTCGACGTTCGGGGTGGGCTCGTCCACGTGCAGGGTCTGCGGCAGCACGCCGTGGCGCATGGCCATGACCATCTTGATGATGCCGGCGACGCCGGCGGCGGCCTGGGTGTGCCCGATGTTGGACTTGATCGACCCGAGCAGCAGCGGCCGTTCGGCGGGCCGGTCCTGGCCGTACGTGGCGAGCAGCGCCTGGGCTTCGATGGGGTCGCCCAGCGTCGTGCCGGTGCCGTGGGCCTCCACGGCGTCGATCTGGGCGGGCGAGAGGCGGGCCCCGGCGAGTGCGTCGCGGATGACGCGCTGCTGGGAGGGGCCGTTGGGGGCGGTCAGGCCGCTGCTGGCGCCGTCCTGGTTGACGGCGGTGCCGCGGACCACGGCGAGGACGGGGTGGCCGTTGCGGCGGGCGTCGGAGAGGCGTTCCAGGACGAGCATGCCGGCGCCCTCGCCCCAGCCGGTGCCGTCGGCTGCGGCGGCGAAGGACTTGCAGCGGCCGTCGCCGGCCAGCCCCCGGTGACGGCTGAACTCGGTGAACGTGCCCGGCGTCGACATGACGGTGACGCCGCCGGCGAGGGCGAGGGTGCACTCGCCGCTGCGCAGGGCCCGGGCCGCGAGGTGGACGGCGACGAGGGAGGACGAGCAGGCCGTATCGACGGTGACGGCGGGGCCTTCGAGGCCGAGGGTGTAGGCGATGCGGCCGGAGGCGATGCTGCCGGAGCTGCCGTTGCCGAGGAAGCCCTCGATCTCCTCGGGGACGCTGAACAGCCGGGCGGCGTAGTCGTGGTACATCAGGCCGGCGAAGACGCCGGTGCGGCTGCCGCGCAGCGACGCCGGGTCGATGCCGGCCCGTTCGAAGGCCTCCCAGGAGGTCTCCAGCAGGAGCCGCTGCTGCGGGTCCATGGCGAGCGCCTCGCGCGGGGAGATCCCGAAGAAGCCCGGGTCGAAGTGGTGGGCGTCGTGCAGGAATCCGCCGACCTGCTCGTACGCGTCGATGCCGCTGTCCGGGTCGGGGTCGAAGAGGACCTCGGCGGGCCAGCCGCGGTCGGCGGGGTACGGGGTGGCGGCGTCCCCGCCGCGGGCGACGAGCTCCCACAGGGCTTCGGGGGTGTCGACACCCCCGGGGTAGCGGCAGCTCATCGCCACGATCGCGATCGGTTCCTGCTCGCGTTCCTCCACCTCACGCAGCCTGCGTCGCGCCTCGCGGAGATCGGCCGTCGCCCGCTTGAGGTAATCGAGGTACTTCTCCTCGTTCACCATGTCTTACGCCATCCCCGTGCTCGAAGTGGTCAGAGTCGTCAAGGTCGTCGGAGCGGTCACGGCCGTTCCGTGCCGGTCGTGGTGGTGGTCAGGACAGGCCGAGTTCGTCGTCGAGGAGGTCGAAGAGCTCGTCGGCCGTGGCGTCCTGGATGTCCCGCTCGTCGGCGGCGCTGTCCGGTGCACTGTGCGTGTCATTCCACTTCGCCAGGAGGTCTCGCAGCCGGGCGGTGATGCCGGCGCGGTCGGCGTCGTCGGGGGCGACCGCCGAGAGGAGGGCTTCGAGCTTGTCGAGTTCGGTGTGGACGGACGGGCGGCCGCCGCGGTCGCCGCCCCGGCCGATGCGCTCCCCGATGTACGCGGCGAGGGCCGCCGGTGACGGGTAGTCGAAGATCAGCGTGACGGGCAGTCGCAGCCCGGAGGCGGCGGTGAGCCGGTTGCGGAGGTCGACGGCGGTGAGGGAGTCGAAGCCGAGGTCGAGGAAGCCGCGGGCGGCGTCGACGTCGTCGGCCGTGCCGTGGCCGAGTACCGCGGCGACCTGGCCGCGGACCAGCTCGTCGAGCGCCTGCTGCCGTTCGGCGGCCGGCAGGGCCGCCAGCCGCTCCGTCAGGGAGCCGGCCGGTTCGGCGGCGGGCCGGGCGGCGGCCCGGGCCGCGGGGGCGGCGGCCCGGCGCGCGGGGGTGCGGACGAGTCCGCGCAGCAGCGGCGGCAGGGTGCCGTCGGCGGCCTGGGCGCGCAGGACGGCCGGTTCGAGGTGCATCGGGACGAGGACGGCGTCGTCCAGGGTGCGGGAGGTGTCGAAGAGGGCCAGGCCCTCCTCGGGGGCGAGCCCGGTGACACCGGCGCGGGCCATGCGCGTCAGGTCGGCCTCGTCGAGGGCACCGGCCATGCCGTCCGCGGTGGCCCACAGACCCCAGGCGAGGGAGCTCGCGGCCAGGCCGCGGGCGGTCCGGTGCTGGGCGAGGGCGTCCAGGAAGGCGTTGGCGGCGGCGTAGTTGCCCTGGCCGGGGGCGCCGAAGGAGCCGGCGACCGAGGAGAACAGGACGAACGCGGAGAGCCGGTGGCCCTCGGTCAGCTCGTGCAGGTTCCAGGCCGCGTCGACCTTGGGCCGCAGGACCGTGTCGAGGCGCTCGGGGGTGAGCGAGTCGATGATGCCGTCGTCCAGGACGCCGGCCGTGTGGACGACCGCGGTCAGCGGCCGCTCGGCCGGTACGGCGGCCAGGACGGCGGCCAGGGCCTCCCGGTCGGCGGCGTCGCACGCCGCCCACGTCACCGCGGCGCCGAGCGCGGTCAGCTCGCCGGTGAGATCGGCCGCGCCGGGTGCCGCGTGGCCGCGGCGGCTGAGCAGCAGCAGGTTCCGTACGCCGTGGGCTTCCGCGAGGTGGCGGGCGAAGAGCCGGCCGAGGGTGCCGGTGGCGCCGGTGACGAGGACCGTGCCGGCGGTGTCGAGCGCGGGCCGGACCGGGTCCGGCGCGGCAGCGGTGTCGGCGTTGGTGCCGGCGTCGGTATCGGTATCGGTGCGTGCGATGCGGCGGAGGCGGAAGGCGTACGCCTCGCCCGCCCGCAGGGCGAGCTGCGGCTCGTCCCCGGCGAGGGCGGCGGCCAGGGCGCCGAGGGAGGCGTCGGTGCCGTCGGTGTCGGCGAGGACGAAGCGGCCGGGGTTCTCCGACTGCGCCGACCGCACCAGGCCCCACACCGGGGCGTGGGCCAGGTCGGTGACGTGGTCGCCCGGTACGGCGGCCACCGTGCCGCGGGTGAGCAGGACCAGCCGGGAGGCGTCGAGCCGCTCCTCGGCCAGCCACTCCTGCACCAGGGCGAGCGCGTGGTGCGCGGCCGTCCGGGCGGCGGTGGCCCGGCCGGCGGCGGTGGCGGTGCCGTACAGCGGGACGATCACGACGTCCGGTGCGGGGGCGCCCGCGGCGAGCTGCTCGCGCAGGGCGGCGAGGTTCGGGTGGGCGTCGAGCGGTGCGCCGCCGATACGGAGATCCGCCCGGTCCTCGCCGAGTACGGCCCAGCGTTCACCGGCCGGGACCGGGCCGGCGGTCAGCGGCAGCCTGGTCCATTCGACGCCGAACAGGGACTCGTGGTGTGCGGTCCGGTCGGCACCGCCGAGTGCGTCCGCGGAGACGGGCCGCAGGATCAGCGAGTCGACGGAGGCCACCGGGGCGCCGGTGGTGTCGGCGACGTCGAGGGCCAGGCCGCCGGACGCGCCGGGGGTGATCCGGACCCGCAGGGCGGCCGCGCCGGCTGCGTACAGCCGGACGCCGGTCCAGGCGAACGGCAGCCGGGCCCCTTCTGCGGGCTCCGTACCGCTGTCGGAGCTGTCGGTGCTGCCGGGGGCGCCGAGGCCGATGGCCTGGAGGGCCGCGTCGAGAAGGGCGGGGTGCATGCCGTAGCCGGCGGCGTCGTTCTCGTACGCCTCGTCGAGCGCGACCTCGGCGAACAGTTCGCCGTCGCGCCGCCAGGCGGCGCGCAGCCCCTGGAACACCGGCCCGTAGCCGAGGCCGGCCGCGGCCGCGGCCGGGTAGAAGCCGTCGGTGGGGACCGGTTCGGCGCCGGCCGGCGGCCACTCGGCCAGGTCGACGGCACGCTGCGGGGCGGCCGGGGTGAGCACGCCGGTGGCGTGCCGGGTCCACGGCTCCTCCGCCGGGGCGTCGGCCGGCCGCGCGTGGAGGGCCAGGGTGCGGCGGCCCGCCTCGTCGGCGGCGTCGACGGCGAGCTGGAGCTGCACGGCCCCTTGGTCGGCGAGGGTGAGCGGAGCCTCGATGGCCAGCTCGTCGAGGGTGTCGCAGCCGACTTCGGCGCCGGCGCGCAGGGCGAGTTCGACGAAGGCGGTGCCGGGCAGCACGACGGTGTCCATGACCGTGTGGTCGGCCAGCCAGGGGTGGGTGGTCAGGGCCAGGCGTCCGGTGAGGACCAGGCCGTCGGAGGCGGGCAGCGGGACGGCGGCGCCGAGCAGCGGGTGGTCGGGGATGTCGAGGCCGGCGGCCAGCACGTCCTCGACGGACACGCCCACGTCGAGCCAGTAGCGCTTGCGCTGGAAGGGGTACGTCGGCAGGTCGACGGTGCGGGCGCCGGTGCCGGCGAAGTACGCCGGCCAGTCGACGGAGACGCCGTGGACGTGGGCCCGGGCGAGGGCCGAGGTGAGCGCCTCGCCCTCGGGACGGTCCTTGCGCAGCACGGGCACGCACAGGGCGGCGGGCTCGGTGCTGTCGTCGGCCAGGCAGTCCTGGGCGAGCGCGGAGAGGGTGCCGTCGGGGCCGAGTTCGACGTACGCCGTCACCCCGGCCGCCTCCAGGGCGCGGATGCCGTCGGAGAAGCGGACGGCCTCGCGGACGTGCCGGACCCAGAAGTCGGCGGAGGCCATCTCGTCGGTGACGAGGGCGCCGGTGAGGAGGGAGACGACGGGGATGCGCGGGGCCCCGTAGACGAGGCCCTCGGCGACCTTGCGGAAGTCGGCCAGCATGCCGTCCATGTGCGGGGAGTGGAAGGCGTGGCTGACGATCAGCCGCTTGGTCTTGCGGCCCTGCGCCTCGAAGGTGTCCGCGATGGCGGTTGCTGCGTCCTCGTCGCCGGCGACGACCACCGACTGCGGGCCGTTGACGGCGGCGATGCTCACCCGGTCGGTCATCAGCGGCAGGACCTCGTCCTCGGCCGCCTGTACGGCGATCATCACGCCGCCGGCCGGGAGCGCCTGCATCAGCCGGCCTCGGGCGGCGACCAGTTCGGCGGCGTCCTGGAGGGACAGGACCCCGGCGACGTGCGCGGCGGTGATCTCGCCGATGGAGTGGCCGGCGAGGACGTCGGGGCGCAGGCCCCAGCCGTCCAGCAGCCGGAACAGGGCCACCTCGACGGCGAACAGCGCCGGCTGGGTGTACCCGGTCCGGTCCAGGAGGGCGGCGTCGGATCCGAACAGCACGTCCTTCAGGTGGAGTTCGAGGTGCCGGTCGAGCTCGGCGCACACCTCGTCCAGGGCGTCCGCGAAGGCGGGGTGGGCGTCGTACAGCTCACGCCCCATGCCGAGGCGCTGGCTTCCCTGTCCGGTGAACAGGAAGGCCGTCTGGTTCTCGCGGGCGGTCCCCCGGACCAGTCCGGGGGTGTCCTCGCCGCGGGCCAGTGCGTCCAGGCCGCGGAGCAGCCCGTCGCGGTCCGTGGCGACGAGCGCGGCGCGCTGCTCCAGGGCGGAGCGGCCGGCCGCCAGGGACAGGGCGAGGTCGGCGGTGCGCAGGCCGGTGTCGGTGTGGAGGCGGGTGTGGAGGCGGCGGGCCTGGGCACGCAGGGCGTCCTCGCCGCGGGCGGACAGGACCACGGGCGGGAACGCCGCCGGGGCGGCCTCCCCACCCTGCTCCGTTTCCCCACCCTGCTCCGTGTCCGCATCCTGCACCGGCTCGGCGGCCGGCTGCTGCTCCGCGGCCGGCTGCGGGGCCTCCTCGATGATGGCGTGGGCGTTGGTGCCGCCTATGCCGAAGGAGGAGACACCGGCGCGCCGCGGGCGGCCGGTCTCGGGCCAGGCGACCTGCTCGGTGATCAGGGACACGGCGCCCGCCGACCAGTCGACGTGCGGGGTCGGCTCGTCCACGTGCAGGGTCTTCGGGACCACACCGTGGCGCATCGCCATGACCATCTTGATGACGCCGGCCACACCGGCGGCGGCCTGGGTGTGCCCGAGGTTGGACTTCACGGAGCCGAGCAGCAGCGGCCGGTCGTCGCTGTGTTCGCGGCCGTAGGTGGCGAGGAGGGCCTGGGCCTCGATCGGGTCGCCGAGGGTGGTGCCCGTGCCGTGGGCCTCGACCACGTCGACCTCGGCGGCCGTCAGGCGGGCACTGGCGAGGGCCTGACGGATGACGCGCTGCTGCGAGGGGCCGTTGGGGGCGGTGAGACCGTTGCTGGCGCCGTCCTGGTTCACGGCGGAGCCGCGGAGCACGGCCAGCACCTGGTGGCCGTTGCGGCGGGCGTCGGAGAGCCGCTCCAGCAGGAGCATGCCCGCGCCCTCGCCCCAGCCGGTGCCGTCGGCGGCGGCCGCGAAGGACTTGCAGCGGCCGTCGGCGGCGAGGCCGCGCTGGCGGCTGAACTCGATGAAGGTGCCCGGTGTGAACATCACGGTGACACCGCCGGCCAGGGCCAGCGCGCATTCGCCGCTGCGCAGGGCCTGCGCCGCGAGGTGCAGGGCGACCAGCGAGGAGGAGCAGGCGGTGTCGACGGTGACGGCCGGGCCCTCCAGCCCGAAGGTGTAGGCGACACGGCCGGAGACGATGCTGCTGGAGCTGCCGGTGCCGAGGTAGCCCTCGACTCCGTCCGGCACGGCGTGCAGGCGGGCGCCGTAGTCGTGGTACATGACGCCGGCGAAGACGCCCGTACGGGTGCCGCGCACCGAGGACGGGGCGATGCCGGCCCGTTCGAAGACCTCCCAGGTGGTCTCCAGGAGGAGCCGCTGCTGCGGGTCCATGGCGAGGGCCTCGCGCGGGGAGATCCCGAAGAAGGCGGCGTCGAACTCGGCGGCGTCGTGCAGGAAGCCGCCCTCGCGGGCGTACGAGGTGCCGGGGTGCTCGGGGTCGGGGTGGTAGAGGGCCTCGGTGTCCCAGCCGCGGTTCTCGGGGAGGCGGGTGATGCCGTCCTCGCCGGCGGCCAGCAGCTCCCACAGCTCCTCGGGGGTCCGGACGTCACCCGGGTAGCGGCAGCTCATCGCGACGATCGCGATGGGCTCGTCGTCGGCCGCGGCCACCGTGTCCGCGGGGGCCGCGGACCCGGCGGCGCCGGTGCCGGTGCCGGTGCCCGGCTCGGTGTCGCCGATCAGCTCGGTGCGCAGGTGGCGGGCCAGGACGGTCGGGTCCGGGTAGTCGAAGATGAGGGTGGCGGGCAGGCGCAGGGCGGTGGCCGCGTTCAGCCGGTTGCGGAGCTCCACGGCGGTGAGCGAGTCGAAGCCCAGCTCCTTGAAGGCCCGCCCCGACTCGACGGCTGCCGGGCCGGCGTGGCCGAGCACTGCCGCGACCTGCGTACGGACCAGGTCCAGCAGGGCGCGGTCCTGCTCGGCGGCGGTCATCCCGGCCAGCCGGGCCCGCAGCTCGGATTCGCCGCCGGCGGCGACGGCCGCGGCAGCCGCGGACCGGCGCGCAACGCCCCGTACGAGGCCGCGGAGCAGCGGGGCGATGGTGCCCGCGGCGGCCTGCGGGCGCAGGGCGTCGGTGTCCACGCGCATCAGGGCCACGGCCGCCTCGTCGAGGGAGACGGCGGTGTCGAACAGCTCCAGGCCGTCGGCGGCCGTGAGCGGGGGCAGTCCGGCCCGGCGCATCCGGTTGACGTCGGCGGCGTCCAGGGAGCCCGCCATGCCGTCGGCGACGGACCACAGGCCCCAGGCGAGCGCGGCGGCCGGAAGGCCCCTCGCCCGGCGGTGCTGGGCGAGGGAGTCGAGGAAGGAGTTGGCCGCGGCGTAGTTGCCCTGGCCTGGGCCGCCGAACAGGCCGGAGGTGGAGGAGAAGAGCACGAACGCGGACAGCTCGGGGGCCAGGTCCCGGGTCAGCTCGTGCAGGTTCCAGGCCGCGTCCACCTTGGGGCGCAGCACCGCCGACAGCCGGTCGGGCGTCAGCGAGGAGAGGATGCCGTCGTCGAGGACGCCGGCGGTGTGGACGACCGCGGTGAGCGGGTGCTCGGCCGGGATGCCGGCGAGCAGGGCGGCCAGGGCGTCCCGGTCGGCGACGTCACAGGCCGCCCAGGTGGCGGTGGCGCCCGACTCGGCCAGCTCGGCGGTCAGTTCGGCCGCACCGGGCGCGTCGGCGCCGCGCCGGCCGACGAGCAGCAGGCGGCGTACCCCGTGGGCGGTGGCCAGGTGGCGGGCGATCAGCCCGCCCAGCGCGCCGGTGGCTCCGGTGATCAGGACCGTGCCGTCCGGGCCGAAGGCCGGGGCACGGTCATCGGCGCCGTCCTGCTCCTGCACCTGCTGCTGCTCCCCGGTTTCGACGCGGGCGAGACGCGGGACGAGCACGACGCCTTCGCGCACCGCGAACCGCTCCTCGTCGGAGCCGAGGGCGGCCCGCAGCGCGTACGCGCCACCGGTCTCCGCGTCGGTGTCGACGTCGGCGTCGACGAGGGCGATCCGGCCCGGGTTCTCGGTCTGCGCCGAGCGCAGCAGGCCCCAGACGGTGGCGGCGGCGAGGTCGGTCACGTCCTCGCGGGGTGCTGCGGCGACCGCGCCGCGGGTGACGCAGACCAGCCGGGCGGCGGCGAACCGCTCGTCCGCGAGCCACTCCTGGGCGAGGGCGAGGGCGTCGTGTGCCGCCGTGTGCACGGCCTCGGCGGTGAGGGGCTCGGGCGTCGGCGCGAGGACGTGGAACACCTCGTCCGGTACGGGTGCCCCCGCCTCGACCGCGGCGGCCAGTGCCGCCAGGTCCGCGTACTGTTCGGCGTCCGCGGGGCACACCGGGTGCGCTGCGCCGAGGACGGCGTACCGGGCCGTGGGGGCCGGGTCCGGGGCGGCGAGGCCGGTGGGTTCGGTCCACTGCTGGCGGAACACGGACTCGTGGTAGGCGGTACGGGCGGCGCGCAGCTGGTCGGCGGTGACCGGGCGCAGGCCGAGCGACTCGACGAGCGCGACCGGGGCGCCGGTGGCGTCGGCGATCTCCAGCCGGACGCTTTCGGCGCCGGCCGGGGTGAGGCGGACGCGCAGTGCGCCCGCCCCGCCCGCGTACAACGAGACCCCGCTCCAGGCGAAGGGCAGTCGGCCCCGGCCGTCGTCGGCGCCGATGCCGTCGAGGCCGATGGCGTGCAGGGCGGCGTCGAGCAGCGCGGGGTGCAGGCCGAACCGTCCGGCCTGGTCCTCGGTGCCCTCGGGCAGCCGGACCTCGGCGTACACGGCGCCGTCCAGCTGCCAGGCGGTGCGCAGGCCGCGGAAGACAGGGCCGTAGGCGAAGCCGATGGCGTCGAGCGCCTCGTAGCGGCCGTCGAGCGGCAGCTCGGCGGCGCCGGCCGGGGGCCAGGCGGTCAGGTCGAAGTCGGCGGAGGGGCGGGCGGCCTCGGCGAGGAAACCGGTGGCGTGCCGGGTCCAGGGCTCCTCGGCGGCCAGGCCATCGGCCCGCGAGTGCAGGGCGCACGGCCGTCGACCGGCCGCATCGGCGGCTCCGACCCAGACGCGCAGCCGGACGCCGCCGCGCTCGGGCAGCACCAGGGGCGCTTCGAGGGTCAGCTCCTCCAGGTGGTCGCAGCCGAGCTGGTCGCCGGCGCGGGTCGCGAGCTCCACGAAGGCGGTGCCGGGCAGCAGGACGCTGCCGAGGATGGCGTGATCGGCCAGCCAGGGGTGGGTGGAGAGGGCGAGGCGCCCGGCGAAGACCATGCCGTCGGAGTCGGGGAGTGCGACGCCGGCGGTGAGCAGCGGGTGGGCGGTGTCGTCGAGGCCGATCGCCTCGACGTCGCCGAGGTAGAGCGCGGAGGAGACCGCGGGCCAGTAGCGCTGCCGCTGGAAGGGGTAGGTGGGCAGGCCGACGCGTCGGGCGCCGGTGCCGACGGCGGCGAAGTACGCCTGCCAGTCGACGCGGATGCCGTGGACGTGGGCCCGGGCGAGGGCGGCGGCGAGCGCCTCGGCCTCGTCGCGGCCCTTGCGGAGCACGGGTATGAAGACGGCGTCCTCGGTCACGCACTCCTGGGCGAGGGCGGACAGCACCCCGTCCGGCCCGAGCTCGACGTACGCGGTCACACCGGCCGCCTCCAGGGCGCGTACGCCGTCGAGGAAGCGGACGGCTTCCCGGACGTGCCGCACCCAGAACTCGGCGGAGCCCATCTCGTCGGTGACCGGGGCACCGGTCAGGTTCGACACGACCGGGACGCGCGGGGCCTCGTACGTGAGGCCTTCGGCCACCCGGCGGAAGGCGTCGAGCATGTCGTCCATGTGCGGCGAGTGGAAGGCGTGGCTGACGGTCAGCCGCTTGGTCTTGCGGCCCTGCGCCTCGAAACCGGACGCGACGGCGACCGCCGCGTCCTCGTCACCGGCGATGACCACCGACTGCGGGCCGTTGACGGCGGCGATGCTGATCCGCTCCTCGGTCAGCAGCGGGAGGACCTCTTCTTCCGATGCCTGCACCGCGATCATCACGCCGCCGGCGGGCAGTTCCTGCATCAGCCGGCCGCGGGCCGCGACCAGGGCACACGCGTCGTCCAGGGAGAACACGCCGGCCACATGGGCGGCGGCGATCTCGCCGATGGAGTGCCCGGCCACGAAGTCCGGCTTCAGGCCCCACGACTCGACCAGCCGGTACAGCGCGACCTCGACGGCGAACAGGGCCGGCTGGGTGAACTCGGTCCGGTCCAGCAGCCCGGCGTCCGACCCGAACAGGAGGTTCTTCAGGGGGAGTTCGAGGTGGGCGTCCATGCGGGCGCAGATCGCGTCCAGCGCGTCCGCGAACACCGGGTGGGTGTCGTACAGCTCGCGCCCCATGCCGAGGCGCTGGCTGCCCTGCCCGGTGAACAGGAAGGCGGTCTTGCCCGCGACCGGCGTGCCCTCGACGAGGGCGGCGGCCGAGCCGCCCTCCGCCAGCGTTTCCAGTGCGGCGAGCAGCGAGTCGCGGTCCGCGGCGACCACGGCGGCGCGGTGCTCGAACGCGGACCGGCCGACGGCCAGGGAGAGGCCGAGGTCGGCGGGGCGCAGTTCGGGGTGCCGGACGGCGTGGGTGTGCAGCCCGCGGGCCTGGTCGCGCAGAGCGTCCCGGGTCCGGGCCGACAGGACCCACGGCAGCGGTACGTCGGCCGGTGCGGGGGCCGGTACGTCAGCCGGCTCAGGGGCCGGTCCGGCCGCCGGTACGGCGTCCGGGGCCTGCTCGACGATGGTGTGGGCGTTGGTGCCGCTGATGCCGAAGGAGGAGATGCCGGCCCGGCGCGGGCGGCCGGTCTCGGGCCAGTCCACGGCTTCGGTCAGCAGGGTGACGTCGCCCGCCGTCCAGTCGACGTGCGGGGTGGGCTCGTCCACGTGCAGGGTCTGCGGCAGCACGCCGTGCTGCATGGCGAGGACCATCTTCATCACGCCGGCCACGCCGGCCGCGGCCTGGGTGTGCCCGAGGTTCGACTTGATGGAGCCGAGGAGCAGGGGCTGCCCTTCGGGGCGGTCCTGGCCGTAGGTTGCGAGCAGGGCCTGGGCCTCGATGGGGTCGCCGAGCCGGGTGCCCGTGCCGTGGGCCTCGACGGCGTCCACGTCGGTGGCGGACAGGCCGGCGCCGGCCAGGGCCTGGCGGATGACGCGCTGCTGCGAGGGCCCGTTCGGGGCGGTGAGGCCGTTGCTGGCGCCGTCCTGGTTGACGGCCGAGCCGCGGACCAGGGCGAGGACCGGGTGGCCGTTGCGGCGGGCGTCGGACAGCCGCTCGACGAGGAGCATGCCGAGGCCTTCGCCCCAGCCGGTGCCGTCGGCCGCGGCCGCGAAGGCCTTGATCCGGCCGTCGGCGGCGAGGCCGCGCTGGCGGCTGAAGTCGATGAAGGAGGCGGGCGTGGACATGACGGTCACACCGCCCGCCAGGGCCATGGTGCACTCGCCGGCCCGAAGCGCCTGGATCGCCCAGTGCAGGGCGACCAGCGAGGACGAGCAGGCGGTGTCGACGGTGACGGCCGGGCCCTCCAGGCCCAGGACGTAGCTGACGCGTCCGGAGACGACGCTCGCCGCGTTGCCGGTGCCGAGGAAGCCCTCGGTGCCGTCGGGGGCGGCGAGGATGACGTCGAGGTAGTCCTGGCCGTTGGTGCCGGTGAAGACGCCGATCCGCTCGCCGCGCACGGTGGCGGGGTCGATACCGGCCCGTTCGAAGACCTCCCACGAGGTTTCCAGGAGGAGCCGCTGCTGCGGGTCCATGGCGAGGGCCTCGCGCGGGGAGATCCCGAAGAAGGCGGGGTCGAACCCGGTGGCGTCGGCGAGGAAGCCGCCCTCGCGGACGTAGGTGGTGTTCTCGGTGAGGGACTCCGGGTCGTACAGCCCCTCCAGGTCCCAGCCGCGGTCGGCGGGGAAGCCGGAGATCGCGTCGCGGCCGCCCACGAGCAGTTCCCACAGCTGCTCGGGGGTGTCCACCCCGCCGGGGAAGCGGCAGCTCATGGCGACGATGGCAATGGGGTCGTCGTCGGTGGCGGCGACGGGGCCGTGCGCCGCGTCGGCGACGGCCCCGTCCGGGTACGCGCCGCCGAGGAGTTCGCCCTGCAGGAAGGCGGCCAGGGCGAGGGAGTTGGGGTAGTCGAAGATCAGGGTGGCGGGCAGGCGCAGGCCGGTCCGGGCGGTGAGGAGGTTGCGGATCTCGACGGCGGTGAGGGAGTCGAAGCCGAGGTCGCGGAAGGCGATGGCCGGGTCGACGGAGGCCGGGCCCGGGTAGCCGAGGACGGCGGCGATCTGGGTGCGGACGAACTCCAGGGCTAGCGCGTCGCGTTCGCCGGCCGGGGCCCGGTCGAGCTGCCGGGCGAGGGAGTCCGCCGGGGCGTCTGCCGCCCCGGCGTCCGGGGCGCCGGCCGAGGCCAGGGCGTGTACGGCCTCGGGGAGGTCGGTGATCAGCGGGCAGGGGCGTACGGCGGTGAGGCCGGGTGCCAGCCGGTCCCAGTCGATGTCCGCGACGACGGACGCGGTCTCGTCGAGGGAGAGCGCCGTGTGCAGTGCCGACAGGGCGAGTTCGGGGGCGAGCGCCGGGAGTCCGGCGGCCCGCAGACGGTCGGCGACGGCCTCGTCGGTGGCCATGCCGCCCTCGGCCCAGGCACCCCAGGAGATGACGGTGGCGGGCAGGCCCTCGGCGCGGCGCTGTTCGGCGAGGGCGTCCAGGGAGGCGTTGGCGGCGGCGTAGTTGGCCTGTCCGGCGGCGCCGAAGGCGGCGGCGACGGAGGAGAACAGGACGAACGCGGACAGGTCCAGGTCGCGGGTCAGCTCGTGCAGGACGTCGGCCGCGTGCGCCTTGGGGCGGAGGACTCCGGCCAGGCGGCGCGGGGTCTGGGCGTCGAGGACACCGTCGTCGAGGACACCGGCGGCGTGGACGACGGTGGTCAGCGGCAGGTCGGCCGGAATGCCGGCGAGCAGCTCGGCGACGGCGTCGCGGTCGGCGGCGTCGCAGGCCGCGAGGGTGACCCGGGCGCCCAGGTCGCGGAGTCCGGCGGCGAGTTCGGCCGCGCCGTCGGCCTCGGGGCCGCGCCGGCTGACGAGGAGCAGGTGCTCGGCGCCGTTGCGGGCGAGCCAGCGGGCCACGTGGCCGCCGAGGGCGCCGGTGCCGCCGGTGATCAGGGCGGTGCCGGAGGCGGTCCACTCGGTGGCGGGATCCTGCTCCCGGGGGGCGCGGACCAGCCTGCGGGCGAAGACGCCGGTGGAGCGGACGGCGAGGTGGTCCTCGGTGCCGATGCCGCCCAGGACGTCCGCGAGACGGGCGGCGGAGCGCTCGTCGGGGGCCGGGGGCAGGTCGACGAGGCCGCCCCAGCGGGCGGGGAGTTCGAGCGCGGCGGTGCGTCCGAAGCCCCAGACGGCGGCCTGGGCGGTTCCGGTGAGGCGGTCGGAGCGGCCGGTGGACACCGCCCCCTGGGTGGCGGCCCAGAGCGGGGCGTCGACGTCGGCGTCGCCGAGGGCCTGGACGAGGGCGAGGGTGGCGGCGAGGCCGGCGGTCAGGGCCGGGTCCTCGGGATGCGGCTGCTCGTCGAGGGCGAGCAGGGAGAGCACTCCGGCGGGGGTGTCCGTCCCGGCCGGGGTCTCACGGATCCGGTGGGCGAGGGCGGCCCGGTCGTCGGCCGTCGTGTCGACGGTGAGAGTGCTGACGGTGACGCCGCGGGCTGCCAGGGCTCCGGCGGCGGCGACGGCCCAGGGGGCGTCGGCGTGGCCGGCGGGCACGGCGAGGAGCCAGTGGCCGGCCGGGGGCGCGGGCTCGGTGTCGGTGAGCGGCTTCCAGGTGATCCGGTAGCGCCAGCCGCCGACGGTGTCGCGGTCGCGGTGGCGGCGGTGCCAGGCGGAGAGGGCGGGCAGCACACTGCTGAGCGGCTCGTCTCCGGCGACGCCGAGGGTGTCGGCGAGCGCGGCGAGGTCCTCGCTGTCGACGGCCTCCCAGAACCGGGCGTCGGTGGCGCCGAGTTCGCGGCCGTCGGCAGGTTCGGTGAAGTCGGTGAAGGGGTCGCGGGGCCAGTACAGCTCGCGCTGGAAGGCGTACGTGGGCAGCTCGACGCGACGGGTGCCGGTGCCCGCGAAGCGGGCGGCCCAGTCGGGGGAGAGCCCGCGGACGTGGGCGCCCGCGACGGCGGCGGCGAGGGTCCGGGCCTCGGGGCGGTCGGCGCGCAGGGCGGGCAGGAAGGCGGCGGCGCGGGGGCCGGTGGCGGTCTGGCAGTCCTGGCCGAGGGCGGAGAGGACGCCTCCGGGGCCGAGTTCGACGTACGCGGTGACGCCGCGGCTCTCCAGCCAGCGGACGGCGTCGAGGAAGCGGACGGCCTCGCGGACGTGCCGCACCCAGAAGCCGGCAGAGGCCATGTCGCCGCCGGCGAGGGCGCCGGTCAGGCAGGACACGACGGGGATGCGCGGCACCTCGTACGCGATCCCCTCCGCCACCCGGCGGAAGGCGTCGAGCATGCCGTCCATGTGCGGCGAGTGGAAGGCGTGGCTGACCGTCAGGCGCTTGGTCTTGCGGCCCTGTGCCTCGAAACCGGACGCGAGGGCGGCGGCCGCGTCCTCGTCGCCGGCGACTACGACCGACCGGGGGCCGTTGACGGCGGCGATGCCGACGCGGTCGGTGAGGAGCGGGAGGACCTCGTCCTCCGACGCCTCGACCGCGATCATCGCACCGCCGGCGGGCAGTTCCTGCATCAGCCGGCCGCGGGCTGCGACCAGCGTGCACGCGTCGTCCAGGGAGAACACGCCGGCCACATGGGCGGCGGCGATCTCGCCGATGGAGTGCCCGGCCAGGAAGTCGGGGCGCAGACCCCAGCTCTCCACGAGCCGGTACAGCGCGACCTCGACCGCGAACAGCGCGGGCTGGGTGTGGCCGGTGCGGTTCAGCAGCTCTGCGTCCGTCCCGAACAGCACTTCCTTCAGCGGAAGTTCGAGGAGCGGGTCGAGCCGCTCGCACACCGCGTCCAGCGCGGCGGCGAAGACCGGGTGGGTGTCGTACAGTTCCCGGCCCATCCCCAGCCGCTGGCTGCCCTGTCCGGTGAACAGGAACGCCAGTTTGCCTTCCGTGGCGCTCCCTTCGACCACGTCGGCCGACGGCCGGCCCTCGGCGAGGGCGGCGAGCCCGGCGAGGAGTCCGTCGCGGTCGTCCGCGATGACCGCGGCACGGCGGTCGAGGGCGGCGCGGGTGAGCGCCTGCGCGGAGGCGACGTCGCCGATACGGAGCCCGGGCCGATCGGTGAGGTGGGCGTGGAGGGCTGCCGCCTGGGCGCGCAGAGCGGCCTGGGTCTTGCCGGACAGGACGACGGGCCAGACGGCAGGCTCGGCGGTCGGCTCGGCGGTCGGCTCGGCGGCCGCGGGCAGGCCGTCGGCGGCCTGTTCCTCCGCTGCGGGCTCGTCGCCGCTCTCCAGGATGACGTGGGCGTTGGTGCCGCTCATGCCGAAGGACGAGACGCCGATCCGGCGGGGCCCGTCGTGCCGCGGCCAGGGCCGTGCCTCGGTGAGCAGGGCCACCTCGCCCGCCGTCCAGTCGACGTGCGGGGTGGGCTCGGACACGTGCAGGGTGCGCGGCAGCACGCCGTGCCGCATCGCCATGACGCTCTTGATGACGCCGGCGACGCCGGCGGCGGCCTGTGCGTGGCCGATGTTGGTCTTCAGCGAGCCGAGCCACAGCGGGCGGCCGTCGGGCCGGTCCTGGCCGTACGTGGCGATGATCGCCTGGGCTTCGATGGGGTCGCCGAGTCCGGTTCCCGTACCGTGCGCCTCGACGGCGTCGACCTGGTCGGGGGTGAGCCGGGCGTTGGACAGCGCCTGGAGGATGACCCGCTGCTGGGAGGGCCCGTTGGGGGCGGTCAGGCCGTTGCTGGCGCCGTCCTGGTTGACGGCGGTGCCGCGGATGACGGCGAGGACGTGGTGGCCCTTGCGGCGGGCGTCGGAGAGCCGCTCGACGAGGAGGATGCCGACGCCTTCGGCGAGGCTGAAGCCGTCGGCGTCCGGCGAGAACGCCTTGCAGCGGCCGTCGACGGCGAGGCCGCGCTGCTTGCTGTAGTCGATGAAGGTGCCGGGCGCCGCCATCAGGGTGGCGCCGCCGGCGAGGGCGAGCGAGCATTCGCCGTTGCGCAGCGCCTGCACGGCCAGGTGCAGGGCGACGAGGGAGGAGGAGCAGGCCGTGTCGACGGTGACGGCCGGGCCTTCGAGGCCGAAGGTGTACGACAGGCGGCCCGAGGCGACGCTCGCCGCGTTGCCGGTGCCGAGGTAGCCCTCCACGTTCTCCGATGAGCTCAGCAGCGCGGTCAGGTAGTCGTGGCTGCTGGTGCCGACGAACACGCCGACCTGCTTGCCGCGCATCGACGTCGGGTCGATGCCGGCGCGCTCGAACGCCTCCCACGAGGTTTCCAGGAGGAGCCGCTGCTGCGGGTCCATGGCGAGGGCCTCGCGGGGGGAGATCCCGAAGAGCGACGGGTCGAAGCGGGCGAAGTCCCGGACGAAGCCGCCCTGGTCCGCGTAGCTGGTGCCGGGGTTCTCGGGGTCCGGGTGGTAGACGGTGTCCATGTCCCAGCCGCGCTCGGCGGGGAACCCGGTGATGGCGTCGGCCTCGTCCACGACCAGCTGCCACAGGCCTTCGGGCGAGGTCGCGCCGCCCGGGTAGCGGCAGCCCATGCCGACGATGGCGATGGGGTCCTGGTTCTTCGCCTCGACGTCGCGGAGCCTCTGACGCGTCTGGTGCAGATCCGCTGTGACCAGCTTCAGGTAGTCCCGCAGCGTTTGTTCGTTCGCCATGTAACGCAACCACCCAATTTGCAGCAGACGGCATCGGAAAGACTGAGCGCAGAGCCGAGAATTGACATCGGAAATGCGGAGCTTCGCATAGCGAGCGAAGCGATTGCTCGGCGGCAGGCTATTTGCCGCTCAATCTCCCCGACAACCCCTAACTGCCCCCTACGCACCCCAGGGAGCCGGAGTGCGCAGGGGGCAGCGACCCCCGGACGTATTACCGTCGATTACGCGGGGGGCTGGCCATCTTCACCAATAATCGGCAGGCCGTCAATAACGGCCGAGGCCCTTGTTGATAAAGGCGAACAGCTCCTCGTCGGTCGCGTCCTGGAGGTGCTCGACGCCGTCGGGGCCGGCGTCCGGGTCGTCTTCCGTGCCGCCGAGGCCGGGCGCGGAGCCGTCCGCGGCGGCCGTGCCGGTGTGTCGGGCGGCCGCGGCCGGGTCGTCGCCTGCGTTCCACTTGGCCAGCAGTGCCTGGAGCCGCATGGTCACCCGGGCCCGTACGACGTTGTCGGCGGTGCCCTGTTCGAGGACGGACTCCAGCCGGTCGAGTTCCTCCAGCAGCGGGGCCCCTCCGGCCACCGCATCGGGCACGATCCCGGCACGCAGGAAGGCGGCGACGGCGGCCGGGGTGGGGTGGTCGAAGACCAGGCTGGCCGGCAGCTTCAGCCCGCTGACCGCGCCGAGGCGGTTGCGCAGTTCGACGGAGGTGAGGGAGTCGAAGCCGAGCTCCTTGAAGGCGCGGCCGGCTTCGACGGCCGTCAGGTCGGCGTGTCCGAGGACGGCGGCGACGGCCGTGCGCACCAGGTCGAGCAGGAGGCGTTCCTGCTCGACCCCGGGCAGTCCGGCGAGCTGCCGGCCGATCGGTACTCCCCCGGTCAGGTCCTCGGCGGACTCCCGCTCCGCGCTCTCGATGACCCGCCGGGCTTCGGGGAGGTCCAGGAGCAGCGGCCGGGCCCGGTCGGCGGTGAAGGCGAGCGTGAACCGCTTCCAGTCCATGTCGGCCACGGTCAGGGTGGTCTCGTCGCGGTCCAGGGCGTGCCGGAGCGAGGCCAGGGTCTGCTCGGGCCGCATGGCGAGGATGCCGTGGCGGCGCATCCGGTCGCCGGCGGCGCTGTCGTCCGGGTCCGCGCTGCCCCAGGGGCCCCAGGCGAGGGAGGTGGCGGGCAGGCCGACGGCCCGCCGGTACTCGGCGAAGGCGTCGAGGAAGGCGTTGCCTGGTGCCTGGTTGCCCTGTCCGGGGGCGCCGAAGGTGGCGGCGAAGGAGGAGAAGAGGACGAACGCGGACAGGTCGAGGCCGAGGTCGCGGGTCAGCTCGTGCAGGTGCCGGGTCGCGTCGACCTTGACCCGCAGGACGGCGGCCACCTGCTCGGGGGTGAGCGTCTCGATGACCCCGTCGTCGACGGCCGCGGCGGCATGGAACACCGCGGTGAGCGGCCGGTCCGCGGGGACGGCCGCGAGGAGTTCGGCGAGGGCGTCGCGGTCGCTGACGTCGCAGGCGGCGATCGTCACCTCGGCGCCGAGTGCGGTGAGTTCCTCGCGCAGTTCGGCGGCGCCGGGGGCGTCGGGGCCGCGGCGGCCGGCGAGGACGAGGTGCTCGGCGCCGTTCGCGGCGAGCCAGCGGGCCACGTGCGCGCCGAGCGCGCCCGTACCGCCGGTCACGAGGGTCGTGCCGCCGGGGCGCCAGTCCCGTACCGGCGGAGTTCCGTCGAGGCGGGCGCGGACGAGGCGTCGTACGAGGAGCCCGGAGGGCCGTACGGCGACCTGGTCCTCGGCGCCGTCTCCGGCCAGGACCCCGACGAGCCGTTCCAGGGACCGGTCGTCGGCCTGCGGGGGCAGGTCGACCAGGCCGCCCCAGCGGCCGCCCTGCTCCATGGAGGCGACGCGTCCCAGACCCCAGTGGAGGGCCTGCTCCGGGTCGTCGACCCGGTCGGAGCGTCCGGCGGCGACCGCGCCGCGGGTGACGCACCACAGGGGTGCGGTGACGTCGGCGTCCCCGAGGGCCTGGGACAGCGCGAGTCCGGCCCCGAAGTGGTTGCCGTCGCCGAGGGCGAGGAGGGAGAGGACCCCGTTCGGGGCGGTCGCCGCGTCCTCGGCGGCCTCGATGGCGGCGGTGAGCGTGCCCCGGTCGGCCGCGTCGGCCGCCACGGTGAGGGTGCGGACCTCGGCGCCGCGGTCGGCGAGGGTGCGCAGGACGGCGGCGGCCGTGTCCCCGGCCGGACCGGACAGTGCCTCGGGCACGACGACCAGCCAGGTCCCGGACAGCCGGGTGGCGGTGGTGTCGGCGAGGGCCTTCCAGGTGATGCGGTAGCGCCAGCCGTCGACCGTGGACTCCTCACGGCTCTGCCGCCGCCAGGAGGAGAGGCCGGGCAGGACCGAACCGAGCGACCGGATCGCGTCGGGGGTGTCGAAGGCGAGGGCTTCGGCCAGGGCCGTGATGTCCTCGCGTTCGACGGCGTCCCAGAAGCGGGCGTCGGCCGCGCTCTCCGCCTGCAGCCCCTCCGGTTCGGCGGGGGCCGCCTCCGGCCAGTACCGCCGGGACTGGAAGGCGTAGGTGGGCAGCTCCGTACGCTGGGCGCCCGTGCCCGCGTACACCGCGTCCCAGTCGACCGCCACACCGCGGACCCAGGCCTCGGCGAGCGACAGCCAGAACCGCTCCAGGCCGCCCTCGTTGCGGCGCAGGGAACCGAGGACAGCGGCCTCACGGCCGGAGTCCTCCACCGTCTCCTGCATGCCGACGGTCAGCACCGGGTGCGGGCTGGACTCGACGAACACGCCGAAGCCCTGGTCCAGAAGGGCACGGGTGGCGTTCTCCAGCTCCACCGTCTGCCGCAGGTTGCGGAACCAGTACCCCGCGTCCAGTTCCGGACCCTTGACCCACTCACCGGTGACGGTGGACAGGAAGGGAACCTCGGCGGCCCGGGGCTCGATCGGCGCCAGCAGCTCCGCGAGCTCCTCGCGCAGCAGGTCGACCTGCGCGGAGTGCGAGGCGTAGTCCACCGCGATCCGCTTGGCCCGCACACCGTCGGCCTCGCAGGCGGCCAGGAACTCGTCCAGGGCCCGGACCTCACCCGACACCACCACCGACGACGGCCCGTTGGCGGCGGCAACGGAGATCCGCTCCTCACCCCACGCCGCAATCCGCTCCCGCACCTCACCGGCCGGCAGCGGCACCGACACCATGCCGCCCAAACCGGCCAGCACCCGCCCGATCGCCTGACTCCGCAGAGCCACCACCCGCGCCGCATCCTCCAGGGACAGGATCCCCGCCACACACGCGGCGGCGATCTCGCCCTGGGAGTGGCCGATCACGGCGCCGGGCCGCACACCCGCGGCGCGCCAGACGTCGGCCAGAGACACCATCACCGCGAACAGGGCCGGCTGCACCACGTCGACGCGGTCGAGCGAGGGCGCGCCGTCGGCGCCCCGGAGCACGTCCACCAACGACCAGTCGGTGAAGGGCTCCAGCGCCTTCGCACACTCATCCACCCGGGCAGCAAACACAGGAGAGGACTCCAGCAGCGCCTCGGCCATGCCCACCCACTGCGAACCCTGCCCCGGGAACACGAACACGGTCTTCCCACCGACCACGGACCCGGTCACCACACCCGCAGCCAGCCCGCCCGACGCCACCGCGGCAACACCGGCAGCGTGGTCGCCCAGCACCACGGCCCGGTGCTCCAGGCCGGCCCGGGTCGACGCCAGCGACCAGCCCACGTCCACCGGGTCCACCGAAGGCGCACCGGCCGCCCAGTCCGACAGCCGCTCCGCCTGCGCCCGCAGTGCGGCCGCGCTCTTGCCCGACAGCACCCACGGCACCACGGGCATCGCCGAGCGGGGCTCCGTCTCCGGGGCCTCCGCCTCCGCTTCCGGCGCCTGTTCCACGATCACGTGCGCGTTCGTGCCGCTGAAGCCGAACGCCGACACACCCGCGCGGCGCGGATGCGCCGTCTCGGGCCACGGCGTCCGCTCCGTGAGCAGGGCGACGGCGCCGGCCTCCCAGTCCACGTGCGGGGACGGCTCTTCGATGTGCAGGCTCTGCGGCAGCACGCCGTGCTGCATGGCCAGCACCATCTTCATCACACCGGCGACACCGGCGGCGGCCTGGGTGTGCCCGATGTTGGACTTGACCGACCCGAGCAGCAGCGGCAGGTCCGCCGGGCGGTCCTGGCCGTACGTCGCGAGCAGCGCCTGCGCCTCGATCGGGTCACCGAGCGACGTACCCGTGCCGTGGGCCTCGACCGCGTCGACCTGGTCGGCGGAGAGCCGGGCGTTGGCGAGGGCCTGCCGGATGACGCGCTGCTGCGACGGACCGTTCGGGGCGGTCAGGCCATTGCTCGCGCCGTCCTGGTTGACGGCCGAGCCTCGGACCACGGCCAGTACGGGGCGGCCGTTCCTCCGTGCGTCGGAGAGCCGCTCCAGCAGCAGCACGCCCACGCCCTCGGCGGGGCCGAAGCCGTCGGCTCCGGCCGCGAACGCCTTGCACCGGCCGTCCGCGGACAGTCCGCGCTGCTTGCTGAACTCGACGAAGAGGCCGGGGGTGGACATCACGTGCACGCCGCCGGCGACGGCCAGGGTGCACTCTCCCGCCCGGAGCGCCTGCACGGCCAGGTGGAGGGCGACGAGCGAGGCCGAGCAGGCGGTGTCGACGGTGACGGCCGGGCCTTCGAGGCCGAAGGCGTAGGAGAGCCGGCCGGACAGGACGCTGGAGGCGTTGCCGGTGCCGAGGTGGCCCGCGTAGTCGTCGGCCGCTTCCAGCAGCGGGGTCAGGTAGTCCGAGCCGTTCATGCCGACGAACACGCCGCACTGGCTGCCGCGGAGGCTGTTCGGGTCGATGCCGGCCCGTTCGAACGCCTCCCAGGAGGTCTCCAGCAGCAGCCGCTGCTGCGGGTCCATGGCCATGGCCTCGCGCGGGGAGATCCCGAAGAAGTCGGCGTCGAACGCGCAGGCGCCGCCGAGGAAGCCGCCCTCGCGGGTGGTGGAGGTGCCCTGCTCGTCGGGGTCGTCCGAGAACAGGTGGTCCAGGTCCCAGCCCCGGTCGGTGGGGAATTCGGTGAGGGCGTCGCCGCCGGAGGCGAGCAGGTCCCACAGTTCCTCGGGGGTTCGTACGCCTCCGGGGAAGCGGCAGCCCATTGCCGTGATGGCGATCGGCTCGTGGGCCTGGCTTTCGATGTCCCGCAGGCGTCCGTACGCCTCGTCGAGATCCGTCGTGACCTTCTTGAGGTATTCGCGGAGCTTTGCTTCGTTCGCCACTGGCGCTTCACCTATTCGCGTGGTCGAGACCGCGGTGGGACTCAGGAGAGTGCAAGGAAGTTCAAGGGAGTTCTGGGACCTCGGGGGCCCGAGGATATTTGAGGAAATTCGGGAAGGCGGTGGCCGTACCGCCGGAACAGGGGTTCCGGCGGTACGGCCTGGGGGTGGGTGGGGTTCAGCCCTGGCCGAACTTCTTGTCGATGAGCGCGAACAGCTCGTCGTCGCTCGCGTCCTCGATCTCGTCCGCGGTGGTCGTCGCGCCGTCGGTGCGGCGGGCGTCGTTCCACTGGGCGAGGAGGGTCTGGAGGCGCACCGCGATGCGTGCGTGGGCCGCGTCGTCGCCGGCCGCCGCGGCCAGTTCCGCCGGGTCCAGCGAGGAGAAGGTGCTCTCCAGGCGGTCGAGTTCCTCCAGTACGGAGAGCTTCCGCTCTGCCGTGCCGTCCGGGGCGACCTCGTCCAGCAGGTGCCGGGCGAGGGCCGCCGGGGTCGGGTGGTCGTAGATCAGGGTGGCGGGCAGCCGGAAGCCGGCGGCCGCGCCGAGCCGGTTGCGGAGTTCGACGGCGGTCAGCGAGTCGAAGCCGAGCTCCTTGAACGCCTGCTCCTCTCCGATGGCCTCCGCCGACCTGTACCCGAGTACGGCGGCCGCCTGGCTGCGGACCAGGTCCACCACGGTCCGCTCCCGTTCGGCCGCCGGCACGCCGGCCAGCCGTTCGGTGAGCGTCTGGGCGCCGGTTCCGGTGGACGCGGTCGCGGCCGTGTCCGCCGCGCCGTTCGCGCCGGGGACCGGCGACGCCGTGCGCCGCTGCCGGACAGGTGTCCGGACCAGACCGCGGAACACGGGCAGGAGCCCGCCGTCCGCCGCCCGGGCCCGCAGGGTCGGAAGGTCGAGGCCGACCGGCAGCAGGACCGGCTCGTCGTCCCCGGCGGCAAGGGCGGCGTCGAAGAGGGCCAGGCCCTCCGCCGCCGACAGCGGGGTGACTCCGCCGCGTGCGGCGCGTTCCTGCTCCGCCTCGGTGAGCCGGCCCGCCATGCCGCGCTCCTCGGCCCACATGCCCCACACCAGGGACAGGGCCGCAAGCCCGCGGGCCCGCCGGTGCCGGGCGAGGGCGTCGAGGAACACGTTCGCCGCGGCGTAGTTGGCCTGGCCTGCGGCGCCGAGGGTGCCGGCGGCGGCGGAGAACAGGACGAACGCCGACAGGTCGAGGTGACGGGTGAGCTCGTGCAGGTGCAGCGCCCCCTCCACCTTGGGCCGCAGGACCCGGTCGACGCGCTCGGGGGTGAGGAGGTCCACGATGCCGTCGTCCAGCACGGCCGCGGTGTGCACGACCGCCGTCAGCGGACGCTCGGCCGGTACGGACTCCAGGAGCGCGGCCAGCGCCTCCCGGTCGGCGACGTCGCACGCGGCCCAGGTGACCTCGGCGCCCAACGCGACGAGCTGGTCCGTGAGTTCGGGCGCGGTGTCGGTGTCGGCGCCCCGGCGGCCGGTGAGCAGCAGGTGCCGTACGCCGTGCTCGGCGACCAGGTGGCGGGCGAGGAGGCCGGCGAGGCCGCCGCCGGCCCCGGTGACGAGGACCGTGCCGCGTGTGTCGATGCGGCCGGCCGGTTCACCGGTGGCCGCCGTCCGGGCGTCCGCCCGGGCCAGGCGGGGTGCGTACAGGGCGCCGCCGCGTACGGCCAGTTCGGGTTCGGCGGACGCGAGGGCGGCGGGCAGGGCCCGGGCGGAGGCCTCGGCGTCGTCGAGGTCGACGAGGACGAACCGGTCCGGGTGCTCGGTCTGTGCGGCCCGCAGCAGGCCCCATACCGGGGTGTGGGCGAGGTCGCCCGCCTCGATGTCCCCGTGGGCGGCCACCGCGCCGCGGGTGACGACGGCCAGGCGGGCACCGGCGAAGCGGCCGTTGTCCAGCCAGCCCTGCACGGTCGCGAGCACGCGGTGCGTCACCTCCCGCGCGTCCTGCGCGAGGCGGTCGGCGTCCGGTGCGGAGATGCCGGCGGTTCCGGTGGCGGCAGTGGCGGCGGGCGTCATGAACGGGACGACCACGGTGTCGGGCAGCGGCTGCTTCCCCGCCGCGACGGCCGCTTCCAACGCGCCGAGGTCCTCGTACGCGGCGGCGGGAACCCCCGCCCGCCCCAGCGCGGCACCCAGACCGGCCTGCGTGTCGGTGGCGGTGCCCGAGGACGCGATGACCGCGAGGGTCGCAGCAGCAGGGCGGGCCTGCGCCGCCGTACGCACCCAGTCGAGACGGAACAGCCCGTCCGGCGACGCTCCGTCCGGGGCCGCCGCGAACCGCTCGGCGTCGAGCTCGCGGGTCACCATCTCCCGGACGGACGCGACCGGCGCGCCCTGCTCGTCGGCCAGTTCGACGGACACGGTGCCGGAGCCGGCGCGGGCGGTGATCCGCAGGCGCAGGCTGTCCGCGCCGACCGCGTGCAGCGCCATCCCGCGCCAGGTGAGGGCTTCGCGGGCGGCGGAGTCGCCGGTGTCGGCAGTCGCCGCGAGCGCCTGGACGGCGGTGTCGAGCAGGGCCGGGTGCAGGGCGAATCCGCCCGCGGAGGCGCGCAGCCCGTCGGACAGCCGGGCCTGCGCGAAGACCTCCTCGCCCCGTACCCAGACACCGGTCAGGGTCCTGAGGGCGGGCCCGTGGTGGAGGCCCGCGGCCGCGAGCCGGTCGCGGACCGCGTCGACGGGGACCTCGTCGGCGTCGGCGGGCGGCCAGGGTGCGGTGCTGTGGGCCTCGGCGGGCCCACCGGCGCCCTCGGCCGCGTCCGCGGTGAGGAACCCGGTGGCGTGCCGGGACCAGGCCCCGCCGGACGGCCCGTCGCCCTCGCCCGCCTCCGTGCGGCTGTGTATCTCCACCGGGCGGCGGCCGGTGTCGTCGGCTCCGCCCACGGTGAGCCGGAGCTGTACGGCTCCGTCCTCGGGGAGGACGAGCGGCTCCTCGCCGGTCAGTTCCTCCAGGTGCCCGCAGCCGGCCTCATCGCCGGCCCGCAGCGCGAGCTCGACGAGGACCGCGCCCGGGACGACCACCGAATCGGCCACGACGTGGTCGGCCAGCCACGGGTGCGTCCGGCGGGAGAGCCGGCCGGTGAACAGGAAGCCGCCGGTCCCGGGCAGTTCGACGGCGGCGCCGAGCAGCGGGTGCCCGGCCGCTGCGATGCCGAGCGAGGCGGCGTCCTCGGCCGCGGCGAAGGAGTCGACCCAGTAGCGCTCTCGCTGGAAGGCGTACGTGGGCAGGTCGACCTGCCGGGCGCCGGTGCCGGAGAAGTACGCCGTCCAGTCGACCGTCACCCCCTGGACGTGGGCCCGGCCGAGGGCGGCGGCGAGGGACTCGGCCTCCTGCCGGCCCTTGCGGAGCAGGGCCACGAAGACGGCGCTGTCGGTGCTGCCGTCGGCGGTCAGGCAGTCCTGGGCGAGCGCGGACAGCACGCCGTCGGGCCCGAGTTCGAGGTACGCGGTGACGCCGGCGGCTTCCAGGGTGCGGACACCGTCGAGGAAGCGGACGGCCTCGCGGACGTGCCGGACCCAGAAGTCGGCCGAGGCCATGTCGTCGCCGGCGAGGGCGCCGGTCAGGTTGGAGACGACCGGGATGCGCGGGGCCGCGTACGTGAGCTGCTCGGCCACCTTGCGGAAGTCGGCCAGCATGCCGTCCATGTGCGGCGAGTGGAAGGCGTGGCTGACCGTCAGCCGCTTGGTCTTGCGGCCCTCCGCCTCGAAGTGCGCGGCGATGGCGACCGCCACGTCCTCGTCACCGGCCACGACCACCGACTGCGGCCCGTTGACCGCGGCGATGCTCACCCGGTCTGTGTCGCCGAGCAGCGGGAGGACCTCGCCCTCCGAGGCCTGGACCGCGACCATCACCCCGCCGGCGGGCAGCGCCTGCATCAGGCGGCCGCGCGCCGCCACCAGGGCGCACGCGTCCTCCAGCGACAGGACGCCCGCTACGTGCGCGGCGGCGATCTCACCGATGGAGTGACCCGACAGGAAGTCCGGGCGCACACCCCAGCTCTCGACGAGCCGGTACAGCGCCACCTCGACCGCGAACAGCCCCGGCTGGGTGTACTCGGTCCGGTCCAGCAGCTCGGCGTCCGCGCCGAACAGCACGTCCCTCAGAGGCAGTTCCAGGTGGGCGTCCATACGGGCGCAGATCGCGTCCAGCGCGTCCGCGAACACCGGGTGGGTGCCGTACAGCTCGCGCCCCATGCCGAGGCGCTGGCTGCCCTGCCCGGTGAACAGGAAGGCCACCTGCCGTTCCGCCCGCGCAACGCCCTGGGTGAGCCCGGCGGCGGAGTCGCCCGCCGCGAGCGCGGTCAGCGCCTCGCGGTACTCCTCCCCCGCTTCGGCGACGATCACGGCGCGGTGGTCGAGGACCGCCCGGCCGGCCGCGAGCGAGTGGCCGATGTCCAGAGGCCGCAGCTCGCCGTGCCCGTCGAGGTGCGCGAGGAGCCGGGCGGCCTGCTGACGCAGGGCCGTCTCCGTCCGGCCCGACAGGATCCACGGCCAGGTGCCGGGGCTCTCGGGCTCTGCCGAATCGGCCGGCTCGGGAGCCGTGGCCGTCGGCGGCGCCTGTTCGAGGATGGTGTGGGCGTTCGTACCGCTCACGCCGAACGAGGACACGCCGGCGCGGCGCGGGCGCCCGGTCTCGGGCCAGGCCCGCTGCTCGGTGAGGAGCTCGATGTCGCCCGCGGTCCAGTCGACGTGCGGGGTGGGCTCGTCCACGTGCAGGGTCTGCGGAAGCACTCCGTGGCGCATGGCCATGACCATCTTGATAACGCCCGCGACACCGGCCGCGGCCTGCGTGTGCCCGATGTTCGACTTGATCGAGCCGAGGAGCAGCGGCTGGTCCGCCGAACGGTCCTGCCCGTACGTGGCCAGCAGCGCCTGCGCCTCGATCGGGTCGCCCAGCTTGGTGCCGGTGCCGTGCGCCTCGACCACGTCGACCTCGGCGGCCGACAGACCGGCACTCGTCAGGGCGGCGCGGATCACGCGCTGCTGCGAGGGCCCGTTGGGCGCCGTCAGACCGTTGCTCGCGCCGTCCTGGTTGACGGCCGAACCGCGCACGACCGCCAGCACCGGGTGGCCGTTGGCCTGCGCGTCCGACAACCGCTCCACGAGCAGCATGCCGACGCCCTCACCCCAGCCCGTGCCGTCCGCACCGGCCGCGAAGGCCTTGATCCGTCCGTCCGCGGCGAGCCCGCCCTGCCGACTGAACTCGACGAAGGCACCCGGCGTCGACATCACGGTGACACCGCCGGCGAGCGCGATCGAGCACTCGCCGCTGCGGAGCGCCTGCACGGCGAGGTGCAGTGCCACGAGGGACGCCGAGCAGGCGGTGTCGACGGTGACGGCCGGGCCTTCGAGCCCGAAGACGTAGGAGAGCCGGCCGGAGACGACACTGGCGGAGTTGCCGGTGCTCATGAAGCCGTCGCCGCCGTCGGCGGAGTTCAGCACGAGCGACAGGTAGTCCTGGCCGTTGGTGCCGACGAAGACACCGGTCTGGCTGCCCCGCACCGACGAGGGGTCGATGCCGGCCCGCTCGAACGCCTCCCAGGAGGTTTCCAGCAGGAGCCGCTGCTGCGGGTCCATGGCCAGGGCCTCACGCGGCGAGATCCCGAAGAACGCCGGGTCGAACTCCGCGACGTCATAGAGGAATCCGCCTTCGCGGGCGTACGAGGCGTCCTGCCCGAGCCGCGGCCCGAACAGCTCCTCGGCGTCCCAGCCGCGGTCGGCCGGGAACTCGCCGATGGCGTCGCCGCCGGCGGCCAGCAGCTGCCAGAGCTCCTCGGGGGTGCGGACCCCGCCCGGGAAGCGGCAGCTCATCGCGACGATCGCGATCGGATCGTCGGCGGCGGCGGCTCGGACGGCCGGGATGGCGGCGGCCGACTCGGCTTCGGTGCCGAGGAGTTCGGCCCGGAGCTGGTCCGCCAGGTCGGCGGAGGTCGGGTAGTCGTAGATCAGCGTGGCCGGGAGGCGCAGTCCGGTGGCCGCGCCGAGCCGGTTGCGCAGCTCGACGGCGGTCAGCGAGTCGAAGCCGAGCTCCTTGAACGCCCGTCCCGCGGCAATGCTGTCCGCGCCGGCGTGGCCGAGGACCGCCGCGACCTCCTTGCGCACGAGGTCGAGCAGCAGCCGGTCCCGCTCGGCCGCGGTGAGACCCGCCAGCCGCTCCGTGAGGGAGTGACGGCCGCCCGCAGACGTGTCACCCGGCCCCTCACCACCGGCGCGGCCGGCGAATGCGAAGGCGCCGCGGGCCTCGGGCAGTTCGGCGAGGAGGCGGCTGGGGCGCACCGTCGTGAAGCCGGGGGCGAACCGCTCCCAGTCCACGTCCGCGACGGCGACGACGGTGTCGTGTGCGTCGAGGGCGCGTTGGAGGGCGTCGAGGGCCGACTCGGCGGCCATCGGCGGTACGCCGCCCTGGCGCATGCGGGCTTCGAGGGCCTCGTCGGCGGCCATGCCGCCCTCGGCCCACGGGCCCCACGCGATCGACGTCGCGGCCAGGCCCGCGGCACGCCGCTGCTCGGCGAGGGCGTCGAGGTAGGCGTTCGCGGCGGCGTAGTTGGCCTGACCGGCGGTTCCCCAGATCCCTGTGACGGAGGAGAACAGCACGAAGGCGGAGAGTTCGATGCCGAGTTCGACGGTCAGCTCGTGCAGGTGGAGCGCCGACACGGCCTTCGCCCTCAGGACGCTCTCGAAACGGTCCGGCGTCAGGGAGTCCAGGACGCCGTCGTCGAGCACACCGGCGGTGTGCACGACCGCCGTCAGGTTCTCGGCCTCCGCCGCCAGCAGCGTCCGCAGGGCGTCGCGATCGGCGGCGTCACACGCCACGACCGACACCTCGGCGCCGAGTTCCGCCAGCTCGGCGGCCAGTTCCGCGGCACCGGGCGCATCCGCACCCCGGCGGCTGGTCAGCACCAGCCGCCCGGCACCCGCACCGGCCAGCCAACGCGCCACATGTCCACCGAGGGCACCCGTACCACCGGTCACCAACACCGTCCCGGACGGCGTCCAGGATTCGGAGGTGCTGGCCGAGACGCGGACGATCCGACGTCCGAAGACCCCGGAGGAGCGGACGGCGCCCTGGTCCTCACCGGCGACACCGCCGGCGAGGAGGCCGACGAGTCGGGCCATGGCCCGCTCGTCCCACACCTCGGGCAGGTCGACCAGACCACCCCAACGCTCGGGCAGCTCCAGGGCGGCCACCCGGCCCAGACCCCACGTCTGAGCCTGCACCGCCGATACGAGCCGGTCGGAACGTCCCACGCTCACCGCGCCACGGGTCAGGCACCACAGCGGCGCCTCCACCCCGGCATCGCCCAACGCCTGGACCAGCACGGCCGTGGGCACCACGCCCGCGTCCTCGTTCAGGGCGAGCAGCGACACCACCCCGGCGACCGGCACCGATCCGGCCTCGGACAGCAGACCGGCCAAGGCACCACGGTCGGCACCGGACTCGACGACCACCTGCCGGACCTCGGCCCCTCGGCCGGCCAGGGCCTCCACCACGGCCGACACACCGTCGACACCGCCGGCAGGGGTCACCACCAGCCAGGCACCGGACAGTCGCGCGGCAGCCGCGGCATCGGCCAGCGGCTTCCACGACACCCGGTAGCGCAGGCCGTCCGCAGCCGAGCCGCTGCCCGCGGCCACGCGCCGCTGGACCAGTGCGGCCTCCGGCCAGTACCGGCGGCGCTGGAAGGCGTACGTCGGCAGGTCGACCCGTACGGCACCGGCCCCGTAGACGGCCTGCCAGTCGACGGGGATCCCGCGGACATGGCTCCGGGCCAGGGCGGCCATCACCGTCTCGGCCTCCGGACGGCCCTTGCGTACGGCGGGCACGAAGGCGGCTCCGGTCTCGCGGACGCACTCCTGGCCGAGGGCGGACAGCACGCCGTCCGGCCCGAGCTCGACGTACGTCGTCACGCCTGCGGCCTCCAGGGCGCGGACGCCGTCGAGGAAGCGGACCGCCTCCCGGACGTGCCGCACCCAGAAGTCCGCCGACCCCATCTCGTCCGAGACGAGGGCGCCGGTCAGGTTGGAGACGACCGGGATGCGCGGGGCGTCGAAGGACAGGCCGTCGACCACGCGACGGAAGTCGTCGAGCATGGCGTCCATGTGCGGCGAGTGGAACGCGTGGCTGACCGTCAGCCGCTTGGTCTTCCGACCCTGGGCCTGGAAGGCCTCGGCGATGGCGGCGGCCGCGTCCTCGTCACCCGCGACCACGACCGCCTGCGGGCCATTGATCGCGGCAATGCTCACCCGGTCGGTCCCGGCGAGCAGGGGCAGGACCTCGTCCTCCGAGGCCTGTACGGCAATCATGGCCCCGCCGGCCGGGAGCGCCTGCATCAGCCGGCCGCGCGCCGCCACCAGGGCGCACGCGTCCTCCAGGGACAGAACTCCGGCGACGTGCGCGGCCGCAATCTCACCGATGGAGTGGCCGGACAGGAAGTCCGGCTTCAGGCCCCAACCCGCCACGAGCCGGAACAGCGCCACCTCCACGGCGAACAGGGCCGGCTGCGTGTACTCCGTGCGGTCCAACACAGCCGCGTCCGTTCCGAACAGGACGTCCTTCAGCGGCACGTCGAGGCCGAACCGGGCGCACACCTCGTCCAGGGCATCCGCGAACACGGGGAACGCGTCGTACAGCTCACGGCCCATGCCGAGGCGCTGGCTGCCCTGCCCCGTGAAGAGGAAGGCGACCTTGCCGCCGACCGGCGAGCCCGTGACCAGCCCGGCCGCCGAGTCGCCCGCCGCCAGCGCCGTGAGGCCGGCGAGCAGGCCCGCCCGGTCGGCGGCCACCACCGCCGCGCGCTCTTCGAAGGCGGAGCGTCCGGTCGCCAGGGTCGCGCCGACGTCGGCCGGACGGAGTGCGGGGTCGGCGAGCAGCCGCGCGTGCAGGCCGTCGGCCTGGGCGCGGAGTGCCGCCTCGCTCTTCGCCGAGACCAGCAGGGGCAGGGGCAGCGGGTTCTCCTCCGCCTCGGGTGCCGTCTGCGCCGGCGGGGCCTGCTCGATGATCGTGTGGGCGTTGGTGCCGCTGAAGCCGAAGGAGGAGATGCCGGCCCGGCGCGGACGGCCCGTCTCGGGCCAGTCGCGGCGCTCGGTGAGCAGCTCGATCTCGCCCGCCTCCCAGTCCACCCGATGCGAGGGCGCGTCGATGTGGAGGCTCTGGGGCAGCACTCCGTGCTGTATGGCCAGCACCATCTTGATGACGCCCGCGACGCCGGCGGCGGCCTGCGTGTGCCCGATGTTGGATTTGATGGAGCCGAGGAGCAGCGGCGTGCCGTCCGTGCGGTTCCGGCCGTACGTGGCGAGCAGCGCCTGTGCCTCGATCGGGTCGCCCAGGGTGGTGCCCGTGCCGTGGGCCTCGACGGCGTCCACGTCCGCGGCCGACAGACCGGCGCTCGCGAGCGCCTGACGGATCACGCGCTGCTGCGAGGGCCCGTTGGGCGCCGTCAGGCCGTTGCTCGCGCCGTCCTGGTTGACAGCCGAACCGCGCACGACCGCCAGCACCGGGTGGCCGTTGCGCTGGGCGTCCGACAGCCGCTCCACGAGCAGCATGCCGACGCCCTCACCCCAGCCCGTACCGTCCGCTCCGGCCGCGAAGGCCTTGATGCGGCCGTCCGCGGCCAGCCCGCGCTGCCGGCTGAACTCGATGAACGTGCCGGGCGTCGACATCACCGTCACACCGCCCGCGAGGGCGAGGTCGCATTCGCCGTTGCGGAGCGCCTGGATCGCCCAGTGCAGGGCGACCAGGGAGGAGGAGCAGGCCGTGTCGACGGTGACCGCCGGGCCTTCGAGGCCGAACACGTACGACAGGCGGCCGGAGACGACGCTCGCGGCATTGCCCGTGCCCAGGTGGCCTTCGAGACCGGACGGGTCTTCCAGGAGCACGGACAGGTAGTCCTGGCCGTTGGTGCCGACGAACACGCCGGCCTGGCTGCCCCGCAGGCTCTCGGGGTCGATGCCGGCCCGTTCGAACGCCTCCCAGGAGGTCTCCAGCAGCAGGCGCTGCTGCGGGTCCATGGCGAGGGCCTCGCGGGGCGAGATGCCGAAGAAGTCGGCGTCGAAGTCGGCGGCGTCGTAGAGGAAGCCGCCCTGCCGGGTGTACGAGGTGCCCTCGGCGCCCGGATCGGCGTCGTACAGGGAGTCGAGGTCCCAGCCGCGGTCGAGCGGGAGGTCCGAGATGGCGTCGGTGCCGGACGCCAGCAGCTGCCAGAGGTCCTCGGGAGTGCGCACCCCGCCGGGGAAGCGGCAGCTCATCGCGACGATCGCGATCGGGTCGTCGTCGGCGGTGGCGGCCGCGGCCGCCTGGTCGGTGGCCGCGGCGTGCGTGCCGAGGAGTTCGGCGAGGAGGTGGGCGGCGAGCGCGGCCGGCGTCGGGTAGTCGTAGACGAGCGTCGCCGGCAGGCGCAGTCCGGTGGTCGCGCCGAGCCGGTTGCGGAGTTCGACGGCAGTGAGCGAGTCGAAGCCGATCTCACGGAAGGCCCGGCCGGCCTCGACGTCCTCGGCACCGGAGTGGCCGAGCACTTCGGCGACCCGGGTGCGGACGAGGTCGAGCAGGAACGGCTCCCGGTCGCTCTCGGTCAGGCTCCCGAGGTGCGCGGCGAGCGGCACACCCGAGCGGTCGGTACGGTCGCCTGCGGGCTGCGTACCTGCGGTGGCGGCTTCGACCTCGGGCAGGTCGCCGAGCAGTCGGCCTGCGCGTACCGCCGTGAAGCCGGGCGCGAACGTCGCCCAGTCGAAGTCGGCGATCGTCAGGGCTGCGTCGTCGGAGCCGACGGCCTGCCGGAGCGCGGTGAGGGCGAGGTCGGCGTTCATGGGCGGTACGCCGCCCCGGCGCATCCGGGCTTCGAGGGCCTCGTCGGCGGCCATGCCGCCCTCGGCCCACGGACCCCAGGCGAGGGAGGTCGCGGCCAGGCCCGCGGCCCGGCGCTGCTCGGCGAGCGCGTCCAGGTGGGCATTGGCGGCGGCGTAGTTGGCCTGCCCGGCCGCACCGATCGTGCCGCTCATGGAGGAGAACAGCACGAACGCGGAGAGCTCGATGCCGAGCTCGACGGTCAGCTCGTGGAGGTGGAGCGCGGACGTCGCCTTGGCCCGCAGGACGCTTTCGAAGCGCTCGGGGGTCAGGGCGTCCAGCACGCCGTCGTCGAGGACACCGGCGGTGTGCACGACCGCGGTCAGGGTCTCGGCCTCGGCCGTCAGCAGGGCACGCACGGCATCCCGGTCGGCGGCGTCGCACGCCACGACCGACACCTCGACGCCCAGCTCCGACAGCTCGGCGGCCAGTTCGGCCGCGCCGGGCGCGTCGGCGCCCCGCCGGCTGGTCAGCACCAGCCGCTCGGCACCCGCACCGGCCAGCCAGCGGGCCACGCGCCCACCGAGAGCACCCGTGCCGCCGGTCACCAGCACCGTCCCGGACGGCGTCCAGGACGCGGAGCCCTCCGCGCGGGCCGCCCGCACGAGCCGGCGTCCGAAGACGCCCGACGACCGGACCGCGGCCTGGTCCTCACCGGCCGCACCACCGGCCAGGAGGCCGACCAGCCGGCCCATGGCCCGCTCGTCCCACACCTCGGGCAGATCCACCAGACCGCCCCAGCGCGCGGGAACCTCAAGCGCGGCCACCCGGCCCAGGCCCCACGTCTGGGCCTGCACCGCAGAGACGAGGCGGTCGGAGCGACCCACGCTCACCGCGCCACGGGTCAGGCACCACAGCGGCGCCTCCACCCCCGCATCACCCAACGCCTGGACGAGCACGGCGGTCGCAACGACATCGGCAGCCTCGTCCAGCGCGAGCAGCGACACCACACCGGCCACCGATCCGGCCTCGGCCAGCAGTCCGGCCACAGCACCACGGTCGGCACCGGGCTCGACCACCACCTGCCGGACCTCGGCCCCTCGGCCGGCCAGGGCCTCCGCCACGGCCGACACACCGTCGGCACCGCCGGCAGGGGTCACCACCAGCCAGGCGCCGGACAGCCGCACCCCACCGGCCGCGGCATCCGCCAGCGGCTTCCACGACACGCGGTAGCGCCAGCCGTCCACCTCGGACTGGTCCTGCCCCTGGCGCCGCCAGGCGGACAGGGCGGGGACGAGCTCGCTGAACGGCGCGTCGGCGTCCACCTCCAGCTCGGCGGCCAGGGACGCGAGGTCCCCGTGCTCCACCGCCTCCCAGAACCGGGCGTCCACCGCGCCCGGTGCCACGGCGGGAGCCGTCCTGCCGCGCGCCGCGGACTTCTCCGGCCAGTAGCGCTGCCGCTGGAAGGCGTACGTGGGCAGCTCGACGCGCTCCGCACCGGTGCCGGCGAAGAACGCGGACCAGTCGACCTCCACGCCCCGCACGTAGGCCCGGGCGACGGCGGCGACCGCCGTCTCCGCCTCCGGCCGTCCCGCGCGCAGTACCGGCGCGAAGGCGACGTCGGCCGCGCCCGTCAGACACTCCTGGGCGAGGGCGGACAGCACACCGTCCGGGCCCAGCTCGATGAAGGTGGTCGCACCGGCGGCTTCCAGGGCGCGTACGCCGTCGAGGAAGCGGACCGCCTCACGGACGTGCCGCACCCAGAAGTCGGCGGAGGCCATCTCGTCGGTGACGACGGCACCCGTCAGGCACGACACGACCGGGATGCGGGGGGCCTCGAAGGACAGGCCCTCGACCACCTCGCGGTAGTCGTCCAGCATGCCGTCCATGTGCGGCGAGTGGAACGCGTGGCTGACCGTCAGCCGCTTGGTCTTCCGGCCGCCGAACGACTCGGCGAGGGCGACGGCGGCGTCCTCGTCTCCGGCGACCACCACCGACTGCGGGCCGTTGACCGCGGCGATGCCCACCCGGTCCGTCAGCAACGGCAGGACCTCGTCCTCCGAGGCCTGCAGGGCGATCATGGCGCCGCCGGCCGGGAGCGCCTGCATCAGCCGGCCGCGAGCCGCGACGAGCGTGCACGCGTCGTCCAGGGACAGGACGCCCGCGACGTGCGCGGCCGCGATCTCACCGATCGAGTGGCCGGCCACGAAGTCCGCCCGTACGCCCCACGACTCGACGAGGCGGAACAGTGCCACCTCGACGGCGAACAGCGCCGGCTGGGTCCACTCCGTGCGGTCCAGCAGGGCCGAGTCCGTCCCGAACAGCACGTCCTTCAGCGGAAGTGCGAGCTTCTCGCAGACGGCGTCGAACGCCTCGGCGTACACGGGGCAGGCGTCGTACAGCTCACGGCCCATGCCGAGCCGCTGGCTGCCCTGCCCGGTGAACAGGAAGGCCAGCCCGCCGCCCGACGCCGAGCCCTGCACCAGCCCCGGAGCCTGCTCGCCGGCCGCGAGGGCGTCCAGGCGGGCGAGGAGTGCCTCGCCGTCCGACGGCTCGCCGAACAGCACCGCGCGGTGCTCCAGGGCGGCCCGGTGCACGGCCAGGGAGTGCCCGAGGTCGAGCGCGCCCCGGGCGCCGGACGCGGCCAGCGCGTCGGCCGCGGCGGGGCGCAGGCGCGCCGCCTGGGCGCGCAGGGCTGCCGCCGTGCGGCCGGAGACCGTCCACGGCAGGACCGGCAGCCCGGACCCGGTCGGTGTGAGGGGCTCCGCGGACGCCGGTTCGGCGGTGTGCTGCGGTGCCTGTTCGAGGACGGCGTGGGCGTTGGTGCCGCTGTAGCCGAAGGAGGAGATGCCGGCGCGGCGCGGGCGCCCGGTCTCGGGCCAGTCCCGCTGCTCGGTGAGGAGCTCGATGTCGCCGGCGGTCCAGTCGACGTAGGGCGTCGGCTCGTCGATGTGGAGGGTCTGCGGGAGCAGCCCGTGCCGCATGGCCATGACCATCTTGATGACGCCGGCGGCGCCGGCGACGGCTTGGGTGTGCCCGATGTTCGACTTCACCGAGCCGAGGAACAGCGGCCGGCCCTCCGGCCGGTCCTGCCCGTACGTGGCCAGCAGCGCCTGCGCCTCGATCGGGTCGCCGAGCCGGGTGCCCGTGCCGTGCGCCTCGACGGCGTCGACCTCGGCGGCGGTGAGGCCGGCATCGGCGAGGGCTTCGCGGATGACGCGCTGCTGGGAGGGGCCGTTGGGGGCGGTGAGGCCGTTGGAGGCGCCGTCCTGGTTGACGGCGGTGCCGCGGACCACGGCGAGGACGGGGTGGCCGTTGCGGCGGGCGTCGGAGAGCCGCTCCAGGAGCAGCAGGCCGACGCCTTCGGACCAGATCGTGCCGTCGGCGGCCGCGGCGAACGCCTTGATCCGGCCGTCCCCGGCCAGGCCGCGCTGGCGGCTGAACTCGGTGAACGCGCCGGGCGTGGACATGATGGTCACCGCGCCGGCGAGGGCCATCGCGCACTCGCCGCGGCGCAGGGCCTGGGCGGCGAGGTGCAGGGTCACGAGCGACGAGGAGCAGGCCGTGTCGATGGTGACGGCCGGCCCCTCCAGGCCGAAGGTGTAGGAGATGCGGCCGGAGACGACGCTGGCCGCGTTGCCGGTGCCGAGGTGGCCTTCGAGGCCGTCGCCGTCGTCGAGCCAGAGCTGCAGGTAGTCCTGGGCGTTGGAGCCGACGAACACGCCGGTGCGGCTGCCGCGCAGGGCGGTCGGGTCGATGCCCGCCCGTTCGAAGGTCTCCCAGGTGGTCTCCAGCAGCAGGCGCTGCTGCGGGTCCATGGCGAGGGCCTCGCGCGGGGAGATCCCGAAGAAGGCGGCGTCGAAGTCGGCGGCCTCGTGCAGGAAGCCGCCCTCGCGGACGTAGCTGGTGCCTTCGCGGTCGGGGTCGTCGCTGTGGAGGGTGTCGAGGTCCCAGCCGCGGTCGGCGGGGAAGGCGGTGATGCCGTCGCGGCCCTCGGCGAGCATCCGCCACAGGTCCTCGGGGGAGGTGATGCCGCCGGGGAAACGGCAGTTCATGGCGACGATGGCGATCGGGTCGTCGTCGGTGGCGGCGGCGCGTGCCGAGGCGGCGGCCCGCCGTCGGGCCGGGAGGCGGCCGGCTCCGGCCGCGCCCGCTCCGGTCGCGGCGTCGTCGGCGAGGTCGCCGAAGAGCTCCTCGTGGAGGTACCGGGCGAGGGCGGTGGCCGTCGGATAGTCGAAGACGAGGGTGGCGGGCAGGCGGCGGCCGGTGGCCTCGCCGAGCAGGTTGCGCAGTTCGACGGCGGTGAGCGAGTCGAAGCCGAGCTCCTTGAAGGAGCGGCCCGGTTCGACGGCGGCGGCGTTCGGGTAGCCCAGGGCCGAGGCGACCTGCTTGCGGACGAGGTCGAGGAGCGTGCGCTCCTGCTCGGCGGCCGGGAGGCCGGCGAGGCGCTGCCGCAGACCGGAGGCGCCCGCCGCGCCGGCGGCGGCGGCGCCCGCGGACCGGCGGGCGGGGACGCGGACGAGCCCGCGCAGCAGCGGGGACAGGGCCCCTGCCCGGGCCTGGGTGCGCAGCCCGGCGGGGTCGATGCGCATCAGGACGGGTACGGGCTCGTCGAGGCGGTGCGCGAGGTCGAACAGGTCGAGGCCCTCGGCCGAGGTGAGCGGGGGAAGTCCGCCGCGGGTCATGCGGCTGACGTCGGCTTCGGTGAGGCTGCCGGCCATGCCCGAGCCGTCGGCCCACAGGGCCCAGGCCAGGGAGGTGGCGGGGAGCCCGAGGGACCGGCGGTGGTGGGCGAGGGCGTCGAGGAAGACGTTGGCGGCCGCGTAGTTGCCCTGGCCGGCGCCGCCGAAGACACCGCCGATGGAGGAGAAGAGCAGGAACGCGGAGAGGTCTTGGTCCCGGGTCAGCTCGTGCAGGTGGACGGCCGCGTCGGCCTTGGGGCGCAGGACGGCGGACAGGCGGTCGGGGGTGAGGGAGGTGATCAGGCCGTCGTCGAGGACGCCGGCGGTGTGGACGACCGCACCGAGCGGGTGCTCGGCGGGTATCGCCGCCAGGACGGCGGCCAGTGCGTCGCGGTCGGCGACGTCGCAGGCGGCCCAGGTCACCGAGGCGGCGCCCGCGGCGGTGAGCTCGTCGGCGAGGCGCTGGGCCTCGGGGGTGGAGCCGCCGCGGCGGCCGACGAGCAGCAGGTGCCGTACGCCGTGCCCGGCGACGAGGCGGTGGGCGATCAGCCCGCCGAGGAGACCCCCGGCGCCGGTGATCAGTACGGTCGACTCCGGCGCGTACCGGACACCGGCCGCGGCCGGCTGCTGCTCTTCCTGCTCGGCCCCCTCCGGCTGCCGGGCCGCGCGGGCGAGGCGCGGCGCGAGGGCGGTGCCGTCGCGCAGGGCGAGGTCCGGCTCGCCTGCGGCCCGGGCGGCTGCGAGGGCGGCGGGCAGGGCGCGTACGGATTCCTCGGTGCCGTCGGTGTCGAGCAGCAGCAGCCGGTCGGGGTTCTCGGCCTGGGCGGAACGCAGCAGGCCGCGGACGGCCGCGTGGACGGGGTCGGTGACGGTGCCGGTGGCGCCGTCGCCGGCCGCGACCGCGCCGGAGGTGAGGACGACCAGGCGGGTGGCGGCGAACCGGTCGCCGGTGAACGGCTCCTCCCCCAGCCAGGTCCGGGCGAGGGCGAGGGCGTGGTGCGTGGCCCGGTGCACGGCCTCCGCGGACAGTTCCGGCGCGGCGGATCCGGCCGGTGCGCAGGTGGCGAACACGGCGTCGGGGACGGGTGCTCCGGCGTCGACCGCGGCGGCGAGCTCGGCCGGGTCCGCGTAGACGGCGATCCGGTCGGTGTCCGGGCCGAGCACGGTGGTGGGGACGTCGGCCCCCAGGACCGCCCAGCTGCCGCGCAGGTCCTCGTCCGCATCCGGGTCGGCCGCAGCGGCGGCGGGCAGCGCCGTCCACTCCGTGCGGAACACCGACTCGTGGTGGGCGGTGCGGGCGGCCCGGACCTGCTCGGCCGACACGGCCCGCAGGACGAGCCGGTCGACGGTCGCGACGGGCGCGCCCGTCACGTCCGCGATCTCCAGGCGCACGCCGTCGCCCGCGCCGGTCGGGGCGAGGTGGACGCGCAGGGCGTCGGCGCCGCTCGCGTGGAGGGTCACACCGCTCCAGGCGAACGGGAGCCGGCCCTCGCCCTCGGTGCCGCCCGCTACGCCGAGGCCCAGGGTGTGCAGGGCCGCGTCCAGCAGCGCCGGGTGGAGGCCGAAGTCCCGGGCCGCGGCGGCGGTTTCCTCGGGGAGGGCGACCTCGGCGTAGACGCTGTCGCCGTGCCGCCAGGCGGCGGTGAGGCCGCGGAAGGCCGGGCCGTAGCCCATGCCGACCCCGGCCAGGTCGGTGTAGAGGCCGTCCGTGGCGAGGGGTTCGGCGTCGGCCGGGGGCCACTGCCCGGCCGCGAACACCGACCTGGCGGGGACGGCTGCGCGGGCGAGGACACCGTCGGCGTGCCGGGTCCAGGGCTCGTCGGTGGCGCTGTCCTGCGGGCGGGAGGAGAGGCTGAAGGAGCGTCGGCCGGAGCCGTCGGCGTCGGGTGCGCTCACGTTGATCTGGAGCTGCACGCCTCCGCGTTCGGGCAGGATGAACGGCGCTTCGAGGGTCAGCTCCTCAAGGGTGTCGCAGCCGACCTGGTCACCGGCCCAGACCGCCAGCTCGACGAAGGCCGTGCCGGGGAGCAGGACGCTGCCCATGACCTGGTGGTCGGCGAGCCAGGGGTGGGTGGCGGCGGACAGCATTCCGGTGAAGGCGAAGCCGTCGGAGTCGGCGAGTGCGACCGTGGCGCCGAGCAGCGGGTGCGCGGCCGCCTGCAGGCCGGCCGCCGTGAGGTCGCCGATGCGGCTTCCCGGCTCGATCCAGTAGCGCTGCCGCTGGAAGGCGTAGGTGGGCAGGTCGTCGACCCGGCGGGCGCCGGTGCCGGCGAGGAAGGCCTGCCAGTCGACCCGGATGCCGTGGACGTGGGCCCGGGCGAGGGCGGCGGTGAGCGCCTCGGCCTCGTCTCGGCCCTTGCGGAGCACGGGAACGAAGACGGCGTCCTCGGCCACGCACTCCTGCGCGAGGGCGGACAGCACCCCGTCGGGCCCGAGCTCGACGTAGGCCGTCACACCGGCGGCTTCGAGGGTGCGGATGCCGTCGAGGAAGCGGACGGCCTCGCGGACGTGCCGCACCCAGAAGTCGGCGGAGCCCATCTCGTCGGTGACGACGGCACCGGTCAGGTTCGACACGACCGGGATCCGCGGCGCGGCGAAGGACAGCCCCGCCACCACCTGCCGGAAGTCGTCGAGCATGCCGTCCATGTGCGGCGAGTGGAACGCGTGGCTGACCGTCAGCCGCTTGGTCTTGCGGCCCTGCGCCTCGAAACCGGACGCGACGGCGACCGCCGCGTCCTCGTCACCGGCCACGACCACCGACTGCGGGCCGTTGACCGCGGCGATGCTCACCCGGTCGCCCTCGCCGAGCAGCGGCAGGACCTCGTCCTCCGACGCCTGCACCGCGATCATCACACCACCGGCCGGAAGCGCCTGCATCAGCCGACCACGGGCGGCGACCAGCGTGCACGCGTCGTCCAGGGACAGCACGCCCGCCACGTGCGCGGCGGCGATCTCGCCGATGGAGTGACCGGACACGAAGTCCGGCTTCAGGCCCCACGACTCGACGAGGCGGAACAGCGCGACCTCGATCGCGAACAGGGCCGGCTGGGTGTACTCGGTCCGGTCCAGGAGCTCCGTGTCGGACCCGAACAGGGCTTCCTTCAGCGGGAGTTCCAGCCGCTCGCACACCGCGTCCAGCGCCTGCGCGAACACCGGGAAGAAGTCGTACAGCTCACGGCCCATGCCGAGGCGCTGGCTGCCCTGCCCGGTGAACAGGAAGGCGACCTTCCCACCGACCGGCGAGCCCGTGACCACGCCCGCCGCGGAACCGCCCTCCGCCAGCGCGGCGAGACCGGCCAGCAGGCCCTCGCGGTCCGCGGCCACGACCGCCGCGCGGTCCTCGAACCGGGCCCGGCCCGTCGCCAGCGACCACGCGATGTCGAGCGGCGCGGCCCCGTCGTGCTCGCGTGCGTAGGCGAGGAGCCGTGACGCCTGCTCGCGGAGGGCGTCCCGGCCCTTCGCCGAGAGCAGCCACGGCACGGCCCGCGGCGCCGGCTGCGGTGCGGTGCCGTCGGGCTGCTGCCCGGGGGCGCGGTCGGCCTCCGGTGCCTGCTCGATGATGGTGTGGACGTTGGTGCCGCTGACGCCGAAGGCGGAGACGCCGGCCCGGTAGGGGCGTCCGGTCTCCGGCCACGGCTGCTGTTCGGTGAGGAGGGAGACCGCGCCGGCCTCCCAGTCGACGTGCGAGGTCGGGGTGTCGACGTGCAGGGTCTTCGGCAGGACCCCGTGCCGCATGGCCATGACCATCTTGATGATGCCGGCGATGCCCGCCGTGTTCTGGGTGTGCCCGATGTTCGACTTCAGGGAGCCCAGCCACAGCGGCCGGCCCTCCGGCCGGTCCTGCCCGTACGTGGCCAGCAGCGCCTGCGCCTCGATCGGGTCGCCGAGCCGGGTGCCCGTGCCGTGCGCCTCGACGGCGTCGACCTCGGCGGCGGTGAGGCGGGCGCTTTCGAGGGCCTGGCGGATGACGCGCTGCTGGGCGGGCCCGTTGGGGGCGGTGAGGCCGTTGCTGGCGCCGTCCTGGTTGACGGCGGAGCCGCGGACGAGGGCGAGGACGCGGTGGCCGTTGCGGCGGGCGTCGGAAAGGCGTTCCACGAGGAGGACGCCGACGCCCTCGGACCAGCCGGTGCCGTCGGCGGCCGCGGCGAAGGACCTGCAGCGGCCGTCGGGCGACAGGCCGCGCTGGCGGCTGAACTCGACGAAGACGTCGGGGCCGGCGAGGACGGTGACGCCGGCGGCCAGGGCCAGGGAGCACTCGCCCTGGCGGAGGGCCTGGACGGCCATGTGCAGGGCGACGGAGGAGGACGAGCAGGCCGTGTCGACGGTGGCGGCGGGGCCCTCCAGGCCGAACACGTAGGCGAGGCGGCCGGAGACGACGCTGGAGGCGGTGCCGGTGAGGAGGTGTCCCTCCACCCCGTCGGGCAGGTCGCCCGAGCCGGCGCCGTACGCGTTGGCGGACGCACCGACGAAGACGCCGGCCCGGCTGCCGCGGAGGTTCGCCGGGTCGATGCCGGCGCGCTCGAAGACCTCCCAGGTGGTCTCCAGGAGGAGGCGCTGCTGCGGGTCCATGGCGAGGGCCTCGCGCGGGGATATCCCGAAGAAGGCCGGGTCGAACTCGGGTGCCTCGTACAGGAATCCGCCGTGGCGGGTGTAGGTGGTGCCCGGGTGGTCGGGGTCGGGGTCGTACAGCGACTCGACGTCCCAGCCGCGGTCGGCGGGGAAGCCGGAGATGGCGTCGCCGCCGCTCTCGACGAGCTTCCACAGGTCCTCGGGCGAGGCGACTCCGCCGGGCAAGCGGCAGCTCATGCCGACGATCGCGATGGGTTCGCGGGAGGCGTCGGTGAGCTCCTGGTTCCGGCGGCGCAGCCGCTCGGTTTCCTTGAGGGAGGCCCGCAGCGCTTCAACGACTTTTTCGTTCGGGGTGGTCATCACTTACTCCGCACTTCGGGCACGTCAGAAGTTGCTGTTGCTGGTCGGGTTGCCGGGGGTTTCGTCGTCCTCGGGACCGCCACCGCCGTCGAGGGCGAGGTCGAGGAGGTCCTGGAGGTCCATCTCGTCGATGGAGGCGACGGGGTCGGCGGTCTCCGGGCCGGTGGTGTCGGCGTCGGCCGCGGTGTCGGGTCCGGCGAGCCGGAGGAGGGTGTCGAGGAGTCCTGCGGCGCGGATGCGGCCCAGGGGGATGCCGGCGAGGGTCCGGCGCAGTTCGGCGTCCTGCGGGTCGGTGTCCGGGTCCGCAGCGCCGCCGATGGCGCCGGCCGCCGCGCCGCTGCCGGTTTCCCCGGTGAAGAGGGTGCGGAGCAGGTGGCGGGTCAGGGCCTGCGGGTTGGGGTAGTCGAAGACGAGGCTGGACGGCAGCCGCAGCCCGCACGCCGTGCCGAGGCGGCCCTGCAGGTCGACCGCGGTCAGGGAGTCGAAGCCGAGGTCCTTGAACGCCCGGTCGGGTGCGACGGCGTCCGCGGACGGGTGGCCGAGGGCCGTGGCCGCGTGCTCGCGCACGAGGTCGAGGAGGGCGGTCTCCCGGTCGTCCCCGGACAGGTCGGCCAGCCGGCGGAGCAGTTCCGCTGCCGGGTCGCCGGCCGTGGCCGCACCGCCGGACTCCGTGTCCCGGCCCAGTGCGGCGCGTACCTCGGGCAGGTCGCCGATGAGCGGGCGGGGCCGGGCCGCGGCGAACACGGGCGCGAACCGCGCCCAGTCGACGTCGGCGGCGGTCACCGCCGGGTCCGGGCCCGCGAGGGCCCGTTCCAGGGCCAGCAGGTTCGTCGCCGGGGCGACGGGCGGCAGCCCGCGCCGGGTGAGCTGCTCCTCCGCGTCGCCCTCGGCGGCCATGCCGCCGTCGGCCCACGGCCCCCAGGCGATCGCCGTGGCGGCGAGCCCGCGGGCGGCGCGGCGTTCGGCGAGCGCGTCGAGGAAGGTGTTCGCTGCGGCGTACGCTCCCTGGCCGCCGCTGCCCCAGGTGCCGGCGATGGACGAGAAGAGGACGAACGCGTCGAGGGAGTCCGGCGCGTCGAACAGGGCGTCGAGGTGGACGGCGCCGGCGGTCTTGGCGGTGACGACCCGGGCGAAGCCGGGCAGGTCGGTGCCGGTGCCGGGCGGCTGGGAGACGCCGGCGGCGTGGACCACGGCGCGGACCGGGGTGCCGTCTGCCGCGAGGCCTGCGACGAGCGCTGCGAGCGCGTCCCGGTCGGTGACGTCGCACGCGGCGAGGGTCACGGCCGTGCCGAGCGCTTCGAGCTCCGTACGGATCCCGTCGGCGCCGGGCGCGTCGGCGCCGCTGCGGCTGACGAGGACGACCCGTTCCGCGCCGCGTTCGGCGAGGCGCCGGGCCACGTGGCGGCCGAGGGCGCCGGTGCCGCCGGTGACGAGCACGGTGCCGCGCGGGGTCCACCGGGCGGTGGAGCCGGTGGCGGCCGGGGTGGCGCGGACGAGGCGGCGTACGAGGGTGCCGGCGGGGCGGATCGCGAGCTGGTCCTCGTCGCCGGCGCCGGTGAGCACCTCGGCCAGCCGGGACAGGCTGCGGTCGTCGCACACCTCGGGCAGGTCGACGAGTCCGCCCCAGCGGGCGGGGTGCTCCAGGGCGACGACCCGGCCCAGGCCCCAGACGTGGGACTGGGCGGCGCCGCCGAGGGGGTCGCCGGGGGTGGCGGCGACGGCGCCGCGGGTGATGCACCACAGCGGTGCGTCGCCGCAGCCGGGGTCCGCAGCGGGGTCGGTGAGCACGGAGGCGAGGGCGTGGCCGAGGGCGAGTCCGACGGGCACTCCGGGGTGCTCGGGGTGCGGCCGCTCGTCGAGCGCGAGGAGCGACAGGATGCCGGTGACCGGCTCCCGGCCGTCGGCGGTCGCCGACGCCTCGCGCAGCCGCTCGTCCAGGCGGGCCCGCAGAACCGCCGGGTCGCCGTCGGCGGTGTCGAGCGGGAGCGGCAGGATCCGCGCTCCGCCGGCGCCGATGCGGTCGGTGAGGGCGCGCACCCACGGGTCCTCGGCCTGCGGGGCCGGTACGGCGACCAGCCAGGTGCCGGCGGGGGCTGCTGCTCCGGTGGCCTGCCCGCCGGTCCACGGCTGCCAGGTGACGCGGTAGAGCAGGGAGTCGGCCTGCGCCTGGGCCTGCCGGCCGCGCCGCCAGGCGGACAGGGCGGGCAGGGCGGCGCCGATCGGCTGGTCGCCGTCGATGGCGAACTCGTCGGCGAGCGCGGCCAGGTCGGCCCGTTCGACGACGTCCCAGAACCGGGCGTCGGCCTCGCTTCCGGCCGGGCCGCCCTGCTCCGGCCCGCCGGCGTTCGCGACGGCGGGCTCGGGCCAGTGGCGCCGCGCCTGGAAGGGGTAGGTGGGCAGGTCGACGCGCCGGGCGCCGGTGCCGGCGTAGAACGCCGTCCAGTCGACGGCCGCGCCGCGGACATGGGCCAGGCCGAGGGCGGTGAGGACGGTCTCGGCCTCGGGCCGGCCCGTGCGCAGGACGGGCGCGAACACGGCTTCCCCGGTCACGCAGTCCTGGGCGAGGGCGGAGAGCACGCCGTCGGGGCCGAGTTCGAGGTACGTGGTGACGCCGGCGGCTTCCAGGGCGCGGATGCCGTCGAGGAAGCGGACGGCCTCGCGGACGTGCCGTACCCAGAAGTCCGCCGATGCCATCTCGTCGGTGACGAGGGCGCCGGTCAGGCAGGACACGACCGGGATGCGCGGGGCGGCGTACGACAGGCCCTCGGCGACCTTGCGGAAGTCGGCGAGCATGCCGTCCATGTGGGGCGAGTGGAAGGCGTGGCTGACAGCGAGCCGCTTGGCCTTGCGGTCGGTGAACGACTCGGTGACGGCGACCGCCGCGTCCTCGTCACCGGCGATCACGACGGACTGCGGGCCGTTGACCGCGGCGATGCCCACCCGGTCGCCCTCGCCGAGCAGCGGCAGGACCTCGTCCTCCGACGCCTGCACCGCGATCATCACGCCACCGGCCGGGAGCGCCTGCATCAGCCGGCCGCGGGCCGCCACCAGGGCGCACGCGTCGTCCAGGGACAGCACCCCGGCCACGTGCGCGGCGGCGATCTCGCCGATCGAGTGGCCGGACAGGAAGTCCGGCTGCAGGCCCAGGCTCTCCAGGAGTCGGAACAGGGCCACCTCGACGGCGAACAGGGCCGGCTGGGTGTACTCCGTCCGGTCGAGCAGTGCCGAGTCGGAGCCGAACAGCACGTCCTTCAGCGGCAGTTCGAGGTGGGCGTCGAGCCGCTCGCACACCGCGTCCAGCGCGGCGGCGAACGCGGGCCGGTTCGCGTACAGCTCCCGGCCCGCGCCGAGGCGCTGGCTGCCCTGTCCGGTGAACAGGAAGGCCAGCCGGCCGCCGGACACCGTCCCGCGGATCAGCCCGGGGGTCGGCTCGTCGGCCGCGAGCGCGGTGAGCGCGTCCAGCAGGCCCGCACGGTCGGCGGCGGCGAACGCCGCCCGGTGTTCGAGGGCCGCACGGCCGGTGGCCAGCGAGTACGCCAGGTCGACGAGACCGGAGCCGTCCTCGCCCCGGGCTTCGGTGGTCGCTTCGGCCACGGGCAGCAGCCGGGCGGCCTGGGCGCGGAGCGCCTGCGGGTTCCTGGCCGACAGGACGTACGGGAACGGCGCGGCGGCCGGTGCCGTCGGGGCCGGCGCGGGCCGGTCCGCGGGCTCCGGGGCCTGCTCGATGATGGTGTGGGCGTTGGTGCCGCTGATGCCGAAGGAGGACACCGCGGCGCGCCGCGGCCGGCTGGTCCCGGGCCAGGCCGTGGCCTCGGTCAGCAGGGCGATGTCGCCGGCGGTCCAGTCGACGTGCGGGGTGGGCTCGTCCACGTGCAGGGTCTGCGGGAGCACGCCGTGGCGCATGGCCATGACCATCTTGATGACACCCGCCACACCGGCCGCGGCCTGCGTGTGGCCGATGTTGGACTTGACCGAGCCGAGGAGCAGCGGCCGGCCGGCCGGCCGGTCCTGCCCGTACGTGGCCAGCAGGGCCTGCGCCTCGATCGGGTCGCCCAGCCGGGTACCCGTACCGTGCGCCTCGACCGCGTCCACGTCGGCGGCCGACAGGCCCGCGCTCGCCAGGGCGGCACGGATGACGCGCTGCTGGGCAGGTCCGTTGGGGGCGGTGAGCCCGTTGCTCGCACCGTCCTGGTTGACGGCCGAGCCGCGGACGACGGCCAGCACCGGGTGGCCGTTGCGGCGGGCGTCCGACAGCCGCTCCACGAGCAGCATGCCGACGCCCTCGCCCCAGCCCGTACCGTCCGCTCCGGCCGCGAACGCCTTGCAGCGGCCGTCGGGGGCGAGCCCGCCCTGGTGGCTGAACTCGCTGAAGGTGCCCGGCGTCGACATGACCGTCACGCCGCCCGCGAGCGCCAGGCTGCACTCGCCGGCCCGCAGGGCCTGGATCGCCCAGTGCAGGGCGACCAGCGAGGACGAGCAGGCGGTGTCGACGGTGACGGCCGGGCCTTCCAGGCCCAGGGCGTAGGCGACGCGGCCGGACATGACGCTGCCCGCGTTGCCGGTCATGACGTGGCCGAGGACGCCGTCCGTGTCGGCGGACCGCTCCAGCTGGGCGTCGTAGCCGGTGTAGGCGGCGCCGACGAACACGCCGGCGCGGCTGCCGCGCAGCGACGACGGGTCGATGCCGGCCCGTTCGACGGTCTCCCAGGAGGCCTCCAGCAGGAGGCGCTGCTGCGGGTCCATGGCCAGGGCCTCGCGGGGCGAGATCCCGAAGAAGTCGGCGTCGAAGGAGTCGGCGTCGTAGAGGAATCCGCCCTGGAAGGGCCGGCCGTGGCCGTCCTCGGCGGCGCGCAGCTCGGCGGTGTCCCAGCCGCGGTTGCCGGGGAGTCCGGCGATGGCGTCGCCGCCGGTCTCGACGAGACGCCACAGCTCCTCGGGGGTGCGGACGCCTCCGGGGTAGCGGCAGCTCATGGCGACGATCGCGATGGGGTCGTCGGCGGCGGCCGTACCGGACCCGCCCTGTGCCGCGTCCCGGTCGAACGTGTCGTCCTCGCCGAGGAGTTCGGCGCGCACCCGGTGGGCGAGCGCCGTGGGCGTCGGGTAGTCGAAGACGAGGGTGCTGGCCAGGCGCAGGCCGGTGGCCGCACCGAGCCGGTTGCGGAACTCGACGGCGGTCAGCGAGTCGAAGCCGAGGTCCTTGAACGCCTTGGCGGGCTCGATGTGTTCTGCCGAGGCGTGGCCGAGGACGGCGGCGACCTGCGCCCGTACGACGTCGAGCAGGGCGCGGTCCTGTTCGGGGCGGGTGAGGCCGGCGAGCCGTTCGGCGAGCGGTGTGCCGCCGTCGGTCCGGGTGCGCGCGGTACGGCGTCCCGCCGGGCCCAGCAGCTCCCGGAACACGGGGGCGACCGGGCCGGGTGCGGCGGCGTCGCGGAGGGCGGCCGGGTTCAGGCGGGCGGGTACGAGGGCGGGCCGGCCGGAGGCCAGTGCGGCGTCGAGCAGAGCCATGCCGTCGGCGGCGGTGAGGGCGCCCATGCCCTGCTGCTCCATGCGGCGCAGGTGGGCCTCGCCGAGTCCGCGGGTCATGCCGCTGGCGTCGGCCCACAGGCCCCAGGCCAGCGCGGTGGCGGGCAGGCCCTGGTGGTGGCGGTGTTCGGCGAGGGCGTCCAGGAGGACGTTCGCGCAGGCGTAGTTGGCCTGGCCGGCGCTGCCGAGGGTGCCGGCGGCGGCGGAGTAGAGGACGAACGCGGTGACCGGCAGGTCGCGGGTCAGCTCGTGCAGGTGGAGGGCGGCGACGGCCTTCGGCTGCAGGACGGTGTCCAGGCGTTCGGGGGTGAGGGAGCCGATCACGCCGTCGTCGAGGACGCCCGCCGTGTGGACCACGGTGGTGAGGGGGTGCGCGGCGGGGATCGCGGACAGGACGGCGGCCAGGGCGTCGCGGTCGGCGGCGTCGCAGGCGGCCCAGGTGACCTCGGCCCCCAGCGCGGCGAGTTCCGCGGTGCGCTCGGCGGCGCCGGGCGCGTCGGCGCCGCGGCGTCCTATCAGCAGCAGTCGGCGCACGCCGTGGGCGGTGACGAGGTGGCGGGCGGCGATCCCGGCGAGGGTGCCGGAGCCTCCGGTGATCAGGGCCGTGCCGTCCGGGTCGATGACGGCAGCACCGGTCGGGCCGGTGGTCACGCGGGTGCGGCGCAGCCGCGGGACGTGGACGGTGCCGTCGCGCAGCAGCAGCTCCGGCTCGCCGGAGGCGAGGGCTTCGGCGAGGCCGGCCACGGCGGCCGGGTCGGCGGTGCCGGCGAGGTCGGGGAGGTCGGCGAGGACGAAGCGGCCGGGGTTCTCGGTCTCCGCGGAGCGCAGCAGGCCGCGTACGGCGGCGTTCGGCAGGTCCTCGCCGCCTTCGCCGGGTCCGGCGACCGCGCCGCTGGTCAGCACCACGAGGCGGGAGGCCGCGAACCGGTCGTCGGCCAGCCAGTCGTGCACCAGGGCGAGCGCCCGGTGCGTGGCCCGGCGCAGCGCGTCCGGGCCGGTGCCGGCCGCCTGCCGGGGGAAGGGGGCGAGGACGTACGCCGGTACGGGAGCCCCGGCGTCGACTGCCGCGCCCAGCTCCGCGAGGTCGGCGTGGCGGGGGGCCGGGCCGGATCCGGCGGCGCCGAGGACGGCCCAGCCGCCGGCAGGCTCGGCCGCTGCACCGGTGGCGCTCGGCAGCGGCAGCGCCGTCCAGTCGAGGTGGAACAGTGCCTCGCGCACGACGGCCGGTACGGGCTGCGCGGCGCCGGCGGGCGAGGCGGTCGTGAACGGCTGCGGGGCCAGCCGGCCGATGGTGGCCACCGGGTCGCCGTGGTCGTCGGCGAGGTCCAGGGCGAACACCGGACCGCCGGGGCCGCCGGCAGCCGGCCGGATGCGGATGCGCAAGGCGCCCGCGCCGACCGCGTGCAGGGTCACGTCCGACCACACGCTGCCGGGGCCGACGCTCGCGCCGCGGCCGCCGTCGGCATCCGCGTCTGCGGCCACCAGCGCGGCGGCGGCGTGCGCGGCGGCGTCCAGCAGCACCGGGTGGAGGCCGAACGCGGCTTCCTGTGGCCCGCCTTCGGGCAGGCGGACCTGCGCGAAGTACGCGCCGTCCCGGTGCCAGGCCGCCTCCACGGCCCGGAACAGCGGGCCGCGCCGGAGCTCGTCGTCAGCGTCGGCGTACAGGTGGCCGAGGTCGAGGGCTTCGGCCCCGGCGGGCGGCCACACGGCGAGCCCGGACGAGTCGGGGGACGCCGTGTCCGGCGCACCGGGGGCGAGGACGCCCCGGGCGTGGCACGTCCAGCCGTCGTCCTCGCCCGGGTCGCCGGGGTCGCCGGCGCCGTCCTCCGGCCGTGCGGACACGGTGACGGCGCGGCGGCCCTGCTCGTCGGGGTTCTCGACGAGCACCTGGATCCGTACGCCGGCGCCGTCGGCGGGCAGGACGAGCGGGGTGTCGAGCAGCAGCTCGGCGAGGTGTCCGCAGCCGGCCAGGTCGCCGGCGCGTACGGCGAGTTCGACGAGGGCGGCGGCCGGCAGCACCGCCGCACCGGCGAGGGTGTGGTCGGCGAGCCAGGGCTGGGTGCGCAGGGAGAGCCGGCCGGTGCACAGCACGCGGCCGGAGCCGGCGAGGGTGACGGCGGCGCCGAGCAGCGGGTGCGCGGCGGGGTCGAGTCCGGCCGCGCCCACGTCGCCGGCCGTGGCGGCGCCGGGCTCCAGCCAGTAGCGCTCGTGCCGGAAGGCGTAGGTGGGCAGGTCGACGCGGCGTGCGCCGGTGCCGGCGAAGAAGGCCTGCCAGTCGACGGCGGCGCCGTGGGCGTGGGCGCGGGCGAGGGCTTCGAGGGCCGTCTCGGGCTCGGGCCGGCCGGCGCGCAGCGCGGGGACGAAGACGGCGCCCTCGCCGGTGACGCACTCCTGGGCGAGCGCGGACAGCACCCCTTCGGGGCCGAGTTCGACGTACGTCGCCACTCCGGCCGCCTCCAGGGCGCGGACTCCGTCGAGGAAGCGGACGGCCTCGCGGACGTGCCGCACCCAGAAGGCCGCCGAGCCCATCTCGTCGGAGACGAAAGCGCCGGTCAGGCAGGACACGACCGGGATCTGCGGGGCCCGGTACGCCAGCCCCTGCGCCACCCGGCGGAAGGCGTCGAGCATGCCGTCCATGCGGGGCGAGTGGAAGGCGTGGCTGACGGTGAGCCGCTTGGTCTTGCGGCCCTGAGCCTCGAAGTGCGCGGCGACCGCGGCCGCCACGTCCTCGTCACCGGCGACCACGACCGACTGCGGGCCGTTGACCGCGGCGATGCCCGCCCGGTCGGTGAGCAGCGGCAGGACCTCGTCCTCCGACGCCTGGACGGCGATCATGGCGCCGCCGGCGGGGAGCTCCTGCATCAGCCGGGCGCGGGCGGCGACCAGGGTGCAGGCGTCGTCGAGGGAGAGTACGCCCGCCACGTGGGCGGCGGTGATCTCGCCGATGGAGTGCCCCGCGACCGCGTCCGGCCGCAGGCCCCAGCTCTCGACGAGGCGGAACAGGGCGACCTCGACGGCGAAGAGGACCGGCTGGGTGTACGCCGTCCGGTCGAGGAGATCCGCCTCCGTTCCGAACAGGACTTCCTTCAGGGGCAGTTCGAGGACGGGGTCGAGGCGGCCGCACACCGCGTCGAGCGCGTCGGCGAACACCGGCTGGGTGTCGTACAGTTCGCGGCCCATGCCGAGGCGCTGGCTGCCCTGCCCGGTGAACAGGAAGGCGGTCTTGCCCTCGACCGTGGTGTCCGTGACCAGGCCTGGGGCCTCCTCGCCGGCGGCGAGGGCGGCGAGGGCGCTGTCGAGGTCGTCGGCCGTGCGGCCGAGGAGCACCGCGCGGTGTTCCAGGGCGGCCCGGGTGGTGGCGAGCGCATGACCGAGGTCGAGGGCGGAGGCGGTGCCGGCGTCGCCCTGCGCCCGGGCGGCGACCAGCCGGGCGGCCTGGGCGCGCAGCGCGGCGGCGCTCCGGCCCGAGAGGGTCCAGGGCAGCACGGCCGGCGCAACCGGAGCCGCAGCCTGGGCCGGGGCCGGTTCCTGTCCCTCCCCCTGCGGCTCCTCCTCGGGGGCCTGCTCGATGACGGTGTGGGCGTTGGTACCGCTGACGCCGAAGGCGGACACGGCCGCGCGGCGCGGGGCCCCGGTCTCGGGCCAGGCCATGGGCTCGGTGAGCAGGGACACCGCGCCGGCCGACCAGTCGACGTCAGGGGTCGGCTCGTCGACGTGGAGGGTCTGCGGGAGGACGCCGTGGCGCATCGCCATGACCATCTTGATGATGCCGGCGACACCGGCCGCGGCCTGGGTGTGCCCGAGGTTCGACTTGAGGGAGCCGAGGCGGAGCGGCCGGCCGTCGGGGCGGTCCTGGCCGTACGTGGCGAGCAGCGCCTGCGCCTCGATGGGGTCGCCGAGGCGGGTGCCGGTGCCGTGGGCCTCCACCGCGTCGACCTCGGCGGCCGAGAGGCGGGCGTTCTCGAGGGCCTGGCGGATGACCCGCTGCTGGGACGGGCCGTTGGGGGCGGTGAGTCCGTTGCTGGCGCCGTCCTGGTTGACGGCGGAGCCGCGGACGACGGCCAGCACGGGGTGCCCGTTGCGGCGGGCGTCCGACAGCCGCTCCACCAGCAGGACGCCGACGCCCTCGGACCAGCCGGTGCCGTCGGCGGCGGCGGCGAAGGACTTGCAGCGGCCGTCGGCGGCGAGGCCGCGCTGGCGGCTGAACTCGACGAACACGTCGGGGCTGGGCATCACGCACACGCCGCCGACCAGGGCGAGCGAGCAGTCGCGGCCGCGCAGGGCCTGGGTGGCCAGGTGCAGGGCGACCAGCGACGACGAGCAGGCCGTGTCGATGGTGGCGGCGGGGCCTTCCAGGCCGAGGACGTAGCTGACCCGGCCGGACAGCACACTCGTGGCGCCGCCGGTCAGGAGCAGCCCTTCGAGGCCTTCCGGGACCTCCTTCAGGTCTGCCCCGTAGCCCATGGCGCCGGCGCCGATGTAGACGCCGGTGCGGCTGCCGCGCACGGACGCCGGGTCGATTCCGGCGCGCTCGAACACCTCCCAGGAGGTTTCGAGGATCTGGCGCTGCTGCGGGTCCATGGCGAGGGCTTCGCGCGGCGATATGCCGAAGAATCCGGGGTCGAAGACGGTGGCGTCGTCGAGGAATCCGCCGCCGGTGTTGTAGAAGGTGCCCTTGCGGTCGGGGTCGGGGTCGGCGAGGGATGCGAGGTCCCAGCCGCGGTCGTCGGGGAATCCGGTGATGGCGTCACCGCCCTCGGACACCAGTCGCCACAGGTCCTCGGGGGACCGTACGCCCCCGGGGAAGCGGCAGCTCATCGCGACGATGGCGATGGGCTCGTGGGCGTCCTGCTCGACCTCCTGGAGGCGGCGGCGGGCCCGCCGGAGCTCCGTGGTCATCCACTTCAGGTTTTCGAGAAGCTTTTCTTCGTTCGTGCCGGCCACTGGAACGTCACCTCCTGGAGAAATGCGGAATGCATGCGGGATTCGGCTGGGGCATCGGATCGGGCATCAGAGGTCAGGATTTTCCGAATTCGTTGTTGATGATGTCGAAGAGGTCCTCGGCGGACGCCGATTCGATGGCTGTTTCCTCGTCCTCCCGGTCCTGGGCGGCGCGTTCGGTCCTGTGCCAGTTCGCGAGGAGCGTTTCGAGCCGGGCCGTGACGCGGGCGCGTTCGGCGGCGTCGTCCTCGGGGACCGAGGCGAGGGCGAACTCCAGCTTGTCGATCTCCGCGAGGGCCGGCAGGACGGGAGCCGTGTCCTCGCCGAGGAGTTCGCCGCGGATGTGCGCGGCCAGGGCGGCGGGGGTGGGGTGGTCGAAGACGAGGCTGGCGGGCAGCCGCAGCCCGGTGGCCGCGCCGAGGCGGGTGCGCAGTTCGACCGCGGTGAGGGAGTCGAAGCCGAGGTCCTTGAAGGCGCGGCCCGCCTCGACCGCGGCGGCCCCGTCGTGCCCGAGGACCGCGGCGACGTGCGTACGGACCAGGCCGAGCAGGGTCCGTTCGGCCTCGTCGGCGCTCATGCCGCGCAGCTCGGCCGCCAGCCGGTCGGCGTCCCCCGCAGTGCCGTCGCCACCGGTGGCGGCGGTGCCGGCGTGCTGCTCTGCGTCGAGGACGCGGCGCACCTCGGGGAGGTCGGCGATCAGCGGGCGCGGCCGGGACGCGGTGAACGCGGGGACGAACAGGTCCCAGTCGACGTCGGCGACGGTCACCGTCGTGTCGCCCGCGTCGAGCGCCTGCTGGAGGGCGGCGACGGCCAGTTCGGGGGCCATCACCGGCAGGCCGCGGCGGCGCAGCTGTCCGGCCGCCTCCTCGTCGCCGACGAGCCCGCCCTCGCCCCACGGCCCCCAGGCCACGGCGGTGGCCGCCAGCCCGCGGTCGCGGCGCTGCTGCGCGAGGGCGTCGAGGTGGGCGTTGGCGGCCGCGTAGGCGGCCTGTCCGCCGCTGCCCCAGATGCCGGCGATGGAGGAGAACAGGACGAAGGCGTCCAGCTCCGTGTCGCCGAGCAGCTCGTCGAGGAGCTCGGCGCCGGCGACCTTGGCGGCGAGTACGGCGGCGATGTCCTGCGGTCCGGTCTCGGCGAGCGGCGTGAGCTGGCCGACTCCCGCCGTGTGGAAGACCGCGGTGAGGGCGGGCGTGTCAGTGTCCTCGCGGAGGGCGGCGAGCAGGTCGCGGACGGCCTGCCGGTCGGTCACGTCGCAGGCGACGGCCGTGGCACGGGCGCCGAGCTGCGCCAGTTCCGCGACCAGGGCCCCGGCCCCCGGCGCCTGCGGCCCGCGCCGGCCGGCGAGCACCACGTGCTCGGCGCCGTGCGCGGCGAGCCAGCGGGCGACGTGCGCGCCGAGCGCGCCCGTGCCGCCGGTGATGAGGACGGTACCGCGAGGCTGCCACGGTCCGCGGTCCGTCCCGGCGGCGCCGCTGCCGGTGGCCGCCGGGGCGGGGGCGCGCCCGATCCGGCGGGCGAGCAGCCCGGCGGAGCGAACGGCGACCTGATCCTCGTACCCGTGCCCGTGCCCGGCGGCGCCACCGAGTACGGCGAGCAGCCGGTCGAGTGCGCGTCCGTCCACCCGGGCGGGCAGGTCCACCAGGCCGCCCCAGCGTTCGGGGTGCTCCAGGGCGACCACGCGGCCGAAGCCCCAGAGCTCCGCCTGCACGGCACTGCGCACCCGGTCGGCGGGACCGGTCGCCACGGCGCCGGAGGTCACGCACCACAGGGGCGCGTCGACTTCGGCGTCTCCGAGGCCCTGGACCAGCGCCCCGGTCAGCAGCAGTCCGGCCGGCGCCGCGGGGTGGGCCGGGTGCGGGGCCTCGGCGAGCGCCAGCAGGGACACCACGCCGTCGGCCCGGTTCCCGGCGAGCGCCGTACGCAGCCGGTCGGCGACGCCGGCCCGGTCGGTCGCGGCGACGTCGAGGGACACCTCCCGTACGTCCACGCCCCGCGCCCGCAGCGCGTCCCCGATCCCGGGGAGGTCAGCGGCCGCGCTGTCGGAACCGGCGGCGGTGACGAGCAGCCAGGTGCCGGCGGGGCGGGCGGCCCCGTCCGGGTCGCCCAGCGGCTTCCAGGTCACCCCGTACCGCCAGCCGTCGACGACCGACCGCTCCGTGCGCTGCCGCCGCCAGGCGGACAGGGCCGGCAGCAGCGCGCTCAGCGGCTGCTCGGCGTCGATGTCGAGGGTGGCGGTGAGGGCGGCGAGGTCGGCGTTGTCGACGGCCTCCCAGAAGGCCGCGTCGACCGCACCGCCGGCCGCGGCACCGGATTCGGCCGCCGCCGAGGGGCGGGTGGCCTCCTCCAGCCAGTACCGCTTGCGCTGGAAGGCGTAGGTGGGCAGGTCGACGCGCCGGGCGCCGGTGCCGGCGAAGTACGCCGTCCAGTCGACGGCCACGCCCTGGACGTGCGTCCGGGCGAGCGCGGTGACCAGGGTCCCGGTCTCGTCGCGGCCCTTGCGGAGCACGGGCACGAAGACGGCCTGCTCCGTCACGCAGTCCTGGGCGAGCGCGGACAGGGTCCCGTCGGGGCCGAGCTCGACGTACGTGGTCACGCCCGCCGCCTCCAGGGCGCGTACGCCGTCGAGGAAGCGGACGGCGTCCCGGACGTGCCGGACCCAGAAGTCGGCGGAGCCCATCTCGTCGGTGACGGGGGCACCGGTCAGGTTCGACACGATCGGGATGCGGGGCGTCTCGAAGGCCAGCGCCTCGACGACCTTGCGGAAGTCGTCCAGCATGCCGTCCATGTGCGGCGAGTGGAACGCGTGGCTGACGGTGAGCCGCTTGGTCTTGCGCCCCTGGGCCTCGAAGGCCTCGGCGATGGCGACCGCGGCGTCCTCGTCTCCGGCGATGACGACGGCCTGCGGGCCGTTGATCGCGGCGATGCTCACCCGGTCGGTCCCGGCGAGCAGCGGCAGGACCTCGTCCTCCGACGCCTGGACGGCGATCATCACACCGCCGGCCGGGAGGGCCTGCATCAAGCGACCGCGGGCCGCGACCAGGGCGCACGCGTCGTCGAGGGACAGCACCCCGGCGACGTGCGCGGCCGCGATCTCACCGATGGAGTGACCGGCCACGAAGTCCGGCCGCACACCCCAGCTCTCCACGAGCCGGAACAGCGCCACCTCGATCGCGAACAGCGTCGGCTGGGTGTACTCGGTCCGGTCCAGCAGGTCGGCGTCCGCCCCGAACAGCACTTCCCTCAGGGGAAGTTCGAGGTGGGTGTCCATCCGGGCGCAGATGGCATCGAGGGCATCGGCAAACACCGGGTGGGTTTCGTACAGCTCGCTCCCCATGCCGGCGCGCTGGCTGCCCTGCCCGGTGAACAGGAAGGCAGTGGCGCCTCCGGACACCTTGCCGTGTACGAGGCCTGCCGGCTGCTCACCGGCTGCCAGGGCCCTCAGAGCGGCCAGGAACTCCTCGCGGTCCTCGGCGACGACGACCGTCCGGCGTTCGAGCGCCGACCGGGAGGTGGCCAGGGAGTAGGCCACGTCCGCAGGTTCGAGCGTCTCGTCCGCGGCGATCCGCGCCGCCAGCCGCTCGGCCTGGACCCGCAAGGCGGAGTCCGTCTTGGCGGACAGCACCCACGGCAGGGCGCCGGGCCGCTGCTGCGGAACCTCGGCCGCCTCGGCCGCGTCGGCTTCCGGTGCCTGCTCGATGATCGTGTGGGCGTTGGTGCCGCTGAAGCCGAACGAGGAGATACCGGCCCGCCGCGGACGGCCGGTCTCCGGCCACGCCCGCTGCTCGGTCAGCAGCGCGATCTCCCCCGCCTGCCAGTCGACGTGCGGGGTGGGCTCGTCCACGTGCAGGGTCTGCGGCAGCACCCCGTGTTCCATGGCGAGGACCATCTTCATCACGCCGGCGACACCGGCGGCAGCCTGCGTGTGACCGATGTTGGACTTGATCGACCCCAGGTGGAGCGGCTGGTCGGCCGGACGGGCCTGCCCGTAGGTGGCGAGCAGGGCCTGCGCCTCGATGGGGTCGCCGAGGCGGGTGCCGGTGCCGTGCGCCTCGACGGCGTCGACCTCGGCAGGCGACAGCCCGGCGTTCGCGAGGGCGGCGCGGATGACGCGCTGCTGGGACGGCCCGTTGGGTGCCGTCAGGCCGTTGCTGGCACCGTCCTGGTTGATGGCCGAGCCGCGGACGAGCGCGAGGACCGGGTGGCCGTTGCGCCGGGCGTCCGACAGGCGCTCGACGAGGAGCATGCCGACGCCCTCGCCCCAGCCGGTGCCGTCGGCGTCGGCCGCGAAGGCCTTGATGCGGCCGTCCGCGGCCAGCCCGCGCTGGCGGCTGAAGTCGATGTACGCACCCGGCGACGACATGACCGTCACACCACCGGCCAGGGCGAGCGAGCACTCGCCGTTGCGCAGCGCCTGGATCGCCCAGTGCAGCGCCACCAGTGAAGCCGAGCACGCAGTGTCGACGGTCACGGCCGGGCCTTCCAGCCCGAACGCGTACGAGAGCCGGCCGGAGACGACGCTCGCCGCGTTGCCGGTGCCGAGGAAGCCCTCGATGCCGTCCGGAACGGAGTCGAGCATGGTCCCGTAGTCCTGGCCGTTGGTGCCGACGAACACGCCGGCCTGGCTGCCGCGGACGCTCGCCGGGTCGATCCCGGCCCGCTCGAACGCCTCCCAGGTGGTCTCCAGCAGCAGACGCTGCTGCGGGTCCATCGCCAGGGCCTCGCGCGGCGAAATCCCGAAGAAGTCCGCGTCGAAGTCCGCGACGTCGTAGAGGAAGCCGCCCTCACGGGCATAGAACGTGCCCTGCCGGTCCGGGTCCGGGCTGTACAGCCGCTCCAGGTCCCAGCCACGGTCGGCCGGGAACTCACCGATGGCGTCACCGCCACTGGCCAGCAGCTGCCACAGGTCCTCCGGAGTACGGACACCGCCCGGGAAGCGGCAGCTCATCGCCACGATCGCGATCGGGTCGTCATCGACGGCCACGGTCACCGGGCCGGCGATCTCCGCCTGCGTGCCCTGCAGTTCGTCCCGGAGGAACGCGGTCAGGGCGGCCGCGGACGGGTAGTCGAAGATGAGCGTGGCGGGCAGCGTCACGCCGGTCGCCGCACCGAGCCGGTTGCGGAGCTCGACGGCGGTCAGCGAGTCGAACCCGAGCTCCTTGAAGGCGCGGTCGGCGCCGACGGCGTCGATACCGTCGTGTCCGAGGACCGCGGCGACCTGGGCGCGGACGAGGCCGAGCAGCTCCCGCTCCAGTTCGGCCACACCGAGTCCGGCGAACCGCTCGACCGGCGAACCGGTCCCGGCCTCGGCAGCGGCGGCAGGCCCGGCGGGCCGGGTCTCCACCAGCTCGGCGAAAAGGGCACTGGGACGGACGACGGTGAACGCGGGGCCGAACCGCTCCCAGTCCACATCGGCGACCAGCAGTGCAGCATCCGCAGGCGACGCGGCGCTCTGCCGCAGCACGGCCATCGCCGTCTCCGGCGCCATCGGCGGCAGACCCTCACGCCGCATCCGCGCGTCCATCGCATCGTCAGCGGCCATACCGCCTTCGGCCCACGGACCCCACGCCAGGGAGGTCGCCGCCAGGCCGGCGGCCCGCCTCTGCTCGGCCAGGGCGTCCAGGTAGGCGTTGGCGGCGGCGTAGTTGGCCTGGCCGGCCGAGCCGGTCACGCCGCTCATGGACGAGAACAACACGAAGGCGGAGAGCTCGATGCCGAGCTCGACGGTCAACTCGTGCAGGTTGCGGGCCGAGTCGGCCTTGGCCCGCAGCACGGTCTCGAACCGCTCGGCCGTCAGGGCGTCCAGGACGCCGTCGTCGAGCACACCGGCGGTGTGGACGACAGCGGTGAGCATCTCGGCCTCGGCGGCCAGGAGGCTGCGGAGGGCCTCGCGGTCGGCAGCGTCGCACGCCACGACCGACACCTCGACACCCAGCTCCGACAGCTCGGCCACCAACTCGGCGGCACCCGGAGCGTCGGCACCCCGGCGGCTGGTCAGCACCAGCCGCTCGGCACCCGCACCGGCCAGCCAGCGGGCCGCGCGCCCGCCGAGGGCACCCGTCCCGCCGGTCACCAGGACCGTCCCGGACGGCGTCCAGGCCCGGTCGGCCTGTCCGCCGGAGGCACGGACCAGTCGGCGTCCGAAGACCCCGGAGGAACGTACGGCGACCTGGTCCTCGCCGCTGCTGCCGCCGCCCAGTACGCCCGCCAGGCGAGCCATGGCCCGCTCGTCCCAGATCTCGGGCAGATCGACCAGACCACCCCAGCGTCCGGGCAGCTCCAGGGCCGCCACCCGGCCCAGACCCCACGTCTGCGCCTGAACCGCCGATACGAGGCGGTCCGAACGGCCCACGCTGACCGCACCGCGCGTCAGGCACCACAGCGGCGCCTCGACCCCCGCATCACCCAGTGCCTGCACCAGACCGGCGGTCGGGAGGACGCCCGACGCCTCGTCCAGGGCGAGGAGGGACACCACACCGGCGACACCCTCGGCGTCGGCCAGCAGACCGGCCAGCGCGGCACGGCCCGTCCCGGCCTCGACGACAATCCGGCGGACCTCGGCACCACGCCCGGCCAGGGCGCCCACCACTCCGGTGTCGTCCACGCCGTCGGCCGGAACCACGACCAGCCAGGAACCCGACAGCCGCGCACCGGACGTGCTGTCGGCCAGCGGCTTCCACGACACCCGGTAGCGCCAGCGGTCCGCCTCGGACTGGGTCCGCAGGCCGCGACGCCAGGCCGACAGGGTCGGCAGCGCCGGCAGGACGGTGTTCCAGGCGTTCTCGTCGGCCACGTCCAGCGCGGCGGCGAGTGACTCCAGGTCCTCGCGCTCGACGGCGTCCCAGAACCGGGAGTCCAGCTCGTCGGCGGTGCCGATCCGCGTGCTGCCGCTCGCCATCGGCAGCCAGTAGCGCTGCCGCTGGAAGGCGTACGTCGGCAGCTCCACCTGCCGCGCGCCGGAACCGGCGTAGAACGCAACCCAGTTCACCTCGACGCCGCGTGCGTGGGCCTGCGCCAGCGAGGCCACGACGGTGTCGGCTTCGGGACGGCCGTTGCGCAGGAGGGGGATGAAGGCGGCGCCCTCGCCCGTCACGCACTCCTGGCCCATGGCCGAGAGCACACCGCCCGGGCCGAGTTCGAGGTACGTCGTGACGCCCGCGTCCTCCAGCGCCCGCATCCCGTCGAGGAAGCGCACGGCCTCGCGGACGTGCCGCACCCAGAACTCGGCCGAGCCCATCTCGTCGGTGACCACGGCACCGGTCAGGTTCGACACGACCGGGATCCGCGGCGCGGCCAAGGACAGCCCCGCCACCACCTCACGGAAGTCGTCCAGCATGCCGTCCATGTGCGGCGAGTGGAACGCATGGCTCACCGTCAGCCGCCTGGTCTTGCGGCCCTGGACCTGGAAGGCCTCCGCGACGGCGACCGCCGCGTCCTCGTCACCCGCGACCACGACCGACTGCGGGCCGTTGACCGCAGCGATGCCGACACCGTCGGTCAGCAGCGGCAGGACCTCGTCCTCCGACGCCTGGACGGCCATCATCACGCCACCGACCGGAAGCGCCTGCATCAGCCGGCCACGCGCCGCCACCAGGGCACAGGCGTCGTCCAGCGACAGCACGCCCGCCACATGCGCGGCGGCGATCTCACCGATGGAGTGACCGGACACGAAGTCCGGCTTCAGGCCCCACGACTCGACGAGGCGGAACAGCGCGACCTCGATCGCGAACAGGGCCGGCTGGGTGAACTCGGTCCGATCCAGGAGCTCCGTGTCCGACCCGAACAGGGCTTCCTTCAGCGGGAGTTCCAGCCGCTCGCACACCGCGTCCAGCGCCTCCGCGAACACCGGGAAGAAGTCGTAGAGCTCACGGCCCATGCCGAGGCGCTGGCTGCCCTGGCCCGTGAACAGGAAGGCGACCTTCCCACCGACCGGCGAGCCCGTGATCACGCCCGCCGCCGAGCCGCCCTCCGCCAGCGCGGCCAGACCGGCCAGCAGGCCCTCGCGGTCCGCGGCCACGACCGCCGCGCGGTCCTCGAACCGGGCCCGGCCCGCCGCCAGCGACCACGCGATGTCGACCGGACGCACGGCGTCCGGCGAGGACAGGACGAAGTCCTGGAGTCGACGTGCCTGCGCCTGGAGCGCCTGCTCGCCCTTGGCCGTGAGCACCCAGGGGAGGACCGGCAGGGCCGAGTCCGTCTCGGGTGTCGTCGCCGGTACGGGGACCGGCGGCTGCTCGATGATCGTGTGGGCGTTGGTGCCGCTGATGCCGAAGGACGAGACACCGGCCCGGCGGGGACGGCCGGTCTCCGGCCAGTCCACGGCCTCGGTCAGCAGCTCGACGTCGCCGGCCTCCCAGTCGATGTGGCTCGACGGGGCGTCGACGTGCAGGGTCTGCGGAAGCACCCCGTGCCGCATCGCCATGATCATCTTGATCAGACCGGCAACACCGGCAGCCGCCTGAGTGTGCCCGATGTTCGACTTGATCGAGCCGAGCAGCAGCGGGCGGCCCTCGGGCCGGTCCTGACCGTACGTGGCCAGCAGCGCCTGCGCCTCGATCGGGTCACCGAGCCGCGTACCCGTGCCGTGCGCCTCCACCGCGTCCACGTCCGCCGTCGACAGGCCGGCCGCGGCCAGGGCCTCGCGGATGACGCGCTGCTGCGACGGGCCGTTGGGGGCCGTCAGGCCGTTGCTCGCACCGTCCTGGTTGATCGCCGAGCCGCGTACCACGGCGAGGATCGGGTGGCCGTTGCGTTCGGCGTCCGACTGCCGCTCGACGAGCAGCATGCCCGCACCCTCGGCCCAGCCAGTGCCGTCCGCGCCCTCGGCGAAGGACTTGCAGCGGCCGTCGGCCGAGAGCCCGCGCTGACGGCTGAAGTCGACGAACGTCTCCGGCGTCGCCATGATCGCCACGCCGCCCGCCAGGGCCATGTCGCACTCGCCGTTGCGCAGCGCCTGGATCGCCCAGTGCAGCGCGACCAGCGACGACGAGCACGCCGTGTCGACCGTGACCGCCGGTCCCTCCAGGCCGAAGGCGTACGAGACGCGGCCGGAGGCGATGCTGCCGGAGTTGCCCGTGCCGAGGTAGCCCTCGACGCCCTCGGGCAGCTGCTCGCCGTTGCCGTAGCCGGTCGCGTAGTCGTGGTACATGACGCCGGCGAAGACGCCGGTACGGCTGCCGCGCATCGACGTCGGGTCGATGCCGGCCCGCTCGAACGCCTCCCACGAGGTCTCCAGCAGCAGCCGCTGCTGCGGGTCCATGGCCAGGGCCTCGCGCGGCGAGATCCCGAAGAAGCCGGCGTCGAACTCCGCCGCGTCGAGCAGGAACCCGCCCTCACGCGTGTACGAGGTGCCCACGTGGTCCGGGTCCGGGTGGTAGAGGGCTTCCGTGTCCCAGCCGCGGTCGGCCGGGAAGACGGTGATGCCGTCCCCGCCCGTGGCGACGAGCTGCCACAGGTCCTCGGGCGTACGCACCCCGCCGGGGAAGCGGCAGCCCATACCGACGATCACGATCGGATCGTCTGTGAGGGAGGCGGTCGCCCGTACGGGCGCCATCAGCTGCCCGCGTACGCCGTCCCGGCCGTCGAGGCCGGCGGTCACCGCGAGCTCGGCCAGCAGGTGCCGGGCCAGCGCGGTCGGGGTCGGGTAGTCGAAGATCAGGGTCGGGGGCAGCCGCAGCCCCGTCTCGGCCTTCAGCACGTTCCGCAGTTCGACGGCGGTGAGGGAGTCGAAGCCGAGGTCCCGGAAGGCCCGTTCGGCATCGACCGCGTCGGCACCGGAGTGCCCGAGCACGGCCGCGACCCGGCCGCACACCAGGTCCAGCAGCACACCCTCGTGCTCCGCCACCGGCAGACCCGCCAGCCGGGCCACGAGCGGCGAACCGGCCTCCGTACCACCGCCGCGCCGTTCGACCGTCCGGCGCGCGGGGACCCGTACCAGGGCCCGCAGCAGGGCCGGCGTCGAACCCGCCGACACCGCCTGGGCACGCAGCACCGCCACGTCGAGGTGCATCGGCAGGAGCACCGCCGCGTCCACCGTCATCGCCGTGTCGAAAAGGGCCAGACCCTCATCGGCAGCGAGAGCGGCCACGCCCTCCCGGGCGAGGCGACGCAGGTTGGCGTCGTCGAGGGTCGCGGCCATGCCGACGCCCTCGGCGCCGGCGCCCTCCTGCGGGGCCCACAGGCCCCAGGCGAGCGAGGTCGCGGCCAGCCCCTCGGCGCGGCGCAGCTCGGCCAGGCCCTCAAGGAAGGCGTTCGCGGCGGCGTAGTTCGCCTGCCCGGCAGCGCCGAACGCGGCGGCGGCGCCGGAGAAGAGGACGAACGCGGAGAGGTCGAGATCGCGGGTGAGCTCGTGCAGGTTCCACGCCGCGTCCACCTTCGGACGCAGTACGGTCGCCACCCGCTCCGGGGTCAGCGAGGCCAGAACGCCGTCGTCCAGCACACCCGCCGTGTGCACCACGGCCGTCAGCGGGTGCTCCGCCGGCACGGACGCCAGCAGGCCGGCCAGCGCCTCCCGGTCCGCGACGTCACAGGCAACCAGATCCACCCGGGCGCCCGACTGCTCCAACTCCGCGACCAGTTCGGCAGCACCCGCGGCAGCCGTCCCGCGACGGCTGGTGAGCAGCAGCCGCCGCACCCCGTACGCCGTCACCAAGTGCCGCGCGAACAGCCGACCCAGACCACCGGTCGCACCGGTGACCAGCACCGTCCCGGACGGGTCGCCGTTGCCCAGCACCGGGGCCGACACCTCGGCCGCGCTGTCCGAGGACGGGACGCGCACCAGGCGCGCGGCGCTCAGCGCGCCACAGCGGATCGCCAGTTCCGGCTCCCCGGCCGCCAGGGCGGCGGGAAGGACCGCCGGGGAGGCCTGATCCTGATCCAGGTCGATCATGACGAGTTGGCCGGGGTTCTCCGACTGCGCCGAACGCAGCAGGCCGCGCACCGCACTGCCCGCCAGATCCCGCACGCCCGCGCCGGTCTCGACGGCCACCGCACCGGACGTCAGCCACACCAGACGCGTGGCCGCGAACCGCTCGTCGGCCAGCCACTCCTGGACCGACGCCAGTGCCGCGTTCACCGCCGTGTGGACGGCGTCCACCATGTCGCCCGTCGGGGCGTCGCCGGCGGCCGGGAGGACGAACACCGCGTCCGGAGCCGGCTCGCCGGCCGCAAGGGCTGCACCGAGCTCGGCCAGGTCGGCGTACTCGGTGACCTGAGCGCCCGTACCGGCCAGGCCGATCTCGTCGCGGCCGAGCACGGCCCATCGGAGGTCAACGGCCGGGGCGGCTGCCGCGGGCACGTCCGCCCACTCCGAGCGGAACAGCGACTCCAGGTGGCCGGTGCCGGCCCCCTGAACCTGGTCGGCGGAGGCCGGGCGGAGCGTCAGCGACTCCACGGCCGCGACCGGGCGTCCGGTCTCGTCCGCGACCAGCAGGGCGAGGGTGTGGGGATCATCTGCGGAGGCCGGGGTCAGGCGCATCCGGAGAGCGGAGGCACCCACCGCGTACAGGGAGACGCCCGCCCAGGAGAAGGGCAGCATGGCGCCCGGACCGTCCTGGTCCGTGTGCTCGCCGTGTCCGATGGCGTGCAGGCCGGCGTCGAGGAGTGCCGGGTGGAGCCCGAACCGGGCTGCGTCACCGTGACCGTCCTCCGGCAGCACGACCTCCGTGAAGAGTTCGCCGCCGCGGCGCCAGGCTGCCTTCAGGCCTTGGAACAGCGGCCCGTAGGCCATGCCATCGTCGGCGAGCTCCTCGTACAGCCCGTCGATGTCGACGGGCAGGGCGCCGGTCGGCGGCCAGGCGGCCAGCTCGCCGAAGCCCTGCTCGGCCTCGGGTCGGGCACCGGCCGCGAGGACACCGGACCCGTGGCGGGTCCACGGCTCCTCGGCGACCGCGTCCTGGCGCCGCGAGTAGACC
>NZ_JACBGN010000300.1 GCF_013401435.1 Streptomyces sp. BR123
CGGGAGGCCCGCGCCACGACCAGGAGGAACACCCCGCAGCCAGCCACCAGCCCCCACCCGGGACGCGTAGCCGCCGCGAGCCCGCCCGGACCGGCACCTGCGACCAGGCCCCCCGCGAGGGCGATGCCGACCGCCGAGCCGACCTGCCGTGCGGTGGAGGTCACGGCTCCGGCCACCCCGGCCCGGGACTTCGGCAGGCCGCCGACCGCGGTGTCGGTGAGCGGCGCGTTGGCGAAGCCGAAGCCGATCCCGATCAGCAGGTAGGCGGTCAGGAGCAGCAGCACGCCGGTGTCCTGACCCAGGTTCACCAGGCACAGCCCGCCGGCCGTGGTGAACGCACCCGCCAGGACCAGCGGACGCCGCGGCCCCACCCGCCCCACCATGCTGCCGGACCACGGCGCGCACAGGGTCGCCCCCACTGCCATGGGCAGCGTCGCGCAGCCGGCCGCGAGCGGGCTCCAGCCGCGGGCGTGCTGCAGGTACAGGGTGGTGAGCAGCAGCGTCACGTTCAGCGCGACGAACACGGCCACCGCGCCCAGCACGGCCGCGGTGAAAGCCCGCCGCCGGAACAGCCCGAGGTCCATGAGCGGCTCCTCCCGCCGCAGCTCGACCCGTACGAAGGCCGCCGTCGCCGCCGCGGCCACGACGTACCCGGCCAGGGCCGGCAGCGAGGTCCAGCCGATCCGGGGCCCCTCGATCAGGAGCCCGACCGACACGCCCAGCGCCAGGGTGAGGAGCAGCTGCCCGGGCAGGTCGATCCGCCGGGCCCGCTGCCCGCGCGACTCCGGTACGAACACGGCGACCAGCACGAGTGCGGCGGCGATCACCGGTACGTTGATCCAGAACACCGACCGCCAGCCGAACGCCGCGACGAGCGCCCCGCCGGTCACCGGACCCGCCGCCATGCTGAGCCCGAAGACCGACGCCCACACGCCGATCGCCCGCGCCCGCTCCCGCGGATCGGGCATCGCGTTCACCACGATCGCCAGGGCCACCGGGCTCAGCATCGACGCCCCGACGCCCTGCACGGCCCGCGCCGCGACCAGGAAGCCGAGCGAGGGGGCGAGCGCGCAGGCCAGCGAGGCCACGCCGAAGACGACCAGCCCGCACCGGAACACCCGGCGCCGCCCGAAGCGGTCGGCGAGCGCACCGGACGCGATGAGGAGGCCGGCCAGGACCACCGTGTAGGCGTCCACGACCCACTCCAGGCTCCGGGTGTCCGCGCCGAGCCCGCGCCCGAGGACGGGCAGGCCGACGTTGACGATGGTGGTGTCGAGGCCGACGAGGAACATGCTCAGCGCACAGACGGCCAACACCGTCCACCGCCGCCGCACACTCAACTCAGGTGCGCCGGCAGGGCCGGCGGAGGCATGGGAGACATCAGGAGCAGCACGGGAAGCAGGGGCAGCAGCACGGTTCGCCGTGGTCACGGGGTCCGCCTTCCGGTCCGGGAGCAGGTGCCCCCATGCTCGAACCGCATGCCGGACCGGCCCAGAAAACTTGCCGGAACCGCAAAACCTCCGCGGTCAGTCCCACGCGTTGAACGGGATCCGTCCTGCGGGCGCCCCACCCCCGTGCCCGAGCACAGCCCCCGCCGACACCGGCCGGAAAACAGCCCGAAGGCCCGCCATGTCCCGTGATGCCCGCGCCGGTGAACAACCCCCGCACCCGCCTCCCCGGCCGTGAACAACTCCCCGCCCGGCACGTCCGTGCAGCTCAGGGCCGCCTGCCCGGCCGCGCGCGTTCACGAAGAACGGACGTCACCGAACAACATCCCGGCCGCGCATACTGCCCTTGGGGCGGATCCCTGAAGATTCGCCACCGCCCGCGCGGAGCCGACGGTCCGGATCCACGCCGCCCGGTGGGGGCCGCTGGCGCGGTCCCCACCCTCACCAGACGACGATCCCGCCGCCCTCGGCCTTGGCCCGCAGCGCGGCGGCAACGATGTTGTCGAAGCGCTGGGCGACGTAGTCGGGGTCGTAACCGCCCTGCCCGGCAAGCCGGTCGAGGTACGGACGGATCGCCTCGCACTCGGCGAGGAAGTCGTCGATCTCGTCCCGCTCCACGTAGAGGTCATCGCCGTCGAGTAGCGGGAAGAACCTGGCGTCCAGGGCCCGCAGCGCCTCGGACCCCCACAGCCGGGTCCGCGTGCTCTCGAAACCGGCCAGGGTGCGGCCGTGCTCGGGGTCCTCCAGCAAGTCGTAACCGCCGTCGGCGCCGTAGACGAAGGTGTGCACGAGGAGGCTCATGGGGTTGATTCTCCCGAGCAGACCGGAGCGCGTCGAACGTATTGCCGAGGGCGTTCCGGGAGGAGGAGCGCTCTCACCGGGCTCCCGGGATCACGTTCCCGGCGTGTACGCCACGAAGCCGGCCCACGCGGTGGGGGAGAGGGTGAGCTGCGGGCCCTGCCGGTCCTTGGAATCCGGCCCGCCCGTCTGCCGCCTCGGAACTGCCTCTTCGACGATGAAGCCAAAGGCTGTTGGCGGCCTGCGCTCCACGGACAGCAGCTTCTGTCGGGCCAGTCGGGCCGAAATCCGCTCCTCCAGCTCAACCGGGTCGGGCAGCGGCGGAAGGCTGAGTGAGACCGCCCGGGCGTACGCCTCCGTCTGGAGCAGGCCCGGTACGACACGGCACTCGTAGGTACAGAGGCTCACCGCCTGCGCCTCCAGCCAAGCCCGGCGCCGGGACCAACTGGCCAGGCCGGCTGGCGCGACAGGTGCCGGGCCGCCCGCCGCAGCGCGCCCGTGTTGCCGAGCGCCTCCTCCGCCCGCGCCACGAAGTCCGGATCCGGCATGCGCCGGCCCTGCTCGACCGAGGCCACCGTGTTTTTCGAGAAGCGCACCGCTCCCCGAACTCCTCCCGGCTCAGCCCCGCATGCTCCCGCAGGGCCTGGGCCACCGCGCCGAACGTGCGCATATTGTCCGACGCCTCCGGTTCCCCGCCGGCTGCCGGGCGGCAGCCGCCGCCCGGCTCCCCGCCCTCGTCCGTGTTCTCGTAGGCCATCCCGGGCCACCTCCCGCGCACGTGCTCCTGTACCGCTCCCGATGCCCACCAGGGTCACGCTCGGTGATCGCACTGTCCACCCTCCGTGCGCGTACGCTGACCCGGCGTACGCGCCGCACCCCTGATGGAGCCCGAATCCCACCGCCACATCGGGGCCATGACGCCACCCCCTGCACAGCGGACCGCCAGATGGCGGTCACCGTACGTATGTTCTCCCGGCAGTTCAGCTCCATCCCTCGCGGCGCCCGGCTCGCCCGGTGCCTGGCCCTCCACGAGCTCCACACCTGAGGCGTTCCGGCCGGCAGCGACACCTCCGACGCCGCAGCCCTCGTACTGGCCGAGCTCACCGCGAACGCCGTCACCACGGCCGGGTGCCCGGCCGGAACTTCGAACTCGCCCTCACGCTCGACGCGGACGTGCTCCGCATCGAGGTCTCCGACACCCGCGGCGAACGCCGGCCCCCGGCCCCGGGCATGGCCACCCCGTCGCCCGCGCCGTTCGCTGAGTCGGGCCGCGGCCTCCTCCTCGTCCAGGCAGTGGCATCCCGCTGGGAGGTCCGTGACCGCCCACCCATCGGCAAGACGATCGTCGCCGAACTTCCCGTACGGCTGTGAACTGCCCGTATTGCCAGTGTGGTTAGGGTGTTCCGATTGCCGTACGTCGAGGGAGGGGTCTGGTGGCATTCGACGACGAGTGGGCTGAGGCCATGCGGACCGCCGCGATGGGGAGCAGCCCGGCACCGGACCTGGTCGTCACGCAGGACGACCTGGGCGCCGTCGGGCACGAGGCGTTCCTCGTCCACGGCCAACTGCGCGGCAAGGCGGACATCGCCGGCGCCGGTACCGGCGCGACCGCCCGTGCCGCGGCCGAATGCTCCACCCGGAACCTTGCCTTGGGGCCGGAGCTGTCAGCGACCCTCTCCACCTGGGACTCACAGGTCAAGACGGTGCTGCAGATGTACGCCCACATCTCCAACCACCTCGACTTCTCCAAGAAGGCCCACGCGGACAACGACGAGGCCATCGCCGCGAGCCTGCGCCACCGCGACGGTTCCGCGATGTCGGTCTCCGAGATACAGAGGTACGTGAAGTGACCTTCACCTGGACCGACCTCATCACGCTCGACCTCGGCAAGCTGAACGAGGCAGTGACGGAGTGGAAGACCGCCGCGGAAGAACTCGCGAAGCTGCACGTTGTGGTGCGCGACGGGCTGGTGAAGAAGTCGGAGTTGGCGCAATGGGAGGGGGTCAACGCCACCGTCACCCGGGAGTTCGTCCGCAGCGCCGCCAAGGAAGTGGCCGACCTCCAGCGCGAGGCGAAGAGCATTCACGCGGTCCTCGCCGACACACACGCCGAGCTGACTCAGATCCAGAAGCAGGCGAAAGCCCTGGCCGACGAGGCGAGAGAGGGCAACCCCTCGCACAAGCCCGAGCCGGACCAAGGGCTGCTGGTGTCGGATGGCGGTGGCGGTAAGGTTCGCGTGGAGCCGTCCATGTGCGATGCGAAAGGTCCCTCCCAGCGCACCAAGGACATGGTGCGCTGGTATGCGGACACGCTCACGGGCATGGTCAGCCACGCAGCCGAGGTGGACGCCGCTGCCCTCCCGTGCCTTGCGTGCCTCCCACGGAGCCGACCCGTACAACGCCGGGCACGCGGACTACATCTCGCTCGACCAGGACCAGCTGCCGCGGGCCATGAAGCTGGCCGCACTGGGCGAGGACGCCAAGTCCGCCCAGCAGGCCGAGCTGCGAAGGCTGTGGCAGTCACTCAGCCCTGATGCTCGCGCGCAGTTGTGGACGGCCCACAAGGACGACCTGCTCGCCGCCGGCCTGTTCAACCCGTCCGTCAAGCAGGTGGCGCCAGACCGGGGATCAGGCAAGCACGGGGTGCAGGAGCCCGGATGGGGCGATTGGTGGACCCACATGAAGCTGGGGGGCCTCGTCGACGGAGCGGACATGACCGGCCTGACCGATGCCTCGCGCCACATGGAGCGCTACCTCAGCAACTCCGGAGACCCGATGAAGCTCCCGGTGGACAAGATGCTCACCGACAACAAGGGCTTCCAGGCCCACATGGACAACAATCACCTCCTGGCGTACCAGAAGGCGTGGCGTGAGCAGGCAATCGCGGAGTTCGAGAAGAACGGCGGGCGCCCCGTCGCGATACCGGTCGAGACACCGAGCGGCGCCGACTACTACTTCACCTCGGACCCGAACTGGTATTACGCGGTCGGCGCCGCCCGGTCGAACGTGACGGGTGTGGTGACCGCCGTGCCGGGCGCCGACGGCAAGCCGGTGGTCGGCCTCGAATACCAGGTCAATGTCTGGGACCGCTACAACTGGGATCAGGGCAAGGGGGTGAACGTCAGGGGGGGCGTACATACCCGACGGTGAGGTGGGCCGACAGCATAGAGTCGGCCTGGCACAGGAGTTCGACATGGCGGGCAGCAGTTCGGTCAAGCATTACGAACTGGGAACCGGATCGGCGGTTCCCGGGCCTGATGACCCCGGCCGAACGGGTGACCGCAGCGACCCCGGCCGCCACGCACGGGACGGGGAAGGGGAAGTCGAACGATGAGCGATCCTGGTGTCCCGGTCCGGGCCGGCAAGAGCAATTGGTCGGCCCTCGGCTACCTCGGCGTCTTCGTGTGGGGCATAGCGGCGTGGCGGGATATGGCCGAGCATGACACCAAGTGCTGCTGGGAGGAGAACGCCACACCCGAGTGGATGGCGAAAACGATGGGCTTCCAGGTGCCCGAAACGGCCACCGACCGCCGGGCGGGGCTCAAGACCAGCTCGCAGCACGACGTCGGGCTGCTCGCCTTCACGGTGCCGACCCCGGAGGCCGAGCGCTTCCTGCAGCCACTTCGGCGCGAGGGCACCGAAATGGTTCCCAACACCCATCCGGAGAAACCCGGCTACTCCCGCAGCGACGGCTTCAGCCACCTCGGCCTGCCCGAGCCCGAGACCTTCGTCGAGGGTATGCGCAGTACCAGTGTTTGCCCTCGCGAGGTGAAGACGCCCGAAAGCGGCGCACTCCGGTTGTGTGTGGAGATCCACGCGCACGAGTTCCGGCCCGGCACCACCCGCATCTACCTCTGGGCAGGCAGCGAGGCGGGCATCGAGAAGCCACCGGCCTGCCGGGGCACCAGAGGTGCTGTGCAAGCAGATCGGCACCGACCCGGATCTGTGGCGCCCGACTGGAACGCAGTCGCCGCGCCCATGCCGAGCAGGCTGCCGCGACTGCCACCGCCGCGTGGGCGCCGAGGCGAAGTTTGCGGACTTTTCGGCCGGACTTCGGGGCGAGTGGAGGCGGAAGTGGAACCGGATGCGCCTGTTGGATCGTCACGGGTTGTGAGGCGCTGCGGCGAGGGGGCTCTCACCTCGTCGGACAGCGCTCAGGGGGCCCGGCGAGGCCTGACAGGGGCGCCATTGAGACCGATCCGTGAAGCGGAAGGTCATCGTCCACTGCTAGGGTGACGTGCGCCCGTCAATACAGGGCCTTTATTTATCGCCACTTCAACGGGGGTTGAAACGTGAAGCTTCGCCATGTCCGTGCTGTCGCCGTCTTCGGTATTGCAGTCTTCGCTCTCACCGGAGCCCGCGGTTCCCACGGCGCGAGCTGCGGCGGCGGCCACGGCTCCAGCTCGAACTCCAGCAGCTCCGGTAGCTCTGGCAGCTCCGGCAGCACCAGCGACGGCAGCAGCACCACGGGCGGCAGCGACAACAGCACCAGCACCAGCACCAGCACCTCTGGCGGCACCTCCGTCCCGAACGGCTCCAGCCGCGACAAGGCCGAGCGGGACATCAAGATTGACGGCTGCAAGCTGGAGGGCAAGAACCTGGTCGCCCGGCTCACCGTCACCAACAGCGGCATGCTGGACGCCACGTACGACATCACCATGAAGTTCCGCGGGGACGCCACGTCCAACGCGAACCTCGCCCTGGCCAAGGTGACCGGCCTCAAGGTCGCGAAGGGTGCGTCCGCCAAGGCCGAGGCCACCACGCCGTACACCGGCAAGGGCGACGGCAGCGAGTACAAGGAGTGCGTGGTCGTTACCGCGTCGAAGTCCACGCTCTGACACACTTCTGCCCGGTGCGTACCGATGTGACGTACGCGCCGGGCAGTTCCTTTTCTCCGGCCCGACCCGTAGGCCGGGTCCGGGGCTCGCGCGGCAGGGTACGCCCCGGCAGCATGCCGGTCAGCACCGTGAAATCCCCGGTCAGGTGGGCCTGGTCGGAGGAGCCGCAGCCGGGCGTCGCGGTGGCTGGCCTGCCCCCCCGGACAGCAGCCGCCCGTACGCCAGATCAGCTACCGGGAGCCCGCGGGCCCGGGGCGGGCTCGCGGGCGAAGCCGGCGTCGCCTGCCGCCCGGCGCAGCAACGTCCGATCGAGGACAGCGGGGCAGGACGGCGGGCAGGGCGGCGTGGCGGGCTACTGCCCTTCGGCCGGGCCACCCGCCTGCGGCGGCGCGGACGGCGCCGGGGGCTGTGCCGGAGACGGCGTCGCGAACGGTGCGACGGCCAGCTCGGCGAGGATCGCCTCGGCGAGGCCCTCGCGCCGCATGCGCTGGTCGACGTACAGCAGGGAACTCACCAGCTGGGTGAACCCGATCTGGAACATCTGCCCCGCGGCGGCGCCGAAGAACACGAGGAAGAGGGCGAACACCATGGCGGTGATCACCCCGCCCGACGGGCCGCCGCCGTCCTCGGGCATCGCCGTCATGGCGGGCAAGAGCGCGAACGTGCCGACGAAGTTGAACGGAAGCTGCATCACCCACCCGATGGCTCCCGCGATCAGGCCGCCGAGGAGGGTGATGCCGAAGATCCGCCACCAGGCACCCCGGACCAGGGCGGCCGAGCGGCGCAGCGCGGTGACCGGACCCGCGTCCTCCAGGACCACGACGGCCGACGCCAGACCGAACCGGGTGGTGAGCCAGAGGGTCACCGGCAAGGCGGCCAGCATCAGGACCGGGATCAGGCCGAGGACCGCGGGCCCGCTGTCGGCGGCGGCCGAGGCGACCACCACCGCAATCCCCACCGCCAGGGCGGCGAGCATCGGAAGGCCGGCGATCAGGCCGGCGAGGAGCACGGCGCCGGCGACTGCGGGAGTCCGCCGGACGGCGGCGCGCCACATCGTGCGGAAGGTGGTGGGGCGGCCCGTGACCGCCTCCTTGAGGACCGCCGGGCAGAGCGCGGTGACCACCGCCATGCCGAACAGCCCGAGAGCCATCAGCACCACGAACAGCACCCCGCCCGCGACGAGCAGGGGTGCGACGTCGTCGGCGGGGGGCTCCTCGCCGAAGGGCGGGTCGAAGACGGGCTCGAAGTGCTCGAACACTGACGCGACGCCGATGCCCACCGCAAGGCCCATGGCCGGCAGGACGATGGCCATCACGGCCAGCATGACACCGGCCAGCTGCTTCCAGTGAGCCCGCATGGTCGCGAACGCCCCGCCGAGTATCTCCCCGAGGTCCAACGGGCGCAGGGGTATTACCCCCGGCTGCGGCGCCGTCGGCACCGGATACCCCCACTGCGGGGCCCCGCCCCAGCC
>NZ_JACBGN010000301.1 GCF_013401435.1 Streptomyces sp. BR123
GCCCTGGTCCTCCACCACCACCGCATCCCCCGCCCACCGCACCGTGTACCGTTCCTCCTCGCCCGGATCGAAGCCCGGCCCGGTGTCCCGGATCAGCACCCCGCCCCCGGTGCGTCCCCGCGCCGGAGCCCACGCCTCCAGGGCCACGCCGTCCCGCGCGCCCTCCGGCCCGCGGACCGGGAGCACGGCCCCCGCCCGGGCCAGCACCGGGATCCGGCCGGGCGGGGCGTCCAGCAGGATCCGGCCCGGTCCCTCGTACGCCGTCCCGGTCGCGGTGTCGTACCAGCGCCCCCGCGGCAGCCGGACCGCCCGCCGGTTCGCCCCGGGTTCCAGCACCGGTGCCACCAGCAGGGCGTCCCCGAGCAGGAAGGCGTCCTCGCAGTCCCGCAGCGCCCGGTCCTCCGGTGCCCCCCACCACAGCGGCCGTACGTACGGCGCCCCGGTCCGCCGTGCCAGCTGGGCCAGCGTCAGGAAGTACGGCCGCAGCCGCTCCCGCTCCGCCAGTACGGCCCCCGCATGCCGCTCCACCTCGGGCCCGAACTCCCAGGGCTCCCGCCGCCCCGCCCAGATCGCCGAATGGGTCCGGAAGAGCGGCAGGTACGCGCCCAGCTGCAGCCACCGCAGGTACAGCTCCGGCGACGGCGAACCGCCGAACCCGCCGACGTCCGGGCCCGAGTACGGCACCCCGCACAACCCCAGCCCGAGCACCAGCGCGAGCGAGGCCCGCAGCCCCTTCCAGCCGGTCTCCACGTCCCCCGACCAGGTGCCCCCGTACCGCTGCATGCCCGCCCACCCGGACCGGGAGAACAGGAACGGCCGCTCGGCGGGCCGCAGCCGGACCAGGCCCTCCCACCCGGCCCGGGCCATGCCCAGCGCGTACACGTTGTGCGCGGACCGGTGGTCCCCGCCGGCCCCGTCCATGGCGTGGCGGGCCGACCTGGGCAGTGTCGCGTCCCCGAACGGAGCGAAGGAAACCGGCTCGTTCATGTCGTGCCACACCCCGGAGAACCCCTGTGCCAGCCGCTCCGCGTACAGCCCGCCCCACCACTCGCGCACCGCCGGGTCCGTGAAGTCCGGGTAGGCACACTCGCCTGGCCAGACCTCGCCCCGCACCTCCTCGCCCCGGGCGTCCCGTACGAACGCCCCGGCCGGCCCCACCGCCCGGCCGGCGGTGTGCACCGGGTCGCCGGTCTTGACCGCCGGGTCGACGATCGACACGAGCCGTACGCCCTGCTCCCGCAGATCCCGTGCCAGCCCGGGCAGATCCGGGAACCGCTCACCGTCCACGGTGAACACCCGGTGCTGCGCGTAGTGGTCGATGTCCAGGTGCACGGCCGACAGCGCGAGCCCGCGCGCCCGGTAGCCGGACACGACCCGCCGCACCTCCTGCGCGCTCCCGAAGCCCCAGCGCGCGTGCTGGTAGCCAAGAGCCCAGGCGGGCGGTACGGCGGGGGCGCCGGTCAGTGCCGCCCAGCTCTGCAGGACCCGCGCCGGTGGCCCCACCAGCACCCAGCACCGCAGCGGCCCGCCGTCCATGCGCAGCTCGCACGTACCCGGCCGGTCGGGGCCCGATCCGGCGCCCTCCAGGCCCTCCCGGAGCACCACGCGCCCGTCCCAGGGGTTGTCGTGGAACACCAGGTGCGTTCCCGCGTCCGCGACCACCATCTGAACGGGCATGGTGATGTAGAGGGGGTCGTCGCCGGGCCCGAATCCGCCCTTGGGATCGGTGTTCCACAGCCGGTACACGCCGTCGCGCAGCCGCGGTCCGGCGGCGCGCCCGCCGAGCCCGAAGTACCGGGAGTCCGCGGGCACCTCGGCCCGCACAGCCCAACGCGCCTCACCCTCGGGACGACCGCCGCCACCACCACTACCGGCACCGCCAGCACCCTCGATACCCGGGACACCCCCTGCACCACCCGCCAGCCGCCGCCGGTGTCCGGCTCCAGCACCGCCCGCGGGTCGGGCTCCGGCCCGTCGCCCACCACGGCGTACGACGGCGTCGCCCCGGCGCCGTCCCAGCTCCAGAACACGACCCCGCCCGCCGCGATCCGTACCAGCAGCTCCGAACGGGCGAACCGGAGCAGCCCGCCGCCCGGCCTCGGCTCCGTACCCGTCAGCAGGCCGGGCACGCGCGCCCGCTCCGCTCCCCGGCGGGGCAGCCCCACCGCGTCCGCGCGCCGGTGGCGCAGCGCCGCGCGCCATGCGCGCCGCCCGCGCTCCGTACCGATGTCCTTCACCGCACGCACCAGATCGCGACCGTTCATGCTGCTCACCCTGCCACCGGCCGCCGACCGCGCGGGGTGCGTTCAACTTCCGTTCACCCGTCCGTCCACCTCCCCGGCACCTCTGGTGCGGAGGTGGATCACATGGCATCGTCCCTGTGTGCCGCCGCGCGCCCACCCACCGCGCGATGGCACCGTACGCACATCCCGCGCGCACCCCCGCGCAAGCCGCAGACCGACCTGACCGGGAGCCGACCCATGACCTCGACCACCCAGCCGGAACCCCTCTGGTCCCCGGGGCCCGACCGGATTGCCGGGGCCCGTATCACCGCCTTCCAGGCCTGGGCCGCCGAGCGCCACGACGCCCCCGCCGACGGCGGTTACCCCGCGCTGCACGCCTGGTCCGTCGCCGAGCTCGACACCTTCTGGAAGGCCGTCGCCGAATGGTTCGACGTACGGTTCACCACCCCGTACGCATCCGTCCTCGCCGACCGCTCCATGCCGGGCGCGCGCTGGTTCACCGGCGCCACCCTCAACTACGCCGAGCACGCCCTGCGCGCCGCCGAGGACCCGGCGCGCGCCGAGGACGCCGCCCTGCTGTACGTGGACGAGACCCACGAGGCCACCCCCATCACCTGGGCCGAGCTCCGCGGCCAGGTCGGCGCGCTCGCCGCCGAGCTGCGCGCCCTCGGCGTACGCCCCGGCGACCGGGTCAGCGGCTACCTCCCGAACATCCCCGAGGCCGTCGTCGCGCTCCTCGCGACCGCCGCCGTCGGCGGTGTCTGGACCTCCTGCGCCCCCGACTTCGGCGCCCGGAGCGTCCTCGACCGCTTCCAGCAGGTCGAGCCGGTCGTCCTGTTCACCGTCGACGGCTACCGCTACGGCGGCAAGGAGCACGACCGCCGCGACACCGTCGCCGAGCTCCGCGCGGACCTGCCCTCACTGCGCGCCGTCGTCCACATCCCGCTGCTCGGTACGCCGGTCCCCGACGGCGCCCTGGCCTGGGCGGACCTCACCTCCGCCCGCACCGAGCCGGTCTTCGAGCCGGTCCCCTTCGACCACCCGCTGTGGGTGCTCTACTCCTCCGGCACCACCGGCCTGCCCAAGGCGATCGTGCAGTCGCAGGGCGGCATCCTGCTGGAGCACCTCAAGCAGCTGGGCCTGCACTGCGACCTCGGTCCGGAGGACCGGTTCTTCTGGTACACCTCCACCGGCTGGATGATGTGGAACTTCCTCGTCTCCGGCCTGCTCACCGGTACCACCGTCGTCCTGTACGACGGCAGCCCCGGCTACCCCGACACCGGTGCCCAGTGGCGCATCGCCGAGCGGACCCGGGCCACCCTGTACGGAACCTCGGCCGCCTACGTCATGGCCTGCCGCAAGGCCGGGGTGCACCCCTCACGGGACCACGACCTGTCCGCCGTGAAGTGCGTGGCGACCACCGGCTCACCGCTGCCGCCCGACGGCTTCCGCTGGCTGCACGACGAGGTCGCCGAGGACCTCTGGATCGCCTCCGTCAGCGGCGGCACGGACGTCTGCAGCTGCTTCGCCGGCGCCGTTCCGACCCTCCCCGTCCACATCGGCGAACTCCAGGCCCCCTGCCTGGGCACGGACCTGCAGTCATGGGACCCGTCCGGCAAGCCGCTCACCGGAGAGGTCGGCGAGCTCGTCGTCACCAACCCCATGCCGTCCATGCCGATCTACTTCTGGAACGACCCGGACGGCAGCCGCTACCGCGACAGCTACTTCGAGATGTTCCCCGGCGTCTGGCGGCACGGGGACTGGATCACCCTCACCGACCACGGCTCGGTGGTCATCCACGGCCGCTCCGACTCCACCCTCAACCGCCAGGGCGTCCGGATGGGCTCCGCCGACATCTACGAGGCTGTAGAACGTCTCCCCGAGATCAAGGAATCCCTGGTCATCGGCCTGGAGGAACCGAACGGCGGCTACTGGATGCCACTCTTCGTGCACCTTGCCCCGGGCGCCACCCTCGACGACGACCTGCGCAGCCGCATCAAGGCCACGATCCGCGAGGAGCTCTCCCCGCGGCACGTGCCGGACGAGGTCATCGAGGTGCCGGCCATCCCGCACACGCTCACCGGCAAGCGCATCGAGGTCCCGGTCAAGCGACTGCTCCAGGGCACGCCCATGGAGAAGGCCGTCAATCCCGGCTCCGTCGACAACCTCGACCTCCTGCACTTCTACGAGGAACTCGCCCGCACCCGCAGCCGCTCCTGAGCCCTCTGTCAGTGGTCGTCGTTACTCTGAGTGAGCAATCGACTGCGCATTCAGGGGGAGCCATGTCCGCCACGCACCGCACCACCGATGACACCACCGACCGCACCAGCCGCTCGGCCAAGCGCCGCATGCTGCGCCGCGAGATCCCCGGAACCGTCGGCCTCCTGGCCGACCCCGGGGATTTCGCGGCCATGCGCCGCTACCGCAGCTTCGCCTTCGACGACCACCAGGACTACCTGCGCCACGTCGACGACCTCCTCAGGTCCCGCGCCGCCCAGGGCATCCACACCACCGTGGCCCTCTTCGACCCCGAGGAGTACACCCACTTCTGCGCCGAGCAGCACCTCGACCCGGACAGCGCCGCATCCCGCAGCCGCTTCACGGCCGAGCTCGCCGGAACCGGCCCCGGCCTGCCCTACACGGGCCGCCCCATCGACGAGATCGTCCCGCTCCTCATCGACGAGGCCGTCCGCCAGGCCACCTGGGAGTACGCCGCCACACTCCTCGCCGAGCTCGGCACCTGCGCCGACTGCGGCGAGGACATCGGCCGCTCCTCGTTCGAACGGGCCGCCGACGTCCTCACCCGCCTCGTCCGGGGAGCCGGACCGGGACACCACCACCTCGTCTGCAGCATCCCCACCAAGGACCAGCAGCTGGTGGCGGTGCTCCACACCGAGACGCCCCCACATCCGCCCGGGCAGCCACCTGCGGACGCCGGCCCGGCAGGCCCGGACGGCACATCCCGATTCGACGGCCGCGAGAGCCTCGACTTCGTGACCGTCCTCGCCGCGGGCCTCGCCCTCGGCGGCCCCGGGGGACTGGTGCTGCGCACCACCGGCGCGGCCCCCGGGGACCGCGTCCACGGATGGCGCCTCGACCGGGGCCGCCTGGTGCCGCTCTCCGCGGCGGCCGTCTTCAACGCGTACTGCACCGACGCCGACACCGGGGAGCCGGTGGCCCCGGAGCACGGCGTCGACTACTGCCCCGGATACGAGGTCGACGGCCCCGACCCGCACCACGGACCGAGGTAGCCGGCAGGGCCCGGACAGAACGGCAGAACGCCGGAGGGGCCTCCGCCACGGCGAAGGCCCCTCGACCGGCATCACACGTACACGACGAACCGGCTACTCGCCGGACAGCACCGCCTGAGCGGCCATCCGGGCCTCCTCGGCGCTGTCCGCCGCACGTGCCGCGGCCGCGGCACGCTCGCACTGGGCCAGCGTGTGCTTGGCGAGCGTCGCCCGTACGTACGGGATGGAAGCGGCACCCATGGACAGTGAGGTGACCCCCAGTCCCGTCAGCACACACGCCAGCAGCGGATCGGAAGCGGCCTCACCGCAGACACCGCAGCTCTTGCCCTCCACCCGGGCGGCCCCGGCAGCCAAGGCGATCAGGTCGAGCAGCGCCGGCTGCCAGGGGTCCTGGAGGCGTGAGACCGCACCGACCTGCCGGTCGGCAGCGAAGGTGTACTGCGCCAGGTCATTGGTGCCCAGCGACAGGAACTCGACCTCCTGCAGGATCGAGCGCGCCCGCAGCGCGGCGGAAGGGATCTCCACCATCGCCCCGAACTTCGCCTGCAGCCCGGCCGCACGGCACGCGTCGGCGAACGCCCTCGCGTCGGCCCGGTCGGCCACCATGGGCGCCATGACCTCCAGGTGCACCGGCAGTCCTTCGGCCGCCTTGGCCAGCGCCGTGAGCTGGGTCCGCAGCACCTCGGGGTGGTCCAGCAGGGTGCGCAGGCCGCGCACGCCCAGCGCCGGGTTCGGCTCGTCGGCAGGCGTCAGGAAGTCCAGCGGCTTGTCGGCGCCGGCGTCCAGGACGCGGACGACGACCCGGCCCTCGGGGAAGGCTTCGAGCACCTTGCGGTAGGACTCGACCTGCTTCTCCTCGGACGGCGCCTTCCTGCTGTCGTCCAGGAACAGGAACTCGGTGCGGAACAGGCCCACGCCCTCCGCCCCGGCCTCGACGGCCGCCGGGACGTCCGCCGGCCCGCCGACATTGGCGAGCAGCGGCACCTTGTGCCCGTCGGAGGTCGCACCGGGACCGGACGAGGCGGCCAGCGCGGCCTTGCGCTCGGCGGCCGCCGTCTCCAGCTCCGTCTTCTTCTCGTCGCCAGGCTCGACGAAGACCTCGCCGGTCGAACCGTCGACGGCGATCACGGTGCCCTCGGCGATCTCCCCGGCCCCCGGCAGCGCCACGACCGCGGGCACGCCCAGCGCCCGCGCGAGGATGGCGCTGTGGCTCGTCGGGCCGCCCTCTTCGGTGACGAAGCCGAGGACCAGCGACGGGTCGAGCAGCGCCGTGTCGGCGGGTGCCAGGTCCCGCGCGATCAGCACGTACGGTTCGTTGCTGTCCGGTACACCCGGCATCGGAACACCCAGCAGTCGCGCCACGATGCGGTTGCGTACGTCGTCCAGGTCGGCCACCCGCCCGGCCATGTACTCCCCGGCCCCCGCGAGCAGGTCGCGGTAGGCGGCGAACGCGTCGTACACCCCGCGCTCGGCGGTGCTGCCGACGGCGATCCGCCGGTCGACGTCCGCCATGAGCTCCGGATCCTCGGCGATCATGGCCTGGGCTTCGAGCACGTGCTGTGCCTCGCCCCCGGCCAGCTGGCCGCGCGCGATCAGGTCGGCCGCAACGGCGCTCACGGCCTGGCGGGCGCGCCCCTGTTCGCGCTCCGCCTCGTCCGTGGTGATCTGCCTGGCCGGCGGCTCCAGAACCGCCGTGCCCATGTGCCGCACCTCGCCGATCGCCACACCGTGGCTCACGCCGACGCCTCGCAGCGTTGTCTCCATCAGTCTTCCCTGGCCAGTAGTAGTCTTGTCACGCCCCGTGAGGGGTCGGTTCGGGCTGGACCGCAACCCCCGGGTTGGAAGCCCGCCGCTTCAGCGGTGGGCGGAGGCACTTCACCCGTCTCCGATTCGTCGAGCTGATCGAGCGGGAGCGGTGGCCGGGCGCCGGCCGGATCTCCGAGCCGGCGGCACCATCCGGCGATCCGATGCGTCAGGCCCAGCCGAAGAGCTGGTCGCCGGCCTTGACGTCGCCGTCCTCACGGACGTCGCCGAGGGAGTCGGCGGTGGCCTCCAGTGCCACGACGGGGCAGATCGGCGACTTGCCGGCCTCTTCGACGGCGGCGGGGTTCCAGCGGATGACGGCCTGGCCGCGGGTCACGGTGTCGCCCTTGGTGATGAGCAGCTCGAAGCCCTCGCCGTTGAGCTGGACGGTGTCGATCCCGAGGTGGGTGAGGACACCGTGTCCTTCGGCGTCGACGACGACGTACGCGTGCGGGTGCAGGGAGACGACCACACCGTCGACGGGGGACACCGCCTCCGAGGGCTCACGGACGGGATCAATGGCGGTGCCCGGACCCACCATCGCGCCGGAGAACACCGGGTCGGGCACGGCGGCGAGTCCGATGGCGCGCCCGGCAAGTGGGGACGTCACGGTGGTCATGGGGCCTCCCAGGGGATGGGGCTTCGTAGCGTCGCCGTCACTGTCTGTCCCGCGCGACGCACTTTCGAAGGGTATGTCATGAGATGTCCGGTGTTCGCGCGAAACGAACCTCCTGCTGAGGACCGTGATGCGCTCCCGCGACACCGTAGTGGACTAGACCATACGCCTGAATCGATTTGCCTGTGAACCACCAGGCCTGTACTGTCGTGACTCCCGCCAGGACGTCCCACGTGAACTTCTCGCGAACGGACGATGGACGGGGAACCAACCCTTCAGCTTTGATCTTGAGCTCATCCGCTCTGTCGTTTCGTCATACCGATGAACCGGCCGATGTGCAGAGCACGGGAAAGACGCTGATAAGGTCGGAATCGCCGAAAGGGAAAACGCGAAAGCGAAAACCCCGAAAGCGAGCGGATAAAGACTCTGATAGAGTCGGAAACGCAAGAACGAAAGCCCGGAGGAAAGCCCGAGAGGGTGAGTACGAAGGAAGCGTCCGTTCCTTGAGAACTCAACAGCGTGCCAAAAATCAACGCCAGAAGTTGATACCTCGTCCACTCCGGT
>NZ_JACBGN010000302.1 GCF_013401435.1 Streptomyces sp. BR123
CCGTCGCCCCCACCCCCGCCGGGCAGCGCCTGCTGGAGCACGCCGCACCGCTGCTGCTGCGGCTCGACGCCGCCCGCGCCGACGTGCTCCGGCTGGCCGCGGCCCCGCCCGGCCGGGTCACCCTCGCCGTGTCGCCGCTCGCCGTCGGGCCGCGGCTGCTCGCCGCCCTGCCGGCCACCGGGGTCGAGCTGCGGGTCGTACCGCCCGGCCGGGTACCGGCCGCCGTCGCCACCGGCGGCTGCGACCTCGGGCTCGCCGACGGCCTCGCCGCCGCCAGCGACCCGCTGCGCCTGCCCGACGTGGCCCCGCTGACCGTCACCGGCATCGGCGAGGAGCAGCTCGCCGTCCTCCTCCCCGCCGGCCATCCCTTCGCCGGCCGGTCGGCCCTCCGCCTGGACGACCTCACCGACGCCCGCTGGCTCGACGCCCCGCACGCCGGCCTGACACCGCCCGCTGCCGTCCGCACCGCCCCGGCCCTGCGCTACGACGGCACCGACCTGCACGCCCTGTGCGCCCTGGCCGCCGCCGGACACGGCCTGGTCCTGCTGCCCCGCCGGGTGGCCGAGGCCGCCGCGGCGGGAGTGGCCGTACCCCTGTCCGACCCCCGCCTGGTCCACCGCACGGAGCTCCTCGAGCCCCGTACGCCCACGCCCGCGGCCGCCGCCCTGTCCGCCCGGCTGACTGCCCTACGCTGACCGGTGTGAGCGGAATAGACGTGGTCAACGGCGCGGTCGGCGCCGTCTTCGGGCTCGTCCTCGGGAGCCTCTTCCAGCAGCCGATCGAGGACGCCTGGCACCGGTTCAGACGGCGATCGGCGGGCAGAGTACGGAGTCTGACCTTCCGCCAGGGCGACGGCCGGGCCGCCGCCGCCTGGTCGGCGTTCGCCCTCGGCCCGCTGCGCACCTCCGCGCTCATCGTGGAGGGCGACGGACGGCACCCGATCGCCCCGTCCGCCGTCCACGTCCAGGTCCTCGACCAGGAAGCCGTCCTGCCCGAGGAGATGGCCCCCTGGCGCGACGAGATCGAGGAGCAGGAGGGCGCCCGGGACGGCGGCGGCGCCTGGAACGGCCCCCGCTACGCCGTCGACGAGGTGTCCGTCTCCCGCAGCCCCCTGGAGGAGCAGCCGGAGGTCCGCCTGCGGCTGCGCCCCACCGACTACTTCACCTTCCTGGCCGCCCAGCAGCTCGACCGCAGGCTGCCCGACGGCACCACGCCGCGCGGCCGCTACCTGGACCCCGGCGACCCCTTCTGCGCACCCGCGTTCCTGCAGTGCAGCTTCGGCGTCAACGTCGCCGTGGTCACCGCCGACCACCTCCTCGTCGTCACCCGCCGCGCCGACGGCGTACGGACCGGCACCGGCCTGTGGAACTCCTCGGTGAACGAAGGGCTGTCGCGGCACCTCGACTCCGCCGGACGCAACGCCCCCGACCTGCACGAGGTGGCGCGCCGCGGCATGCGCGAGGAACTCTCCCTGGAACCCCACGAGTACACGCTGAGCCTGCTGGCCTTCGTGCTCGACGTGGAGCGGCGGCAGTGGAGCGCCCACTTCCACGCCCGGCTGGGCGAGTTGACCGGCGAGGGCCTGCAGGAGCGGATGTCCCGCGGAGTCGCCGACCGGTGGGAGCACCAGAGCGTCGACCTGGTCCCGTTCCGCCCCGCCGACGTCGTCGGCTACCTGCTCCGCCCGGACCGGATCCACCGCTGGACGCCCACGGCGCCCGCCCTGTTCCACCTCGCCCTGGTCCACGCCTACGGGCGGGGGCCGGTGGAGCGGGCGGAGGACCGGGCCGTACGCCGCCTCGGCGCGCGCTGAGGCCCGGACCGCCGGAAAGCCGGGTCCTGCTGGCGCCCGTCACGGCGCCAGCAGGACGGCCGACTCCGCCGGGACGTGGACACGGCCCTCCGGGTCCGGGTGGCCGACCGGATCCCAGGCGGCCAGCACCCGGACCCCGTTGCGGCCCAGGGCGATCACCGCCGGCTCGGGGGCGAGGTTCACCACCACCCGTACGTCGCCCCGGCGGAAGGTGATCCAGCGCCGCTCCTCGTCGTACGCCACGCGCACCGCCGCCAGGTCCGGGTCGCGCAGGTCCGGGTGGTTGCGGCGCAGCCCGACCAGGGTCCGGTACCAGGCCAGCAGCCGTGCGTGCGGGTCGCGCTCCGGCTCCGCCCAGTCCAGGCACGACCGGTCCCGGGTCGCCGGGTCCTGCGGGTCCGGGACGTCCCCGGCCCGCCAGCCGTGGGCCGCGAACTCCCGGCGCCGGCCGGTGCGGACGGCCTCGGCGAGCTCGGGGTCCGGGTGGTCGGTGAAGTACTGCCACGGTGTGCCGGCGCCCCACTCCTCGCCCATGAACAGCATCGGCACGAACGGCCCGGCCAGCACCAGCGCCGCCGCGCACGCCAGCAGCCCCGGGGAGAGGGAGGCGGCGAGCCGGTCGCCCTGCGCCCGGTTGCCGATCTGGTCGTGGGTCTGGCTGTAGCCGAGGAAGCGGTGGGCGGGGGTCCGGCGGCGGTCCACCGGTCGGCCGTGGGTGCGGCCGCGGAACCCCGACCACGTCCCGTCGTGGAAGAAGGCCCGGGTCAGGGTCTTCGCCACGGCGGCGAGCGGCGCCTCGGCGAAGTCGGCGTAGTACGCCTGCGACTCGCCGGTCAGCGCGCAGTGCAGGGCGTGGTGGAAGTCGTCGTTCCACTGGGCGTGCAGGCCCTGACCGCCCTCGGCGCGCGGGGTGGTGGTCCGCGGGTCGCACCGGTCGGACTCGGCGATCAGGAACAGCGGCCGGCCGGTCTCGGCGGCGAGCGCGTCCACCGCCGCCGCCAGTTCCTCCAGGAACGTCAGTGCCCGCCCGTCGGCCAGCGCGTGCACCGCATCCAGGCGGAGCCCGTCGATCCGGTAGTCGCGCAGCCAGGCGAGGGCGCTGCCGATGAAGTACGCGCGGACCTCGTCCGAGCCGGGCGCGTCCAGGTTGACCGCCGCCCCCCAGGGCGTGTGGTGGGTGTCCGTGAAGTACGGGCCGAAGGCCGTCAGGTGGTTGCCGGACGGCCCCAGGTGGTTGTGGACCACGTCCAGCACCACCCCGAGGCCGGCCGTGTGCGCCGCGTCCACGAACGCGGCGAGCCCGGCCGGGCCGCCGTACGGCTCGTGCACCGCCCACGGCGCGACCCCGTCGTACCCCCAGCCGTGCCGGCCGGGGAAGGGGCAGACCGGCATCAGCTCGACGTGCGTGACACCGAGCGAGACGAGGTGGCCGAGGCGGGCGGCGGCCGCGTCGAAGGTGCCCTCGGGGGTGAAGGTGCCGATGTGCAGCTCGTACAGGACCGCGTCCTGCAGCCGCACCCCGGGTGACGGCGCCCGCGGGGCGAGGGACGCGACGTCCACGACGGCCGACGGCCCGTCCGGCCCGTCGGGCAGCCGCCGGCCGCGCGGATCGGGCCGTACGGCCGGGTCGCCGCCCAGCAGGAACCCGTACCGGTCCCCGTCGGCGGCCGGGGCCTCGACGACCCACCAGCCGTCCCGCCCCGGATCCCGCTCCATGTCGTACGCGGTCCGGCCCTCGGCCTCTCCTGCGGCTCGGGCTCCTGCTCGGTGGTCGGCGGGCGCGAGCCGCAGGGCGACCCGGTCTGCCAGCGGTGCCCACACCTCGAACTGCACGGGCGGCTCCCTCGTGTGCGGCGGTACCGGAACGTGAGCTTTGCCATGTGTCGTACCCATCATCACCGGTGGCCGGAGCAGTTCTGGACACTCCGGCCCTGACGGGCCGACAATCACCCTGTGACGTCGAGTTTCGAGTTCTCCGCCTACCCCGCGCCGCGCCTTTCCGACGCGGAGCGCGACCTTGCCCTGGGCAAGCTCCGCGAAGGAGCCGCCCTCGGCAAGCTGTCCCACGACACCTTCCTGCGGCGGATGGAGCTCGCCCTCGGCGCCCGCCGCTCCGAGGAACTCGCCGTCCTCGTCGCCGACCTCGACGGCCGGGACAAGGAAGCCGCCTGGACCCGCCGCCTGTTCGGCTGGGTCGGCCGGGTCTCCGCCGTGTCCGCCGGGGTCCGGCGCGCCTGGACCGCGGAGCGCCTGCCGAAGCTGCTGCTGCCGCACCCGGGGGCGCAGCCGCTGCGGATCGGCCGCGATCCCGGCAACGGGCTCCGCCTCACCGACGAGACCGTCTCCCGGGTGCACGCCGAACTCGGCATGCACGACGGGATGTGGGTCCTGACCGACCTCGGCTCCTCCAACGGCACCACCGTCAACGGCCGCAGGGTGACCGGCTCCATCGTGGTCCGCGACGGCGACCAGGTCGGCTTCGGCCGCATGTCCTTCCGCCTGGCGACGGGCTAGGACGGTCCGCTCGGGCCGCCGCCGGCCGGACACGGGCCGACGGAGCCGGCGGCGGTGAGGCGCTCGTAGGCGGCGAGCACGGTACGGGTCTGGTGTTCGACCTGGTCGGCAACCGGGACCCAGCGGGCGTGGAACCGGCTCTCGAACTCCGCGCACCAGCCGGTGACGAGCCGGTCCAGGCCGGCTGCGGCCGGGTGGCCCTGGACGTGCAGCACCCGCAGCAGCATCGCGGCGGCGCGCAGCGACAGCCGCCGCCCGAAGGCGTCGATGCTGCCGATGCGGGCCGTCGAGGCCTCGGCGGGGGCTCCGGCGCCCGTCCACTCGGCGGTGATCCCGGGGATCAGGCCGAGCGTCCAGTCGACGGCGCGCAGCAGGGAGGCGGAGCGCGGGTCCGCGCCCGGCACCGCGTCCGCCGCCCGGTCCCGGACCGCGGAGACGAGGGAGGCGTCCTCGGCGAGCCGGCCGGCCAGGAATCGCAGGGCGCCGCGCGGGTCCGGGTGCGGGGCCGGATCGTCCACCAGGTCGGAGGCCCACATCGGGACCTCCACGATGGCGGTGGTGCCGGCGTAGCGGTGGGTGCGGTACCAGGTGCTGAGCCGGGTGTCCTCCGGGTGGAACGCCCCGGCGGCGTCGTGTCCCGGCGGGGGCATCACGAAGATCCCGGGCCCGGGGGAGGGCCAGCCGACCGCGTCCGAGGCCCCGGTCTCCACGGGGATGCGCAGCTCGGCGGCGGACTTGGCGAACGGCTCGGCGAGGCCGGGTATGTCCCGGGTGAGCTGGACCCAGGAGCCGCCGAGGTCGGTGCCGTGCAGGGAGACCTGGAGCACGGGCCGCAGCTCGTCGATGAGGGCGGTCACGGCCAGCGTTTCGGGCGGCAGCCGGTCGGGGGGCAGTAAAGACGGCGCCCACTCGGGCTGTTCGGGGCCGGGGGGCCGGTAGAAGTTCCGGTGGTAGTCGAGCAGGGAGGCCGGCCGCGGGGTGCGGTGCAGGGCGGCGCCGTCGGGGTCGGCGCACAGGAGGAAGTGCCAGCCTCCGCCGGTGCGCGGGGCGGGGCCGCGGGCGAGGCGGCGGGCCAGGGCGAGGGCGGTGGCGCCCCCGACGGGCTCGTTGGCGTGCGCGCCGGCGACGACGAGCACACAGCGGGCCTGCGGGCCGCCGCCGGCGGCCTGCCGGTCCGAGGCGTGCCGGACCACGACAGGCCCGCCCGAGGCGGTCCCGTCGTCGGCGGTTCCGGCCGAGGCGCTCCCGGCCGAGGCGGTCCCGACGGCGGCAGTCCTGCTCGAAGCGGTCCCGTCGTCGGCGGCCTCCCCTGCGGCACTCCTGCTCGAAGCGGTCCCGGCCGAAGCGGTCCCGGCCGAAGCGGTCCCGGCCGCGGCGGTCCCGTCCGTGGCCACGGACAGGAGCCAGAGGGGTTCCCCGCCCCGGGAGCGGCCGGCCTGGCGCAGCCGGACCCGGCGGGGGTGTTCGTCCGCCAGTGCCCGGGCGGCCAGCGCGAGTTCGCGCGGTGTGGGGTAGCGCATGTCACGGAGGTGGGTCACGTCTGATGCCATGCCCGCCGCGCACGCCCCCTACTGCTCCGCACGCCCCACACTTCCCGAGAGGCCCTGGCCAAAGCCTCGGCCGCCGGGTGCCCGCTGCTGGTGCAGGCCGCGGCCGGCCAGGGTCAGGAACACCTCGCCCACCGCCTCGGACAGCGTCGGGTGCGCGTGGACGTGGTGGGCCACATCGGACGGCTCCGCGTCCCAGCCCACGATCAACTGGCCCTCCGCGATCATCTCCGACACGTGCGGCCCCACCAGGTGAACGCCCAGCACCCGACCGCCCCGCTCCGCGACCACCTTCACCATCCCGCCCTGCCCGTGCACCATCCCCTTGGCGATGGCCGTCAGCGGCATCGAACCCACCACCACGTCGTACGCCAGGTCGCGGGCCTGCGCCTCCGTCAGCCCGACGGCGGCCGTCTGCGGCGACGAGTACGTCACCCTCGGCACCGCCGCGTAGTCCACGGACGCGCCCGGCACCCCCGCCAGGGTCTCCGCCACCAGCAGCGCCTCCGCGAACGAGGCGTGCGCCAGCCCGGGCGAAGGCGGCGGCAGCAGGTCCCCGACCACGTGGATCCCCGGCACCGCGGTCTCCAGCCGGGACCAGTCGGCGGGCGCCACGAACCCCCGTCCGTCCGCGGCCAGGCCCGCCGCCGCCAGGTCCAGCCCGTCGGTGACCGGAACCCGCCCCACCGCGACCAGCAGCCGCTCCGCAGACACCTCCGCGACGTCCCCGCGTGGACCGCGTACGGCGGCCCGCACGCCCCCGCCCGCGAGCCGCTCGATCCCCTCCGGCCGCGCCCCGGTCCGCACGTCGATGCCGCGCCTGCGCAGCCCCCGCGCCAGATGCCGGGACACGTCCGCGTCCTCCATCGGAACGAGCCGGTCCGCGGCCTCCACCAGTGTCACCTCCGCTCCCATCGACCGGTGGAACGAGGCGTACTCCACGCCGATCGCCCCACCGCCCAGCACCAGCACCGACCCCGGAAGCCCCGGCGCGAACAGCGCGTCGTCGCTGGTGACGACCGTGTGCCCGTCGGGCTCCAGCCCCGGCAGGACGCGCGGCCGCGACCCGGTGGCCAGCACGATGCCGCGCGCCGCCGTGAACTCCCGCCCGTCCGTCGTCCGTACGGAACGCGGGCCCGTCAACCGGGCCGAGCCGTGCACGAGCCGCACCCCGGCCTGCCGCAGGTGCCCCTCCACCCCGCGGTGGTTGCGGGCGACGATGTCGTCCCGGGTGGCGGTCAGGGCCCGCCAGTCCACCCCGTCCACCGTCGCCCGCACCCCCCAGCGCTCGCGGGCCTCGGCCGCCCCGTCGACCAGCTCGGCCGCGTGCAGCATGGCCTTGCTCGGTATGCACCCGCGGTGCAGGCAGGTCCCCCCGACCTTGTCGCGCTCCACGAGGACGACGTCCAGGCCCAGGGCAGCGGCGCGCAGGGCGGTGCCGTACCCGCCGGTGCCGCCGCCGATCACGATCACATCTGCGGTGTTCATGCCCTCAACCCTGCGGCCGGGCCCGGCCTGCGGTCCAAGGCAATGATCTACTCGGCCCCATGCAGGACGCTTATGCTTCGCGTCCATGAGCCTGCGTCAGATGGAGTACTTCCTCGCTGTCGTGGAGGAGTCCTCCTTCACCCGTGCCGCCGACGCCCTGCACGTCACCCAGCCCGCCCTCTCCCACCAGATCAAGGCCCTGGAGCGGTCGGTCGGCGGCCCGCTGCTGGAGCGCATGCCGCGCGGGGTCCGCCTGACCGCCATGGGCCGCGCGTTCCTGCCGCACGCCCAGCTCTCCGTCCGCAGCGCCCGCCAGGCGCAGCGTGCCGCACGGGCCGCCGCCGGGGCCGCCGGCGGCGAACTCCACATCGCCACCGTCCACTCCGTCGCCGTCGGCCTGCTCCCGGCCGTCGCCGTCCGCTGGCGCAGCCGCCACCCCGGCGTCCAGCTCGTCCTGCGCGAGTACGGGTCCACCGAAACCCTGGAGGAGCAGCTGGACCGAGGCGTCGCCGACCTCGCCGTGGGCCCCGAGCCCAAGGAGTGGACCGGCCCCGTCCTCCCGGCCGGCCGGGAGGAGCTGGTGCTCGTGGTCCCCTTCGACGACCCGCTGGCCGGCCGCGGCGGCGTACGCCTGGCCGAACTCGCCGACCGCGACTGGATCCGCTGCTCGATGGAACCCACCGTGCACGGCGAGCCGTTCCTCGACTGGGCGTGCGGCAAGGTCGGCTTCAGCCCGCGCACCGTGCTGCGCACCGAGCACACCTCCACGGCCGTCCGCATGGCCGCCGCCGGCACCGGGGTCGTCATGGCCCCCGCCCACACGGCCCGGGGCGCCCTCGGCGAGGACTGCGCGCTGCTGTCCTTCGACCCGCCGTGGCACCGGCCCCTGGCCGTGTTCTCCCGCGTTCCGCTGACGGGCGCCGCGGAGGCCTTCGCCGGGCTACTCGCCGCCCCGCCCCGGGCCGGCGAGTGCTACCGGTGCCGCCGTACGGAGGGTCCCGGATCGTGGAGGGTGACGGTC
>NZ_JACBGN010000303.1 GCF_013401435.1 Streptomyces sp. BR123
GGTGTCGCCCTTGGCCCTGGGGACCCAGATGCGGCCGTCGTTGCGCAGGGACTCGCTCATCAGGGTGAGCTTGGACTGGTGGTCGCCGGTGCGCGGGATGCAGGTGGGGTGGATCTGGGTGAAGCAGGGGTTGGCGAAGTACGCGCCGCGGCGGTGCGCCCGCCAGACGGCGGTCGCGTTGGAGTTCATGGCGTTGGTCGAGAGGTAGAAGACGTTGCCGTAGCCGCCGGTGGCGAGGACGACGGCGTCCGCCCGGTATGTGGAGATCTCGCCGGTGACGAGGTCTCGGGCGACGATGCCGCGGGCCCGGCCCTCGACGGTGATCAGGTCGAGCATCTCGGTGCGGGCGCGCATCTCCACGTTGCCGGCGGCGATCTGCCGGGACAGTGCCTGGTAGGCGCCGAGGAGGAGTTGCTGGCCGGTCTGGCCGCGGGCGTAGAAGGTGCGGGAGACCTGGACGCCGCCGAAGGAGCGGGTGTCGAGGAGGCCGCCGTACTCGCGGGCGAAGGGGACGCCCTGGGCCACGCACTGGTCGATGATCTCGACGGATATCTGGGCGAGGCGGTGGACGTTGGACTCGCGGGCCCGGAAATCGCCTCCCTTGACGGTGTCGTAGAAGAGCCGCTGGATGGAGTCGCCGTCGTTGCGGTAGTTCTTGGCGGCGTTGATGCCTCCCTGCGCGGCGATGGAGTGGGCGCGGCGCGGGGAGTCGGAGTAGCAGAACTGGACGACGTGATAGCCCTGCTCGGCGAGGGTGGCGCCGGCGGCTCCGCCGGCCAGGCCGGTGCCGACGACGATGACGGTGTGCTTGCGGCGGTTGGCCGGGTTGACGAGCTTGGCCTCGAAGCGGCGGCGGTCCCAGCGTTCGGCGATGGGGCCCGCCGGGGCCTTGGTGTCGGCGAGGGGCTCGCCGGTGGTGTAGCGCGTGTAGTCGTTCACGGTCAGTTCACCACTCCGGTCATGACGGCGACGGGGACGGAGACGAACCCCGCGAAGAGGAGCAGGGCCAGGGCGTTGGCGAGGGTCTTCAGGGTGCGGTCGCGGCGGGCGCTGCCCGCGCCGATGGTCTGGGCGGCGCTCCAGAAGCCGTGCCGGACGTGCAGGCCGAGGGCGGCCGTCGCGGTGATGTAGACGGTGTTGCCGTACCAGGTGGAGAAGGTGGCGAGGACGTTCTCGTAGGGGTGGCCGGCCCAGGCTCGTTCGTTGACGGTGAGCGTGGTGAGGTCGAGCAGGTGCCAGACGATGAACAGGCCGAGGATGACGCCGCCCCAGCGCATGGTGCGGGTGGCGTAGCTCGCGCGGCGGCGCTTGTGGGCGTACTTGACCGGGCGGGCCTTGATGTCGCGGCGGCTGAGCTGGTAGGCGGACACGGCGTGGGCGACGACGGCGGCGAGCAGCACGATGCGGGCCGCCCACAGGCCCCAGTGGCTGTGCAGGAAGGGCTCGCCCATGTGTCGGAGCCAGCGTCCGTAGGCGTTGAACTCCTCCGGGCCGAAGAAGATCTTGAGGTTGCCCATCATGTGGACGACGAGGTAGCCGAGCATGATCAGGCCGGAGGCCGCCATCACGGCCTTCTTGCCGACGGTGGATTCCCAGAGCGTGCGCGTGGTGGACGGGGGTCGGCCCGTCCGCGTTGCCAGAGCCATGGGACAAGACGGTAGGGACCGGCACCCCGAGAGGTCCAAGACATGATGGTGCTGATGTCGATAGGAATGTCCTATGCCAGCGGCTACCGTGAGGGGATGCAGTTCCAACAGCTCCTGTACTTCGTGGCCGTCGCGGAGACCCGGCACTTCACGCGGGCGGCGGAGCGGGTGCACGTGGCCCAGCCCTCGCTGTCGCAGCAGATCAAGGCACTCGAACGGGAACTGGGGGCGGAGCTGTTCAGCCGGGCGCGGGGCAACATCGCGCTGACCGACGCGGGCGAGGCGCTGTTGCCGCTAGCGCGGCGGATCCTGGCGGACGCGGACACCGCGCGGCTGGAGGTGCAGGAGCTGGCGCAGCTGCGGCGGGGGCGGGTCCGGCTGGGGGCCACGCCGAGTGTGTGCACGGGCCTGCTGCCGGATGTGCTGCGGGCCTTCCACACGGCGCATCCGGGGATCGAGCTGCTGATCGAGGAGAGCGGTTCGCTGGATCTGGTGCGGGAGCTTGCGCGCGGGGCCCTGGACCTGGCCCTGATCGCGCTGCCGCTGCCTCCGTCGGCGCCGGCGCTGGACACGGTGGAGCTGCTCACGGAGGACCTGGTGGTGGTCTCCTCGGCGCAGCTGCCGCCGCCGGGGGGCGGCGGTCCGCTGACCGTGTCGGGCCTGCGGGACGAGCCGATGGTGATGTTCCGCCATGGCTACGACCTGCGGGACCTGACGGTGGCGGCCTGCCGGGCGGAGGGGTTCGAGCCGGTGTTCACGGTGGAGGGCGGCGAGATGGACGCGGTGCTGGGCTTCGTCCGCGCGGGCCTCGGCGTCGCCGTGGTGCCCGCGATGGTCGTCGGCCATGCCGGGCCGGGGCTGCGCAGCACTCCGCTGGAGGGTGCTCCACTGCGCCGCACGATCGCGCTGGCCCACCGCACGGACGTCGCCCCGCCGCGCGCGGCCCGCGAGCTCAAGCGCAGGCTGCTGGGCGGCTGACCCGCGGGCCGGCGGCGCCGCACGGGACGACGGCGCGGCCTGGGGCGAAGGCGCCGCCCGGGGCGGGCGGCTGTCAGGCGCGGGGTATGGGCAACTCCTTGTCGAGCCCGTCGGCCAGCATGGAGAAGGCCAGGTCGGCGTCGGCGACGGCCGCAGGATGGGCCTCGTCGGCGCTCTGGCCGGCGGCGATCCGCCGCCAGTTCTCATGGCCCAGCTCGTGCCGGACCGTCACCAGGTGGGCCGCCGCCAGGCGCGCCGCGAGCGGCGGGACGGATTCCGCCTCCAGGACGGCGGCGAGCAGTTCGACCTCGCGGGCCGTGTAGTGGTTCAGCCGGGACGCGAGGCTGGCAGTGGCGTGGAGGAGCTGCTGGAAGGCCACCACTTCGGGGTGGTCGCACAGGCCGGTGATCGGATCGTGCTCGGCGAGCGCGGCCAGGAAGTGCGCGCGCACCGCGGCGACCGGGGTCTGGCCGGCGGGCCGGTCGCGCACGATGCGGGCGGCCTCGTCCTGATGGTCGGCGAACCGGTCGAGGACCAGGTCCTCCTTGCTCGGGAAGTACCGGAACAGGGTGGGCTTGGAGACCTCGGCCGCCGCGGCGACGTCCGCCACCGACACCGCGTCGAAGCCCCGCTCCAGGAAGAGCTCCAGCGCCGTCGCCGCCAGCTGGCGGCGCGTGCGGAGCTTCTTATTCTCGCGCAGACCCGTCGTGTTCTCCATGGGCACAGCCTAGCACGCCTTCATGACCAGGTCACTTTTTTAACCGGGTTGCTTTTTCTCGGTCAAGCCGCTTTCCTTGAGGCAACGACGAGGAAAGGACATCCGATGACCGACGTACTCATCGCGGGCTCCGGCCCGACGGGGCTCACGCTCGCCTGCGGCCTGGCCCGGCGCGGCCTCGGCGTGCGGATCGTGGACCAGCGCGCGGAACCGCACCGCGAATCACGCGGCAAGGGCCTGCAGCCCGGCAGCCTGGAGGTCTTCGCCGAACTGGGCGTGGCCGGGCGCATGGCCGCCGTCGGCCGGAAGGAAGTGGTGCTCCGCAAGTACTTCGACGGCGCCCACGTGCGCGACACCCCCACGCCCGGCGGCGGCCTGCTCATCGGGCAGTGGCAGGTCGAGGAGGTGCTGCGCGACCGGCTCGCCCGGCTCGGCGTGCGCGTCGAGTACGGATCCCGGCTGGCCGCGATCCGGCAGGACGCGTCCGGGGTGGACGCCGAACTGGCGGACGGCACGGTGATCCGGGCCGCGTACCTCGCCGGTTGCGACGGCGGGGGCAGCACCACGCGCAAGCTCCTCGGGATCCCCTTCGAGGGGCACACCGCGCAGGAGGAGGAAATGGTGCTGGGAGACGTGCGGGCGCCCGGGCTCAGCCGGGAGTACTGGCACCAGTGGTTCACCTCGGAGGAGGCGGGGATCCTGCTCTGCCCGATACCGGGGACGGATGTCTTCCAGCTGCAGGCCTCTCCGGAGCGGGACGCGGAGGGCGGGCAGCTGCCGCCGTCGCTGGCGGGCTTCCAGCGGCTCTTCGACCGGCACGCCCGGATGCCGGGCATCCGCCTGGCGGACCCCACGTGGCTCTCGTCCTGGCGGATCAACGTCCGCATGGCGGCCCGGATGCGCGAGGGCCGGGTCTTCCTCGCGGGCGACGCGGCCCACGTCCACCCGATAGCCGGCGGGTTCGGCATGAACACCGGCATCCAGGACGCGGCGGCCCTCTCCCGGACGCTGGCCTCCGCCCTCGGCGGGACCGCCGGTCCGGAGGTACTCGACGCCTACCAGGCGGAGCGGCTGCCGGTCGCGGCCGAGGTGCTGGCCGACACCACCCGGCGGCACGAACGGGTCGTCGAGGCGGTGCGCACTCCCGGCCGGGGGACCGAGGCCGGGATCGAGTAGCGCCACGGGCGGCCCCGGCCTTGGCCGGGGCCGGTCAGGAGGGCGTCGGGACCGCGTCGGAGAGGGACAGGGCGTGGATGCGGTCGGGGGCGCCGGGGCGGGCGTAGTACCAGCCCTGCGCGGTGTCGCAGCCGAGGGCCCGCAGCTGGGCCGCCTGGGCGCCGGTCTCCACGCCCTCGACGGTGACGGCGAGTTCGAGGCTGTGGGCCAGCGCGACGATGCCTTCCACGATCTTGACGTCGACCGGATTGGCGGGCTGCTGCTGCATCCCCTTGGTGAAGGAGCGGTCCAGCTTGAGCACGCTGACCGGCAGGCGGCGCAGGTTCGCGAGGTTCGAGTAGCCGGTGCCGAAGTCGTCGAGGGCGATGTCCACGCCCAGTTCGGCGAGGCGGTGCAGCGGTTCGAGGAGCTCGTCGTCGGCGCCGATGAGGGCGGACTCGGTGACCTCCAGGCACAGGGCGCCCGGGGCGAGGCCCGCGCTCTCCAGCACCGCGACGGTGTCCGCGACCAGTCCGGGGTGCTGCAGCTGGGTCGGCGAGAGGTTGACGTTGACGCGCAGCGGCGAGCCGCCGTGCTCGCGCTGCCAGGTGCGGGCCTGTCGGACGGACTCCTCCAGGACCCAGCGTCCGAGCGGCACGATCAGCCCCGTGCGTTCGGCGAGCGGGATGAACCGGTCCGGGCCGAGGACCCCGTACTGCGGGTGTTCCCAGCGCACCAGCGCCTCGGCTCCGCGCACGCTGCCGTCGTGCATGTGGACCAGCGGCTGGTACTCGATGAAGAACTCACCGCGTTCCAGCGCTGCGGGCAGGGCGTTGGTCAGGCCGTGCCGGGTGATGGCCCGGGCGTCGGCCTCCGCGTCGGCGAACTCGAAGCGGCTGCCGCCGGCCGCCTTCGCCCGGTACATGGTGATGTCGGCGCTGCGCAGCACCTCGGCCGGGGTGCGCTCCCCGGCCGGGCCCTCGACGATGCCGATGCTGCCGCGCACCGACAGCTCCCGGCCCTCGATGCGGATCGGCGCCGAGAGGGCGGACAGGATGCGGACGGCGAGTTCGGTCACCTTCTCCTCGGTGTCCGGGCCGGTGGTGAGTGCCACGAACTCGTCGCCGCCGAGCCGGGCGACGACCTCGCCCTGGCCGGTGACGCAGCTCTGCAGCCGGTCGGCGACCTCCACCAGCAGCCGGTCTCCCGCCGAGTGGCCGAGGCTGTCGTTGACCGCCTTGAACCCGTCGAGGTCGAGGTAGCACAGCCCGAACCGGGTGCCGCCGAGCCCGCTCAGGGCCTTCTCCAGCCGTTCGAAGAACAGGGTCCGGTTGGGCAGTCCGGTCAGCGCGTCATGGGTGGCCTCGTAGCGCAGCCGCAGGTTCAGCAGCCGACGCTCGGTGGTGTCCTCCATGAGTGCCAGCTGGTACTGCGGGGTGCCGTCGGCGTCGCGCAGCAGCGACACCGTCAGATTGGTCCACAGGACGGTTCCGTCATGCCGGTAGTACGGCTTCTCCACGTGGTAGCTCTCGCGTTCGCCGCGCACGAGCTCGCCGTACATCCGCCACACCTGCGGGGCGTCGTCGGGGTGCCCCCACTCGCTGACGTTGCGGCCGTGGACGTGCCCGCCCATCCCGCCGAACATCTGCAGCAGCGCGTCGTTCACCTCCAGGACGTTGCCGTCCAGGTCCGCGATGCCGATGCCGACGGCCGCGCCCTCGAATACCGCCCGGAAGCGCTCCTCGCTCGCGTGCAGGGCCTGCTGGGCGTCGACACGGGCGGTCAGCGCGGAGCGGGCGATGGCCTCCTGCTCCTTCAGGGTGCGCTCGCGCAGGGCCCGGGCGAAGCCCGCCGCGATCTGGTGCTGGAGCCGGGCGCACCGGGACCGGTACTCCTCGGCGCCCTCCACACCGATGCCGTCGGGGCCGCAGTAGAGCACGAGGTACGACTCGACCACGCCGAGCGTGCCGGCCAGTGCCTCCGGGTCGGTGCAGTGCACGGCGACGAGGCCGGCCCCGACCTGCTGGGCGGCGGCCGCGTCGAAGGGCCGGGCGTGCAGGGCCTCGGTGAGCGTCCGGGTGAGCGGTACCAGGTGCTGCTCGAACTCGACGCGGGTCAGCGAGGTCGCCGTGAACGGGAAGATGGCGCGGCCCCAGATCGTGGCGAAGCGCCCGATCCGGTCCTCGAGCCCGCTGCTCGGCGCGGCGGGGCCCGCCGAGGTCGTCGACGGGCCCGGTGGCGGGCCCTGGAGGGGTGCGCCCTGCGCTGTGCGCGCGTTCTTCGGGGTCGGTGTGCCGGGAGGCACCGCGGCCGGGGATCTCACGCCTTGCGTCCCACTCCGCCGAAGCCCGCGTAGGCGTAGGGGTCCTCCGGCATCTCTCCGTCCTGCGGGGCGGCGATGCCGTCGGGCTGCCAGTCCGGCATCGACACGAGCCCGGGGTCGACCAGTTCGAACCCGTCGAAGAATCGGGCGACCTGCTCGCGGCTGCGCATCACCAGCGGGCTGCGGATGTCCCGGTAGACGTCGACCATGCCGCTGGCGGTCTCCTCGGGCAGCGGCAGTCCCTCGTAGGAGGCGTGGGTGAGGACGAGCAGGCTGCCGGAGGGCAGGGCGTCGCGCAGTTCGGCAACGGCGGCGTACGGGTCGTCGGAGTCCTCCAGGAAGTGCAGGACGGCGACGAGGAGCAGGGCGACGGGGCGTTCGAGGTCGAGCAGCCGGGCGACCTCGGAGGAGCCCAGGATGTCCTGCGGCTTGCGCAGGTCGGCGGCGATGACCCCGGCGCTGTCGTCGCCGGCCAGGACGGCCTTGCTGTGCGCGACGGCCACCGGGTCGTGGTCGACGTAGACGACGCGGGCCTCCTCGCTGGCCTTCCGGGCGACCTCGTGGACGTTGCCGAAGGTGGGGATGCCGGAACCGATGTCGAGGAACTGGGTGACGCCCCGGTCCACGGCGTAGCGGACGGCGCGGCGCATGAAGGCCCGGTTCGCCTGCATGATCTTGGGCAGTCCCGGGGTGAATTCCATGGCGCGGCGGGCGGCCTGGCGGTCGACCTCGAAATTGTGCGAGCCGCCCAGGTAGTAATCGTAGATCCGGGACACGCTCGGCACCGATATGTCGATCCCTGGCGGGGCCCAGGCGGGGCGCTCCATCGCGGTCTCCAAGCCGTAGTCCGTGGCGGTTGTCCGGGGTCGGACACCTGTCCGAGCCGAATGTACTGATCATTGCCCAAGGGAGCGAGCAAAAGCGGAAATTGGTGATCCGTTCTTCATCACACACCAAAGACCTCGGCGGTCCCCGCCGCCATGATTGACCGAAACCGACAAGTCTCCTATGAGTAGTGACAGCCTCACGACCGGGCCGCACCGTTTCGTGGCTCAAACCTCTACGGTCCCCCAGCCACCCGTTCAGGCGAACCAGGGCCGAGCGCCGCGTGCGCGGGCGCGCCCGAGCCCATGATCCCCGCGTGAACAGAGCCTCTGCCAGGCACCTGCTGGTGGCCCCTGCCCTGCTGTGGGCGGCGTTGTCCGCCACCCCGGCCGTGGCCGATAGCTGCGCCTACGCGACGATCCGCACCGGCAACGGCTCGGCGACCGTGTCAGCGGTCGCGGTCGCCGGCGGCGGGGCCTCCGCCGCGATCCGGGGTGGCGCAGATCACGGCGACGGTCCGTCGGAGGACCGCCGGAAGGGCCAGGGAACCGGCCACGGCGGCAGCCACGGAAAGGGCCACGACAAGGGCCGCGGGAAGGGCCACGGGCGACACCACGGCCCGCCCCCTCCCCCGGCCTGCC
>NZ_JACBGN010000304.1 GCF_013401435.1 Streptomyces sp. BR123
GCCGTTCCCCTGCCCGCCCTTCCCGAAAACGTGGGCTCCGCCCCCGGACCCCGGACGGCCGCTCCGCGCCCGCGCGCCCAAACGCCGCGCGGGCTTGGTTTCCCGACCCCGGTGCTTCGAAGCCGGGCAACCCCGACCCGCCGCCACGTCCCGCCCCGCCGGCATTCGCGGCTCCGGCCCCGCCGGTTCGAGGCGCGGGAGCCGGCCGCCCCGGAGCGCCTGCGGGAAGGCCGGGGCCGGTGCTGTGGCGGCCCCGGCCTTCCCGGTGTGCTCGGCCCCGCCAGGGCTTCGGCCTGAGCCGGACCGTGGCGGGTCGGGGGTTACAGGGCTACGCCCAGGAGGGCGTCCACCGTGCGGGTGACGAGTCCCGGGGCGGCGGTGTCGCTGCCGTCGGTGGCGTTCTGGGTGTCGACCCAGCGGTCCACGGCCGCAAGGGCGGCCGGCGCGTCCAGATCGTCGGCGAGGGCCGCGCGGACCTCCTCGACCAGCGCGTCGGCGGGGATGCCGTCCGGCCGGGACACGGCTGCGCGCCAGCGTGCCAGCCGGGCCTCCGCCTCCGCGAGGACGTCGTCGGTCCACTCCCAGTCCGCGCGGTAGTGGTGCGCGAGGAGGGCGAGGCGGATGGCCGCCGGGTCGACGCCGGCCCGCCGCAGGGCGGAGACGAAGACGAGGTTGCCCCTGGACTTGGACATCTTCTCGCCGTGCAGGGCGACCATGCCCGCGTGGACGTACGCCTTGGCCATCGGGAACTCGCCCGTGAGGACCTGCGCGTGCGAGGCGCCCATCTCGTGGTGCGGGAAGGCCAGGTCGGATCCGCCGCCCTGGATGTCGAAGCCCATGCCCAGGTGGTCCAGGGCGATGGCGACGCATTCGATGTGCCAGCCGGGGCGGCCCCGGCCGAGGGAGGCGCCGTCCCAGCTGGGCTCGCCGTCGCGGGCGGCCATCCACAGCATGGGGTCGAGCGGGTTCTTCTTGCCCGGGCGGTCCGGGTCCCCGCCCCGCTCCGCGGAGAGCAGGCGCATGGCCTGCGCGTCGAGGTTCGACACGCCGCCGAAGTGGGGGTCGGACTCCACGGAGAAGTAGACGTCGCCGTCCAGCTCGTACGCGGCGCCCGCGTCCCGCAGCCGCTCCACCAGCGGCACGATGCCCGGTATGGCCTCGACCGCGCCGATGTAGTGCTGCGGGGGCAGCATCCGCAGGGCGGTCATGTCCTCGCGGAAGAGGGCCGTCTCGCGCTCCGCGAGCTCGGTCCAGTCGTGGCCGTCGCGCAGGGCCCGCTCCAGGAGGGGGTCGTCGACGTCCGTGACGTTCTGCACGTAGTGAACCTGCCGCTTGGTGTCGAGCCACACGCGCTGCACGAGGTCGAACGCGTTGTAGGTCGCCGCGTGACCGATGTGGGTCGCGTCGTAGGGCGTGATGCCGCAGACGTAGATGCGGGCGACGGGCCCGGGGTCGAGGGTGATCTTCCCCTGGGTCGCGGTGTCGTGGATCTGGAGGTCGCGGCCCTTGCCGGGAAGGGCGGGGACCTCAGAAGCGGGCCAGGCATGCATGTGTCGAGCCTAACCGGACGCCTGTTCCGTCAACGAACCGGACCAGCACTGTTGGCCGAATAGGCGCTCTTGTGATCCTGCCCGTTCTGTGCGTGCCGGGTCCGGCCTGTTCAGACGGGGGGCCAGGGGATGGACGGCCACTGCCCGGAGGGCTGGGGGTGCACGCCGGTGTGCCGCAGGCGGTCCACGCGGGCGCGTACGGCGGCCAGCTCGGCAGGGGTGATCAGTTCGGCCAGCCGGGTGGCGAGCGGCGCCCCGGCCGCGAGCTGCCGCTCCAGGCCGGCCAGCACGGAGCGCGCCTCGTCGGTCAGCGGTTCGCCGGCCCAGCCCCACAGCAGGGTGCGCAGCTTGTCCTCGACGTGGAAGGTCACGCCGTGGTCGATGCCGTAGAGGCGGCCGTCGGGGGCGGCCAGCAGGTGGCCGCCCTTGCGGTCGCCGTTGTTGATCACGGCGTCGAGGACGGCGAGGCGGCGCAGCCGCGGGTCGTCGGCGTGGACGAGGAGTGCGGTGCGGCCCTCCCCGATGTCGGCGAAGGCGACCGGTTTCCAGCCGTCCTCCGCCTCCCCGCCCTCGACGAGGGCCAGCAGCCCGTCGGCCCCGGAGGCTCCGCCTGCGGCCGCGGCCTCGTCTGAGTGGATCCACTGCTGGACCATGCCCTCGCCGTACGGGCCGTCGCGCAGCACGGTCGGCGGGACCAGGCCCCAGCCGGTGGCCTCGGAGACCAGGTAGGCGGCGACCTCCCGGCGGGCGAGGCTGCCGTCGGGGAAGTCCCACAGCGGGCGCTCGCCCCTGACCGGCTTGTACACGCAGTCGGTGCTCGCGCCCCCGTAGGCCACCGTGCACAGCAGTACGGCGTTGGACGCACCGGAGATCCGGCCGACGACCGTCAGCTCGCCCTTGGCGAGCAGTTCCTCCCGCTCCCCCGTGGTGTTCACACCTGGCGCCGGTAGCCGTTCTGCCGCGGGCATACGTGTCCCTCGGGGTCCAGCGGGAGGCTGCACAGCGGGCACGGCGGCCGCCCGGCGTTGACGACGTCCAGGGCCCTTTTGGCGAAGGCCCGGGCCTGGGATCCGGTGAGGCGGACCCGCAGCATCGGCGGGCCGTTCTCCTCGTCCTGGAGCAGCCGCTCCTCCGCCTCGGCGAGGTCCTCCTCGGAGTCGGCCTCCAGTTCCACCAGTGCCTGGGCCTCGACGATCATCCGCTGGTGTTCGCCGTCCCAGGCGAGGGCCATGGTCCCGACGCGGAACTCCTCCTCGACGGGGACGTCGAGGGGGGCGGTGTCGGCGGCTTCGGCGGGGGCCATGGCGGGCACCGGCGCGTTGCCGCCGGTGCGCCGTACGACCTCGTCCAGCAGTTCGTCCATCCGTTCGGCGAGCGCCGCGACCTGAGTCTTCTCCAGGGAGACGCTGGTGACGCGGTGGCCGGCGGAGGCCTGCAGGAAGAACGTACGGCGTCCCGGCAGACCGACCGTTCCGGCCACGAAGCGGTCCGGCGGGTCGTAGAGGAACACCTGACGGGGCACGTCCAGTCTCCAAGTCTGGGGGTCCCCCCGGACGGAGTCCCGGGAGGCAGGGGCGGGCGCAGGGGCAGGGGTGTGGTGGCGCCCGTGTGTTGGCCCATCCACCCTACTGCGCCGTTCGATCACGCCGCTCCCGCGCCGCCGCCCACGACCGCGTTCCCGTGGTCCTCGGTGGCCGCCTCGAAGGTCTCGGTGTCGGCCGCGGCCGCGTCGGGTACGCGGGCGGGGCGCGGGGCGAGCGAGCCGAAGTCGCCGGTGTCGCCGAGCCGGAGCAGGAAGGGCCGGCTGGGCGTGTAGCGGACGGCGGTGACCGAGCAGGGGTCGACGTGGAGTCGTTGGAAAAGGTCCAGGTGCATGCCGAGGGCGTCCGCCACCAGGGCTTTGATGATGTCCCCGTGGGAGCACATGAGGAAGACGGCGTCGCTGCCGTGTTCCTCCTCGATGCGGGTGTTCCACTCCCGTACGGCGTCCACGGCGCGTGCCTGCATCGCGCGCAGCGATTCCCCTCCGGGGAAGGCGGCGGCGGACGGGTGGTGCTGGACGATCTTCATCAGGGGTTGTTCGGCGAGTTCGGAGAGTTTGCGGTTCGACCAGTCGCCGTAGTGGCATTCGCCGATCCGCTCGTCGGTGTGCAGCGGCAGCCCGGGGCGTGCGGCGAGCAGCGGTGCGAGGGTCTCCCGGCAGCGCTGGAGCGGGCTCGTGACGGCGGCGGCGATGGGCACCGCGGCCAGCCGTTCGGGGAGTGCCGCGGCCTGCTCCGCACCGCGCTCGTCGAGAGCCACGCCGGGCGTCCATCCGGCGAGCAGCCCTGCGGTGTTGGCGGTGGACCGCCCGTGTCGTACGAGGATCAGCGTGGCCATGGCGCCAAGGGTAGGCCCTGGCGTGCGGAACAGGGCGGGCGGCGGCGCCCGGGTGCGCGCCCGGCGCGTGCGGGGCACAATGCCCGGCGTGATTGTCGACTGCGCGATGTACCGGAACGGCCGCCGCTCCGCTGCCCCCGAGGACTTCTCGGACGCCCTCGACATGGCCCGGGCGGCGGGCGACGCCTTCGTCTGGATCGGCATGCACGAGCCGACGGAGGAGGAATTCGAGCACGTCAGCCGCGAGTTCGGGTTGCACCGGCTGGCCGTGGAGGATGCTCTGACCGCGCACCAGCGGCCGAAGCTGGAGGTGTACGACGACTCGCTGTTCGTGGTCCTCAAGCCGGTGGTGTACGACGAGGACGCGGACACGGTGACCGCGGGCGAGCTGATGGTGTTCATCGGCGATTCCTTCGTGGTCACCGTCCGGCACGGCGAGGGGGCGGCGCTGGCCGCCGTGCGGCGCCGGCTGGAGCAGGAGCCCGAGGTCCTGCGGCACGGCCCGACGGCGGTGCTGTACGCGGTGTCGGACGCGGTGGTGGACCACTACATGGAGGTGGCCGACGAGCTCCAGGCGGATCTGGAGGAGTTGGAGGCCGAGGTCTTCGCGCCGGCCGGCCCCGACACGCGGCACACCGCGGCCCGGATCTACGGCTTCAAGCGGCAGGTGCTGGAGTTCCGGCGGGCTGCGGGCCCGCTGCTGCAGCCGATGGACCGGCTCGCGTTCGGGAACGTGCCGTTCGTGCACGGGCCGGCGCAGCCCTTCTTCCGCGATGTCGCCGACCACCTGGCGAAGGCGAACGAGCACGTGGAGGGCCTGGACCGGCTGCTGTCGGACGCACTGGCCGCGCACTTGGCGCAGGTCGGCGTCCGGCAGAACGACGACATGCGCCGGATCTCCGCGTGGGCGGCGATGGCGGCCGTCCCGACCATGGTCGCGGGGATCTACGGGATGAACTTCGACCGGATGCCGGAGCTGCGGCACCCGTGGGGCTATCCGGCGGTGCTGGCGGTGATGGCGGCGGCCTGCCTGGGCCTGCACCGGCTGTTCAAGACCCGGGGCTGGCTGTAGGGCTGCGGCCGCGGGGGGCTGCGCTACGCGAACTCGGGTACGGGGGTGGGTGCGCCGCCGAGGGCGTTGCGCCGCTCCGGCGGGCTCAGGCTGATCATGCGGTGCCAGCCGGCGAACCGCTCGTACGCGTACGTCCCGCGGATCCCGGCGGCGATCGCGGCCGACTTGGGGGCGGGCCAGTGCAGCAGCCGGCCCATGTGCGCCATGACGGCGAGGCTCACGTCCCGGTAGACGGCGATCTCGGCGAGGGCGCTCTCGCGCAGCACCCGCTGGATCGTCCTGCCGCGCCCCTCGCGGGCGAGGCGCAGCAGCTCCTCGTGGCAGTAGGCGAGGTGGCCGTCCTCGTCGTGGCTGATCACGCGGATGGCCTTGCCGACGAGGGGGTGGTCGCCGAAGTGCCGGACGAGCATGTCCATCTGGTCGGCGGCGCGCTGTTCGGTGACCCGGCTGTGCGCGAGGTAGACGACGATGTCGTCCTCCGTCAGCCGTTCCTCGGCGCGCAGCCTGGCGTGTGCGAGGCCGATGCCGCGTCGCTCCAGCAGCATCGTGTAGTCGGTTTCGGGCGGCACGGCGACCGCGGACAGGCCGCGCTTGCGCAGCAGGGCGTGGAAGATGCGGCCGTGCTTGTCCTCGTCGGCGCCGTGCCGGGTGATCTTGGGGGCGAGGTGGCGCATGCTGTCGGGCACCAGGGCCGCGATCCGGGCGTTCTCCCAGCCGCCCTGGGTCTCCCCGCCGGCGGCGATGGAGCAGAAGAGCTGGAAGGAGTCGTCGTTGTCGACGATCTCCTGGAACAGGCTGCGGGCAGAGAGCATGCCTCGAGTCAACGGCCGTTCCGGCTGCCGGGCAACCGATAGGTCGCACTACTCGGCCGAATGAACGAACCGAGGGGGTGAACCGGGGGCGTAACCCGGCGGACGCCGCGCGCGTTGTTGCCTGTGTCGGCCGTGGCGGGGAAGACCCCCCGAGCCCCCACCACGGCCGCAGGCTTCGACCGGCCCGGCCGTCCCCCCGGTTCCGGGTCCGGTCCGGTCCGTTCCGTTCCGGTCCGGTCGGCTCCGTTCCGGTGCGGGATCAGGCGAGGCCTGCGCGCTCCAGGGCATCCGTGCCGGCGCGCAGGGCCTTGAGCCGCTCGTCCAGGGTGAACCCGGCCGGGGCGAGGGTGAGCGTGGTGACCCCGGCCTCGGCGTAGGCCCGCATGCCGTCCGCGATGCGGTCCACGGAGCCGAGGAGGGTGGTGGAATCGATCAGGGAGTGCGGGACGGCCGCGGCGGCGCCCGCCTTGTCGCCCGCCAGGTACTTGTCCTGGATCTCGGCGGCTTCCTTCTCGTAGCCCATGCGCCGGGCCAGCTGGTTGTAGAAGTTCTGCTTGCGGCTGCCCATGCCGCCCACGTACAGGGCGGTGTACGGGCGGAACATGTCGGCGAGGGCGGTCACGTCGTCGCCGACGGCCAGCGGGACGGTGGGGCAGACGTCGAAGCCGTCCATGGTGAGCCCGGCCTTCTCGCGCCCCGCCCGGATGTGGGTGAGCGCGGTGGCCTCCAGGTGCTCGGCCGCCGGGAAGATCAGCAGGGCGCCGTCGGCGATCTCGCCGGTCTGCTCCAGGTTCTTCGGGCCGATGGCGGCGATGTAGAGCGGGATGTGCTCGCGCTCCGGGTGCACGGTCAGCTTGATCGCCTTGCCCGGACCGCCCGGCAGGGGCAGGGTCCAGTGCTCGCCCTCGTAGGAGAGGCGCTCGCGGGTCATCGCCTTGCGGACGATCTCCACGTACTCGCGGGTCCGGGCGAGGGGCTTGTCGAACTTCACGCCGTACCAGCCCTCGGAGACCTGGGGGCCGGAGACGCCGAGGCCGAGCCGGAACCGGCCCTTGGTGAGGGAGTCCAGGGTGGCGGCGGTCATCGCGGTCATCGCGGGCTGGCGGGCCGGGATCTGCATGATCGCGGAGCCGACGTCGATGCGCTCGGTCTGGGCGGCGACCCAGGAGAGCACGGTCGGCGCGTCGGAGCCGTAGGCCTCGGCGGCCCAGCACACGTCGTAGCCGAGGCGGTCCGCCTCCTGCGCCACGGCGAGGTTGTCCGCGTCCATGCCGGCGCCCCAGTAGCCGAGATTGATGCCGAGCCGCATGTGTCGTCCCCTTACCGGTTTACCGATCAGTAACGTTGCTGTGAGCAGGGACTGTAGCGCGCCGGGCTTCGCCGCGTCAGCGCCCCAGTAGTCTCAGCGGTCATGGAGCAGAGGCATCTCGGCCGCACCGGCCTGCGCGTGTCCCGGATCGGCCTCGGCACCCTGACCTGGGGCCGGTCCGCGGACGGGCCGGACGAGGCGGGTGCCGCCGAGCAGTTGAAGACCTTCTGGGACTCGGGCGGCACCCTCGTCGACACGGCCGACGTGTACGGCGGCGGCGAGGCGGAGTACCTGCTCGGACAGCTCCTCGGCGGGCTCGTGCCGCGCCGGGAGCTGGTCGTCGCGACCAAGGCGGGCGGCGTCGCGGACCCGGACCGGCGCTTCGACGGCTCGCGCGGGCACCTGCTGGCCGCCCTGGACGAGTCGCTGGGCCGGCTGGGCACCGACTACGTGGACCTGTGGCAGATCCACGCCTTCGACCCGGCGACCCCGCTGGAGGAGACCCTGCAGGCGCTGGACCTGGCCGTGAGCAGCGGGCGGGCCCGCTATGCGGGGGTGGCGGAGTTCAGCGGCTGGCAGCTGGCGAAGGCGGCGACCTGGCAGCTGGCGGCGCCGGGCGGGGGCCGGACCCGGCTGGCCGGTGCCCAGATGGAGTACTCCCTGCTCCAGCGGGGAGTGGAGCGGGAGGTGCTGCCGGCGGCGCTGGACCTCGGCGTCGGCCTGCTGCCGTCGTCGCCGCTGGGCCGCGGGGTGCTGACGGGCAAGTACCGGGCGGGGATCCCGGCGGACTCCCGCGGCGCGTCCCCGACCATGGGCGCCTTCGTGGAGCCGTACCTGGACGAGGCGGCGGGCCGGATCGTGGACGCGGTGGCCACGGCCGCCCACGGCCTGGCCGTGACGCCGCTCCAGGTGGCGCTGGCGTGGGTACGGGACCGGCCGGGGGTGACTGCGCCGATCGTCGGCGCGCGGACTGCCGCGCAGCTGGCGGAGGCGCTGTCGGTGGAGGCCCTTAGTCTTCCGGAGGAGATCCGCCGGGCGCTGGACGATGTGTCGGCCCCGGTGCACCGCTACCCCGACCAGGACTGGAGCACGCTGTGAGTACGGACCGCCACGCCGCCGAGCCGGCCTCCCCCGGCCCGCAGGGCGAGGCCCCGAAG
>NZ_JACBGN010000305.1 GCF_013401435.1 Streptomyces sp. BR123
GGAGCCGGCCCCCCGGACCCCGGGCCTGCTGCCCCGGCCGCCCCCGCGCTCGGCCGGCCCGGGTTCTGGTACGGGCGGCGGATCGTGGCCCGGCTGCGTGCCGCGCACACCGCCGCCGGGCTGCTCACCGTCGCCGCCGCCGTCGTCGCACCCGCCGCCCGCTACGACCGCCGCTCGGGCACCCCCGCCCTCGAAGCCCTCGGCTGGGTCCTGGAGGTGCTGCTCGCCGCCGGGGCCGCCGCCGTCGCCTGGGTCGTCTGCCGGCGCGGCCGTACCGAGATCCGGCCCGACCACCGTCTCGACCGGGCCGCCGTCACCCTGCTGCCCGGCGCCGCCCTGGCCCTGCTCGCCGCCGTGCTGCTCCACGCCTCATGGTCACGTCCCGGCTGGACCTCCTCCGGCCGGCTGCCCGGCGACTTCGCGTTCGGGCTGCTCATGCTCGGCCAGGGCGTCCTCGTCCTCGCCCTCGCGGCCGTCGCCGCCCGCCTGTACCGGCGCGCCCGCGACGAGGCGACCGCCCTGCGCGGCCTCGGCGGGCCCGCCATCGCCATGCTCGGCTGCGCGCTCGGCGGTCTGATGTCCGGCGGGGTCGCCCAGTGGGTCGCCGGCCGGCTCGACGGCGGAGCCGACCCGCCCGTACCGCCCGTGCTGCTGTCCTGGCAGGCCGCCGTCCTGCCCCCGCTGCTCCTCGTACCGGCACTGCTCGCCGCCGTGTTCACGATGCGGGGCGTCCTCCACCGGCGCCGCGTCGCCGCCCGGGTCGCCGCCGAGTACCCGGGGGAGACCCCGGACGCGGACCGCAGCCGCCGCATCGCCGGAGCCCGGGCCGCCGCCGCGCTCACCGATTCCGCGCCCTGGTTCGTCGCCTCCGTCTCCGGAGCCAACCTGCTGCTCGGCGCGGGCGCACTCGCCGGCGCGTGGCTGAGCGGGCAGGTCCCTGGCGACGCCGCCCGCGGCGGGCACCCGCTCCTGGAAACCGCCGCCCGCGCCGCCCAGGACGCCGGCTCGTGGCTGATCGGCTTCGGCTTCCTCCTCTTCGTCACCTGGGGCCGCCGCGCCTACCGGGATCCCGCCGCCCGCCGCACCATCGGCGTGCTGTGGGACGTCGGTACCTTCTGGCCCCGCGCCGCCCACCCCTTCGCCCCGCCCTGCTACGCCGAGCGTGCCGTGCCCGACCTGACCTGGCGCATGACCGCCTGGACCGGCCGCACCGGCGGCCGCCTGGTGATCTCCGGCCATTCCCAGGGCAGCGTCCTGGCCGCCGCCGCCGTCTGGCAGCTCCCGCCGCAAGCCCGCCGCCGCGTCGCCCTCCTCACGTACGGCTCCCCGCTGCGCCGGCTCTACGGGCGCTGGTTCCCGGCCTACTTCGGCCCCGGCCCCCTCACGGCCCTGCACCTGCAGGTCGACTGCTGGCGCAACCTGTGGCGGGCCACCGACCCGATCGGCGGCCCGGTCGCCGCGGATCCCGCCGAGGACGTGGACCGGGGGCCGCTCGCCGACCCGCTCGCCTACGGGCGCAGCGCGCGGCACCCGCTGCCCGCCCCTGTCCTGGGCCACTTCGACTACCCGTCCGACCCTGCCTTCGCAGCCGAACGCGACGCCCTGCTCGCCCGCCTGGGCGGCCCGCCCTGCCCGGCCCTGCGGGAGGCCACGGGCGGACCGAACGCACACGGCCGGACAGCCGCCCCGGGCCGGCCGGTCGCGCAGGGCGGGCCGACCGCCCCCGAGCAGCCGGAGGCCACCCCGGACTCCCGGTCCGGGGGCCCCGACGTGCCGGCGCCGAGGGTCAGCAGGGAGTCGGCAGCGCCGGCAGATCCTCCGGAAACAGCAGAGTGAGCTCGTCCGTCCCCGCATCCGCCAGCTGCGCCACCCGCCCCGCGTGCCGCTCGACCATCCCCTCGAACGTCTGCCGCGCGGTACGGCCGTTGCCGAACGCCGGACCCTTCGGCAGCTCCGTGAAGTACGTCAACAGCGCCTCGGCCGTGCCCTCGCCGAGCCGGTACTCGTGCTCCTCCGCCTGCTGCTCCACGATCCGCAGCAGCTCCCCGGGCCCGTAGTCGCCGAAGGTGATGGTCCGCGAGAACCGGGAGGCCACACCCGGGTTGACGGTGAGGAAGCGGTCCATCTCCGCCGTGTACCCGGCGACGATCACCACGACCGCGTCCCGGTGGTCCTCCATCAGCTTCACGAGGGTGTCGATCGCCTCGCGCCCGAAGTCCCGGCCCGAGTCCTCGGGGGCCAGCGCGTACGCCTCGTCGATGAACAGCACCCCGCCACGGGCCCGTTCGAACGCCTCCTGCGTGCGGATCGCCGTCGATCCGATGTGCTCCCCGACCAGGTCCACGCGCGACACCTCGACCAGGTGGCCGCGCTCCAGGACGCCGAGCGAGGCGAGGATCTCCCCGTAGAGCCGGGCCACGGTGGTCTTGCCGGTGCCGGGGGAACCGGTGAAGACCAGATGGCGGCGGACCGACGCCGCCTTCAGGCCGGCCTGCTGCCGCCGCCGGCCCACCTCGATCATGTCGGTGAGCGCGCGTACCTCGCGCTTGACGCTCTCCAGGCCGACCAGCGCTTCGAGCCGCTCGAGCACCTCCGCGGACCCCCGCGGCCCCGGCGCACTCCGGTCGGCGCGCTCCGGGCGGGCCGTCCCGGACGCCGGCCCCGCCGGTGGGGCCGCGGCGGGACCTGCCTGCGCCGGCTCCGCTCCGCTGCGCTGCCCGGTGAGCGTACGGACGCCCGGGCGTTCCCCGGTGGGCGCGCCGGGAGTCGGCAGGCCGGCGGGCCGGAGCGCGGACTCGTCGGAGGTGCAGCCCTCGGCGACCGGGCCGTCCTCGGCGAACTCGTAGCCGCCGCGCGCGCAGCGCTCGGTGTGGCAGCGGGTCAGGGTGGCACGGCAGCCGTCGAGGATGTGGAAGCCGAAGCCGGAGCTCCCGGTCACCCGGCAGGAGTCGAAGCTGCCGCGGCCGCCGGCCGACACGTAGAACCCGGCCTCGGCCGGGGCGGTGACCGTGCACCGCCGGACCGAGGGATCGGCTCCCTTGGTGACGATCACCCCGCTCTGGGCGGTGTCGATCGTGCAGTCGGCCAGGGTGCCGCCGCTGCCGTGGTCGCGGAACCAGGCTCCGGTGCCCGCCTCGCGGATCCGGCAGTCCTCGACCTGGGCGGTGGCGCCGTCGCTCACCGACACGGCCGTGTTGCGCACCTGGAACAGGTCGCTGTCGACCACGTCCGCCCGCGAGCCCCGGTCCAGCACGAACACCGCGTCGGGCACGTCGTGCAGTCGGCAGCCGGTCAGCGAGACGGTGGCCCCGTCGCTGATCCACACGGCGGGATAGTCGCCCGTGCTGTCGTGGATCTCGCAGGCCTCGGCCTCCACCCGGGTGCCCGGATCCCACACCGACAGCCCGTTGCGGCCGAAGCGTCGCACGGTCGTGCGGGCGAGGGTGAGCACCGAACGGGCCCGCAGGTCCACGGCGTTCTCGGGGATGTCGTGGATGTCGCAGCCCGAGAGGTCGAGGACGGCGTCCGTGTCGAGGGTGACCCCGTCGGCCGTGGTGCGGTGCACCACGCAGTCGGTGAGGCGGGCCGCCGCACGGGCGGCGATCTGCACGCCGGTCCCCTTGATCTCGTACACCTCGCAGCCCAGCGCCTCCAGCCCCGAGCCCTCTCCGGTGACGGCGATGCCGGCGCCCGCGGCGTGGTGGACCCGGCACCGCTCCAGCCGTGGATGCCCGCCCCCGCGGACAAAGACCCCCGCCTGGCCGGCGGAGACCACCTCGCACTCCTCGAACACCCCGCCGCCGCCGTCCAGTACGGCGATCCCGATGCCGGTCGGGTTCTCCACCGTGCACCGGCGCACCAGCGGCCGGGCCCCGCCGCGCACCTCGATTCCGGCTGCGGAGCGGGTGCTCACCCGCAGGCCCGACAGCTCCGGGGCGCCCGTCTCGACGAGCAGGGCGGGAGCCGCCCGGTCCTGGCCCTCCAGGTGCAGGTCGTGTACCACTGCCGAGGCGCGCAGGGTGAGCGCGACCCCGTCCGGCGGGGCGATCCGCACCGACCCCGGCGCGCCCTCGGGCCCGCGCAGCGTGACGGCGTGCTGCAGCACCAGGTTCTCCCGGTAGGTGCCGGGAGCGAGGGTCAGCACGTCTCCGTCCCCCGCGGCGGCGAGCGCGGCGGCCGGCGTCGGATACTCCTCGGAGCGGCGCCGCCACCGCGAAGACCCGCCGTGCGTCAGCTGGACCGTGCCCTGTGCCATGGTGCTGTCGTGCCCCCGCCCTCGTTCTCGTCCTCGCCCTGCCGAACCGGCCGGTCCGGCTGACCTGCCGGAGCCGCCCGCAGCAGCTGACGGCAACCGCTCCGGCCGCTCCACCGTAGCGCGCGGGGAGCCGACGGGAGGCCAGGTCAACTGCCTGCGCCCGCCCGGCCCCAGTCCGGTCCAGCCGCGGCCCAGGCCCGGTCGAGGCGCAGGTACCGCCGGTGTATGAGCCTGCGCACGACGAGACGGCGCGCGGTTTCCGCCAGTGCCGCGGCTCCCACGGCGGCGGCCAGGCCCGCGAGCGCCGCGTGGGCGCCGGCGGAGCCGGGGTCGAGCGGACGGGCCACGAGACGCCCCTGCAGGTCCGTCCATATCCGGAACCGGTCGCCGGCCCGCGGCGGTTCCTCGGCCGCCGGAACCGTCCCCCGGTGGCTGCTTCCGTCCGGCGCGGTCCAGGCCGCCACGATCTGCGTCCGCTGCGGAGCCTGCCGCTGCGGAGCCGGTTCGCCGCCCGCACCCTCAGGCGCCTCGGCGGCGGCCGGCCGGACCACCACCGCCGGGACGAGGTACCGCTCCTGCCGCTGTTCGCGCGCGGCACGCTGCAGCGTGCCGTCCACGCGGAAGCCCGTCACGCAGCCGACGGCCGGAGCCACCAGCAGCACGCAGACCAGCGCGGCGAACGCCACCCACGCCTCGAAGAGATCGGTCGGCCGGCACAGCGGATTGCGCCGCCAACGCCACACGCCCATTGCTGCCCACACGGTCCGGCACCCCCTTGCCTCCGTCTGCCTGCAGGCACGTTCCGGATGGTCCAACGGTCTTGGTGCGGCCGTTGGTTCCAGGGATCGGCCAGAGCCCCCCGAAGGTGTCATTCCGGGGAGTCACGGGGCTCCCGGGCAGGTCCTCTCGGCGAGTCCTCCCGGGCAGGTCCTCCAGGGCGGGTCACTCCAGGACGCTGACCTCGTCGCCGACGCGCACGGTGCCCGTGCGCACCGGCACCAGCAGCCGCCCGAACGCCAGGGACCTGCCGATCCGCCGGTGCCGGGCCAGGGACTTCAGCGGCTCCTTGCCGCGCTCCGCCGTCCTCTGGTCGGTCGTGGTCACGATGCACCGCCCGCACTCCCGCGCCCCGCGGAAGACCGCGTCGCCGATCGCGACGCGCCGCCACCCGTCCTCCGCCCAGGCCTCGGCGCCGGCGACCACCACATTGGGCCGGAACCGGTTCATCGGCAGCGGACCCTCCTGCGGATGGTCCCCCTGCGCGATCATCGAGTTGAGTGCGTCCAGCGACGCCAGGGTGGTGAGCAGCACGGGGTAGCCGTCGGCGAGGCTCACCGTCTCGCCGGGCAGTGCGTAGTCGGGGTCGACCGGACGCCGTACGGCCGGGTCGTCCAGGTGCACCAGCCGAACCGTGATACCGAGGTACGTGCCGGCCCAGTCCGCGGCGGCGCGCGCCGCGACGACCGTCTCGACCTTCTTGCCGAACAGCGCGACCGGCTCCAGCGGCCCCGGCTCAGGGACGTCCACGGCCAGGTCGGGCATGCCGGGCGCCGACAGCACGACGCCGCCTCCCTCCAGCGGACGCGCCGAGGCCAACGCCAGGCGCGGCTGCTCGCGTTGGGTGATGACCTTGCCCTGGGAGTCCACCAGCGCCCAGCGCCGGTCGGCGGACAGGCCCCACGGCTCCACGGCCACCTCGTCGGGAGCTGTCCCCGCCACCGACTTGACGGGATGGACGTGGAGCTTCTGGACATACAAGTTCGCCATGGGGGCATCCTGCCAGGCGCCCCCGCCGCCCTACCGGGATATCGGCGGACGCGCGGGCCGGGGCCGGTGGCCCGGGTCGGTCAGGACCGTGACCACCCGCGTCCGCCCGGCGGCGTGTCGGCAGGCGTGCGGAGCCCACGGGCGGAGCGCTCGCACGCGTGCCGCGCGTGCGTCAGTAGGCGCGCCCCTGGTAGGGACGCCCGTACGGGTCCTCGTACGAGGGGCCCGTGGCGGGCGCCACCTGCACCGGACGCGGTGCCGCCGGGCGCATCGCCTCGTACCCGGTGCCCGCGGCGACGGGACGGGGCGGCTGCGGCTGCGCCTGCTGCATGTACCCCGCGCGGGCAGCGACCGGCTGCTGCTGGGGGATGTACGGCGCGGGCGCACCGTGCAGCGGCACCGGGGAGGGTGCCCCTTGGCCCGGGTACGGGTACCCGTACCCGCCGGACTGCTGAGGCTGCTGCGGAGGCATCGGTGCCGGAGGCAGCGCGGCCGGGAGCGCGGGCAGCGCGGAGGCGAGGGCCGGCAGGTACCCACCGCTCGAGTAGCCGGAGCTCGGCGAATCATAGGCGGCCGGAACACGGATCGGGGCGATCTGCGGAGTGCCACGTTCCGCCACGAGCGAGTCGTAGATGGGAGTGTCCGGGAAGGAGGGCGCGGAGTAGTAACCGCCGCCATAAGTGGAGCGGGGGGAGGTCATGGGACCTAAGTTAAGCCCACGGCTTCACCGGGTCCATAGCGAGGCGTGACGAACGCCGCGCTGACCTGCATCTTCGCAGGTCAGCGCCACACCATTCACTCCACGTTCACGTGCACGATTCGCCACTTGCGCACCCTCTTGCCCCTATTCATGCTTGACGGTTGGCTGTTGCACCGACTTGCCGCTGACGCAGCGTCACAGACGGGTGACCAGGGATGACATCGGGTCGAGGCGGTGATCCGCCGTTTCAGGCGTCGCTCGGACGGGCATAGGTGCGGCCCTTCCACGCCGCGCCGCGCCCCCGGTAGTGCTGAACGGCCGAATCCACCGTCATCAGCAGGTACAGGAGCGCCGTGAGCGGAAGCAGCGGCGCGAGCACGGCCGACTGCCGGTAGTAGCGCAGCATCGGCAGGTATGTTCCGGCCATCAGCAGCCAGGCGAGGCCGCCGGCCCAGGCGGTGGCGGGCCGTCCGGCGGCGAGCCCGGCGAAGAGGGCGGCCGGGGGGACGAGGTACACCAGGACGAGCCCGGCCACCGTCCCCGCCAGGAGCAGCGGCCGGTGGCGCAGTTGGGCGTAGGCGCTGCGCGAGACCATGCGCCACAGGTCCGCCAGGACCGGGTACGGGCGCACGCTGTCCACCCGCTCGGCGAGCCCCAGCCAGATCCGGCCGCCGGAGTCCCGCACGGCCCGGGCGAGGGAGACGTCGTCGATGACGGCCTGGCGGATCGCATCCGGAACCCCTGCGCGGACCGCCGCAGCGGTGCGCAGCAGGACACAGCCGCCGGCCGCGGCCGCGGTCCGGCCCGTGGGGCGGTTGATCCGGCGGAAAGGGTAGAGCTGGGCGAAGAAGTACACGAACGCCGGCACGACGAGCCGCTCCCAGAAGCCGGAGACCCGCAGCCGTGCCATCTGCGAGACCAGGTCGAAGCCGGCGGAGTTCGCGGCCGCGACCAGTTCGCGCAGACTGTCCGGTTCGTGCGCGATATCGGCGTCGGTGAGCAGGAGGTACTCGGGCTCGGTGGCGCGGGCGGTCCGGGCGAACGCGATGCCGTGGCGCAGCGCCCACAGCTTCCCGGTCCAGCCGGGCTCCGGCTCGCGGGGGGAGACGACGGTCAGCGGCAGCCCGGGCTGCGCACGGGCCAGGCGGCGGGCGAGCGCAGCCGTGCCGTCCGTACTGCCGTCGTCGACGAGGATGACCTCGGCCTCGCCGGGATAGTCCTGCGCGAGGAGGGAGGGGAGGCTGCGGGGGAGCACCTCGGCCTCGTCGCGGGCCGGGACGACGATGGCGACGGACGGCCAGCGGGCGGGTGCGGTGCGCGGGGGGAGGCGCACGTCAGTCCGCCAGAACATGCCCTGGGCGAGGGTCAGCCAGATCCAGGCGCCGAGGGAGGCGCACGCGGCAGCGAGAAGGCCCATGCCGGCAGTGTGCCGAAGCCGAAGCCGCCTGTCCCGCACCCCGGCTCGCCCGTCCGTGTCCCGGCCCGTCGGGCCGCCCGCCCC
>NZ_JACBGN010000306.1 GCF_013401435.1 Streptomyces sp. BR123
GGGCGGGGCCGGGCAGGCCGGGCAGCGGGCGGCCGAGGACGTGCGGGTTGCGGGCGACGGTGGCGCGGTCCTCGGCGGTGCCGTGCCGCAGCAGCAGGGTGACGACGGGGGCCGGGAGGTACTCGTCGCGGCACAGATAGCGGCGGGTGGGGGCGTCGAGCCGCCCGAGGACGGAGGCGGCGGCGGCGTCCGGTGCGTGGCGCAGCAGCAGCGCCACGCACCAGGCGAGCCTCCGGCTCTCCCTGTCCGCGTTCACATGCATCCGATTCCCCGTCGCCGGCGGTGTACGCCTCAACCGGCGCCCGGCGATGATCGCAGGTCAGCGGAAGGGACGGTGAACGTTTTCCCTGGTGGACGCGCCGGGGGCGGCGTCGGCGATCCACAGGCCGTCGCCGGAGGGGTCGAGGACGCCTTCCTCCAGCCACGTGTAGCTTCCGGAGAGGACCGCGGCGACGACCTTGCGGTCGAGGTCGTCGGTGTTGCTCCAGAGCCGCGCGAAGAGCTCCTCGACGCGGATGCGGGACTGCCGGCAGAAGGCGTCGGCCAGCTGGTAGGCCTCGCGGCCGTGGTCGCCGGTGGCGCGCAGGTGCTCGGCACGGACGCAGGCCGCGCTCATCGCGAAGAGCTCGGCGCCGATGTCGACGATCCGGCCGAGGAAGCCCTGCTTGGTCTCCATCCGGCCCTGCCAGCGGGACATGGCGTAGAAGGTCGACCGGGCGAGCTTGCGGGCGCTGCGCTCCACGTGGCGCAGGTGGGCGGAGAGGTCAGGGTGGCCGGCGGGGTGGAACTCGCGGTAGCTGCCGGGGACCTGGCCGGCGCCGGTGGCGAGCTTGGGCAGCCAGCGGGCGTAGAACCCGGCGGCGCGGGCGCCCGCCCTGGCCTTGTCGCCGAGGTCCTTGTCGGGGTCGATGAGGTCGCCGGCGACCGACAGGTGGGCGTCGACGGCCTCGCGGGCGATCAGCAGGTGCATGATCTCCGTGGAGCCCTCGAAGATGCGGTTGATGCGCAGGTCGCGCAGCAGCTGTTCGGCGGGGACGGCGCGCTCGCCGCGGGCCGCGAGGGACTCGGCCGTCTCGAAGCCGCGTCCGCCGCGGATCTGGACCAGGTCGTCGGCCATGAGCCACGCCATCTCGGAGCCGTAGAGCTTGGCGAGGGCGGCTTCGATGCGGATGTCGTTGCGGTCCTCGTCGGCCATCTGGGAGGCGAGGTCGACGACGGCCTCCAGCGCGAAGGTGGTGGCGGCGATGAAGGAGATCTTGGCGCCGACGGCCTCGTGGCGGGCGACCGGGCGGCCCCACTGCTCGCGGACGCCGGACCACTCACGGGCGATCTTCAGGCACCATTTGCCGGCGCCGACGCACATGGCGGGCAGGGACAGCCGGCCCGTGTTGAGGGTGGTCAGCGCGATCTTCAGGCCCGATCCCTCGGCTCCGATGCGCTGCGAGGAGGGGACCCGGACGCGGTGGAAGCGGGTGACGCCGTTCTCCAGGCCGCGCAGGCCCATGAAGGCGTTGCGGTGCTCGACGGTGATGCCGGGCGAGTCGGCCTCGACGACGAAGGCGGTGATCCCGCCGCGGTGGTTCTCCGAGGCGGGCACCCGGGCCATGACCACGAGCAGGTCCGCGACGACCCCGTTGGTGGTCCACAGCTTCACGCCGTCGAGGATGTACGCGTCGCCGTCCGGGACGGCGGTGGTGGCCAGCCGGGCCGGGTCGGAGCCGACGTCCGGCTCGGTGAGCAGGAACGCGCTGATGGCGGTGGTGGCGCAGCGCGGGAGGAAGGCTTCCTTCTGCTCCTGCGTGCCGAACATCTTCAGCGGCTGCGGGACGCCGATCGACTGGTGGGCGGAGAGCAGGGCCCCGATGGCGGGGCTGACCGAGCCGACGAGGGCCAGCGCCTTGTTGTAGTACACCTGCGTCAGGCCGAGGCCCCCGTACTTGGGGTCGATCTTCATCCCGAGGGCGCCGAGCTCCTTGAGCCCGCGCACGGTCTCGTCCGGGATGCGCGCCTCCCGCTCGATGCGGGGGCCGTCGATGGCGGTCTCGCAGAACGCCCGGAGCCGGGCCAGGAAGGCCTCGCCGCGCCGGACGTCCTCGTCGGCGGGCTGCGGGTGCGGATGGATCAGGTCGAGGCGGAACCTGCCGAGGAAGAGTTCCTTGGCGAAGCTCGGTTTGTGCCAGTCCTGTTCCCTGGCCGCCTCCGCGACCTGTCGTGCGTCGCGCTCGGTCACCTTGGGCTGTGCGGGCTGTGTTGCGGACATGAGGGGGCTCACCTCGCCGCCGATTGGGGGACGCTTCTGTCGACTACCAGCCGGTGCTACCCGATAGTCGTACCCGTTTCGCCCGCTCGGAAAAGCCGGGATGGGCCGGGCGGGCGAAGGGGGACGGCCGGAGCCCCCGCACAGTGGGCTCCGGCCGTCGGCCAAGTGGACGTACGAAAATCAGATGTTCAGGCCGGTCAGGACCAGGACTCGCTCGTACGTGTAGTCGTCCATCGCGTAGCGGACGCCCTCGCGCCCGACACCGGACTGCTTGACGCCGCCGTAGGGCATCTGGTCGGCGCGGTAGGACGGGGCGTCGCCGATGATCACACCGCCGACCTCGAGCTCGCGGTGGGCGCGGAACGCGGTGCGGACGTCGTGGGTGAAGACGCCGGCCTGCAGGCCGAACTTGGAGTCGTTGACCTTGGCGAAGGCCTCGTCCGTGTTCTCCGCCTTGTGCAGGGTGAGGACCGGGCCGAAGACCTCCTCGCAGGCGAGGGTGACGCCGTCGGGCAGGTCGGCGAGGACGGTCGGCTCGTACGAGGCGCCCTCGCGCTTGCCGCCGGTGAGCAGCTTGGCGCCGGCGGAGACGGCCTCGTCGACCCAGGACTCGACGCGCTTGGCGGCGTCCTCGGAGACGAGCGGGCCGACGTCGGTGGCGTCGTCGGACGGGTCGCCGGTGACCTGGGCCCGGACCTTCGCGACGACCTTCTCGACGAGGCGGTCGTAGACGGAGGCGTCGGCGATCACGCGCTGCACGGAGATGCAGGACTGGCCGGCCTGGTAGTTGGAGAAGGTCGCGATGCGGGTCGCGGCCCAGTCGAGGTCGGCCTCGGAGGACCAGTCGTCGAGGACGACGGCGGCGGCGTTGCCGCCGAGCTCCAGGGTGCAGTGCTTGTGCGGCACGGACTGCTGGATGGCGTAGCCGACCTTGTCGGAGCCGGTGAAGGAGATGACGGGCAGGCGGTCGTCCTGGACCAGGGCCGGCATCTTGTCGTTGGCGACCGGCAGGACCGACCAGGAGCCGGCCGGAAGGTCGGTCTCGGCGAGCAGCTCGCCGAGGATCAGACCGGACAGCGGCGTGGCCGGGGCCGGCTTGAGGATGATCGGCGCGCCGACGGCGATGGCCGGGGCCACCTTGTGGGCGCACAGGTTCAGCGGGAAGTTGAACGGCGCGATGCCGAGGACCGGGCCCTTGACGAAGCGGCGGGTCAGGGCCAGGCGGCCGACACCGCCGGCGTCGGTGTCCAGGCGCTGGGCATCGCCGCCGTTGAAGCGGCGGGCCTCCTCCGCCGCGAAGCGGAACACGGACACCGCACGGCCGACCTCGCCGCGGGCCCACTTGATGGGCTTGCCGTTCTCGGCGGAGATCAGCTGGGCGATCTCCTCGGTGCGCTCGACGAGCCGCTTGGACACGTGGTCCAGAGCGGCGGCGCGAACGTGGGCGGGGGTGGCGGAGAACTCCGCCGTCACGGCGTACGCCGCGGCCACGGCCTCTTCGACCTGGGCGTCGGTCGGCACGCTGACCGTGCCGACAAGACGGCCGTCCCACGGGTTGTGGACGTCGAAGCTGTCCTCGCCGGTGGCCAGGCGGCCGGCGAGCCAGAAGGCGTGGGTGGAGGTCATGCGGGTCCCGGCCCTTCGGAGGTGTGCGGTGTGCGGCAGGAGGCGCCGCCTGTCCCTCTCACGGTAGGGCGACGCGCCCGCTGTACGGCTTGTCCGCGGTGGAGAACCTCGACGCCCGGCTTGGCCGGATCGGCAGGGTTCACCCGGGCACGCTCCGCCCCGGACACGCTGCATCCCGGGCGGCGGTCACGACGCCGGCGCGGAGGCCTTGAGGGCGAGCCACAGCTCCATGCGGACGTCCGGGTCGTCCAGGGAGCGGCCGAGGATCTCCTCCACCCGCCGCATCCGGTAGCGCAGGGTGTGCCGGTGCACGCCGAGGTCGGCGGCCGCCGCGTCCCACTGGCCGTGCCGCGAGAGCCACGCCTGCAGCGAGGCCACCAGGTCGCCGCGGCCCTTCTCGTCGTGCTCGCGCAGCGCGCGCAGCGTGCCGTCCGCGAAGGCCCGTACTGCCTCGTCCGCGAGCAGCGGGAGCACCGAGCCGGCCGCGAGGTCCTCGTGCTCCACCATCGGGCGGCCGCGCCGCCGGGCCACGGCCAGGGCCTGGTCGGCCTGCCGGTACGCCGCCGCCACGCCCGACGGGTCGGCGGACCCCGACATCCCCACGACCAGCTCGTCCGGTTCGGGGCCGGTGGAGTCGCGGCCGCGCCGCGCTTCGAGGGCCTCGGCGTGGCCGACGCAGGCCCGGACAGCTGCGCCGCCGTCGGCCGCCAGCACCAGCAGCCGCCCCGGCTCGGGCACCACGAGCAGCGCCTCCCCGGAGCGGGCGGCAGCCGACTCCATGGTGTCGGCGAGCAGGGCGAGGCCCTGGGGCTGGGCGGTTCCCGGCAGCGCCGGCTCGGCCGCGACCAGCCGGAACGGGCTGTCCAGCAGCCCCCCGTACAGGTCGCCGGCCACGGTCCGCGCATGCTCGGCCTGCCCGGCCAGCAGCATCCGCAGCACCGCCGCTCCCAGCCGGGACTCGGCCTCGTGCAGCGACCTCGACCGCTCGGTGGTGAGGGTGAGCAGCGCGACCGCCGAGTGGACGGCGTACCGCTCGGCGGTGCCGAGGGGTGCCCCGGTACCCACGGCCAGGGCCCCGCGGGCCCGGCGGCCCGTGCCCAGCGACTGGAGTTCGACGCGGTCCTCGGCACCGCCGACGACGGCGCTGGCCGGCGCCGGGCGCTCGCGCAGGCGCTCCACGTCCGGGGTGAGCCGGGCGGCCCGGCGTGCCGCCCACTCGGGGGCGGCGGCGACCACGGAGCCGGAGGCGTCGTACAGGGCGGCCCAGCCGTGCACGTGCGCGGCCAGCCGGGCCAGCAGCTCGGCGGGCCCGTCGGAGGCGAGGGCGGCGCGGGTCAGCTCGCGCTGTGCCTCGAAGCCGGCGGTGACGGCCCGGTACTGGTCGGCCGCGAGGGCCGCGGAGACGGCCTTGCTGATGGCGAGGAACGGGGTCCGGCGCGGCACCTCCAGCAGCGGGAGGTCCTCGGCGCGGGCGGCGTCGACCAGGGCCTGCGGGACCTCCTCGTAGTTCACGCCGACGGCGAAGCCGATGCCGACGACGCCGGCCGCGGCGAGGCGGCGGACGTAGCGGCGCATCTCCTGCGGGTCCTCGGCGTCCACCTTCATCGCGGTGATGAGGAGGAGTTCCCCGCCCTCCATGTAGGGGACGGGGTCGGCGAGCTCGCTGACGTGGGCCCAGCGCACCGGGGTGTCGAGGCGGCTCCCCCCTGCCCGGACGCTGAGCTTGAGCGCCGAGTGCTGGACGAGTGAGGCGAGGGTGAGCGGCATCGGGTTCCAGGGGCTTCGAAAGGAGCGGGCCACGGCAGGCGATTTCGCCGTGTCGTACGAACGGCTCACCTCGATTCTGCCACCCCGTACGGGTCCGCTCAGTCCTTTCGGCCGAGCCTGACGAGCACCGGGGCCGCCCGCTCCCCGGTGACGGCGGCCAACGAGACCACGGCGTGCCCCGGCGGCACGGTGTTGGCCAGGGCCGAGGCGGACCAGCGCTCCCGCTCGACCTGGCGCACGGTCACCGCGTCCGTGGTCACGTCCTTGCCGCTGATGAGCTTGCGCACGCCGTGCATCAGCCGGGTCAGGGGCCGCTCCGCGTAGACCTGCCGGCTGGTGACGTCCCTCGTCTCGATCAGCTCGGTCCCCCAGGCCTCGGCGAACTGCCTGCCGTCCCAGGTCGTGACCCCGGAGAAGGCCATCCGGCAGCCGACCGCCCCGAGCAGCTGGGTCCGCAGGCCCTCCGGGACGTCGTCCAGCGTGCGCAGGGGCAGCAGGACGCCCGCGTGCGCGGAGCGCAGCCGCTGCAGTCCGCGCACGGTCTGCGGGGTCAGGGTGTGCGAGGCGTCGTCGAAGGCCAGGAACGCGAAGAGCGAGCGGTCCGTGCGCGCCGCGGCGGAGGCGGTGAACTGGGCGAGCAGGAGGCGGGCCAGCAGGCGGGAGGCGTCGGGGTGGGCCCGCTCGGGAAGGTCGATGCGGACCCGGACCGGGTGTTCGAGGGAGCGCAGGGAGAAGGGGCGGCTGCCGCTGCCGGTCTCGAAGAAGCCGTGGAAGGCGGGCCGGTCCAGGAGCCCGACCCGGTCGGCGAGGACCGGGCCCGGGTCGCCGTGGGTGCCGCACTGCCGTTCGCGGGCGTCGAGTTCGCGCAGCATGGCCTGCTGTCCGGTGTCGGCCAGCGCGCGGCGCAGCGCGTCGAGCGGTCCGGGGAGCCGGTCGAGGAGCTCGCGCAGCTCGGCCACGGCGGGGAAGCGGCCGTAGGCGGCCCTGAACGGCCCGAGGAGTTGGGCGAGGGCGGTCGCGGCCCGGCGGGTGTCGGTGCCGGGGAGGTCGCCGACGAAGGCCTCGGCGAGGAGGGAGGCGGCCTCGTCGGCGTCGGCGGTGCCGCCGTAGAGGTCGAGGTCGTGGACGGACGCGGGATCGCCGGGGCGGACCACGACGTCGTAGCCGTCGTCGGGGCCGAGCCCGCCTCCGGCGGCGCCGACGGCGATCAGGGCCGCCTGCCCGGCGAGGGCCTGGAGCGCCAGCGACTCGACGACCGGCCGGACCAGCAGGTGCGTCTTGCCTGCGCCGGAGGGGCCGACGGCGAGCACCGAGGTGCCCAGCACGGCGGGGTCCAGGGCCAGCCCGGTCCCGCGCCGCTCGTACGGATTGGACTCGGAGCCGGTGACGGCGCCGATCCGGACCTGGGCGACGACCAGGTCGTGGGCGGCGGTGCGGACGGGCAGGTCGCGCGCCTTCGAAGGGTGCGCGCAGGCCGCCGCGCCGTTGTCCCGTACGGACTGGGCGAAGGCGGCCCGGCGCGAGGGGTCGGCCCGTACGGACTCGAAGGCCCGCCGGATCCGGGCGTGGTCGACGTCGTTCATGCGTCCGGCGTACACCTCGGCGGCGAGCCGGTCGGCGGACCCGTCGAGGCCGGCGGCGCGCAGCTGCGGCCACTCGGCCGGGTCGTCCGGGCCGCCCGGGACCGGGGTCCCGGGCGCGGCGGAGGCCGAGGCGGCGCCGGCCCCGGCCCGGGCGAGGAGGTCGGCCCAGCCGCCTAGGCGGGCGAAGACGTACACGACGGGGAGGTAGACGACGACGTAGAGGGCGTAGGTGATCACCGGGCCGGCGACTTCGCCGAGCTCCTGGTACGGCAGGTGGCCGAAGGCGAGCGGATAGACCGGCAGCACGTCGTTCTCGATCAGCCCCCAGACCGCGAGGGCTCCGGCCGCGGCGGCCAGCGCCCGGTGCCAGGGGCCGTGCGCGGCGATGTGCCGGTCGAAGGCGGCCCGCCAGCCGCCGAGGCGGGCGAAGAAGAGGAACATGCCGACGGAGATCAGCAGCTCGTACAGCTCCAGCGCGGCCTGGCCCCGGTGGTCCGCCGGCCGGGGCTCGTAGCCCCCGGTCCACCAGCTCTCGGGGGTGAAGTAGTGGAGGGGGGCGCCGATGAACGGCAGGCCTCCTTCGAGGAAGAGCCGCCAGCAGACGAAGCCCACGAGGAGGGCGACGACGACCCGGATCAGTACGGACCGGCCGGTCCCCTCGGCCTGCCTCGGCGCCGGGACGTAGCCGTGGCGCCAGATGCCGGGCCCGGCGTCCGGCCGGGGGGCGCGCAGCCAGGCGGCGAAGGGGGAGTCGGGCACGGCGTGGCCCTTGCCCGCGCCGGTGCCCGCGCCTCCAGGCGCAGGCGCGGCCGCGGCGGGCGCGGCGGTCGCGGGCGCGGTCGCGGCGGTCGCGGCGGGCGCGGGCGCGGCGGCCGCGGGCGCCTGCGTGC
>NZ_JACBGN010000307.1 GCF_013401435.1 Streptomyces sp. BR123
GGGCGGGCTGCGCCTGGTCGGTGGCGGGCTGGCTGAGCCGGATACTGGGGTGGATCCGTGGGCGTTCCAGGCCGGGTGTTCTCAGGCGTTCGCGAGGACGTGGGTGGTGCGGGGGTTTGCTCCGTCGACGGTGCGTAGCTATACCTCCCTCCTCGCCCGTGTTCTGGGGCGTTTCGACTGTCCGGTGTGGGCGGTGGAAGCCGATGACGTGGATGAGATGCTCCACGCCCTGGCTGTGGCGGGTCTGGCGGCCGGTACGCGTCGGCAGTACTTGCAGATGCTGCGCGCTTTCCACGCTTTCGTCGTCGAGCGGTATGCGGTGCAGGTACGCGCCGAGTTCGGTGTCGTGGTGGGGAAGGGCGGGCTGGACCGGTACAACCGGGTGCGGCATGCCGGTGACGACGCCGCGGTCGGTCCTCCTCCCAGCCGGGAGCGGTTGGAAGCGTTCTTCTCCTTCGCCCGTTCCCAGGTGGCCGTTGCGTCCGACTACCGGGCCATGGCCCGGGACTACACGATGCTGCGCACGCCGTACCTGTCGGCGGTCCGGGTGGGTGAGCTGGTGCGCCTGGACCGGGCCGATGTGTATCCGCAGCTTGGGCCGTCGGGGAAGCTGCATGTGCGGTTCGGGAAGGCGGCGAATGCGTCGGGGCCGCGGCCGCGGTGGGCGCCGATGCTGGAGGGCCTGGAGAAGATCCTGGCCTGGTATTTGGCCGATGTCCGGCCGCTGTTCCCCGCCACCGAGGCACTGTTCTGCGACGACGACGGCCAGGCGCTGAAGGCGGGGACGGTCAGGGATCGCCTGGCCCGTCTTCTCGATGTCGAGGGCGTGGGCTGGGATGAGCGGTTCACCCCGCATGCGCTGCGCCGGGCGTGCGCGACGCATCAGTACGAGCGGGGCATGGACCTGATCGCGGTCCAGCAGCTCCTCGGGCACCGGCACATCGCTTCCACGATGGCGTACGTGAAGCCGTCGCAGAAGTTCGTCGAGGACGCCTGGCGGCGCGCGACCGACTCTGCTGTCCGTGTGCTGGCGGGCTGAGTGAGAGAGGCGAGGGGCATGACATCAGCAGGGACAGGGCTCCCGGACCCGGCTTCAGAGGTGGTGGAGTGGCGGCTGCGGATGGCCGCGGCGGAGCGGGGTGTGTGGACAGGAACGCAGCTGCGCCGGCTGCTCGCGGAGAGGGCGGGGCTGGAGCTCTCGGCGGCCTCGGTGTCCGCGCTGTTCACCAAGCAGCCCTCCCAGGTGAAGCTGTCGACCCTTGCTGCCCTGTGCACGGCCCTGGACTGCGCCCCGGGAGACCTCCTCGCACTGAATCCCACGGCATCGGCTGTGGCGGCGGTGTTGCGGGAGAACGGCGGGCGGCCTGCGGCCACGGTCTTCACGGCTACCCGGACGCGGTCGCTTCCTCCCCTGTGACGCTGGGAGCGTTCTTCGAATCGTCGGCTCCACCGACTGGGAGAGGTGCCCGTATGGCAGTGCCCGTTCCCGATGCTGTCCGTGGCTGCTGTCCCGGCTGCGGGAAGCAACGCTGGCTGCGCCCTGGATCGGTTCGGTGTGCGTGGTGCTCGCGCAGGTGTTCTGGCTGCGGTGGCGGCAGGCGTTCGGCGGAGGAGATGTGCGCTGCGTGCCGGCGCCGGGCCGCGGGTGTTCCCGCGCTCGGTCCGTGCAGGCGGTGCGGGCGCCGCCGCACGCTTGAGGCCGCGACCCAGTGGTGCCGTGATTGCTCCGATCCGGCCACGGCCGAGCCGGTCGCGGCCTGTAGGAGGTGCGGTGTTCCGGCTCAGTGGGCGCGGGGCATGTGCAAGTCCTGCTACGAGAACTCCCCCCACACCGTTCAGACCCGGGCGGCGGGCTGGGCCTGCCGCATGCCCGCCGTGCCTGCCTGGTGGGACCCCTTTACTGCTCACCTGCAAACTCACCGGCACACCTTCTACGCCGCGGACGCCATCACCCACACCGCCCGCCTGATCCTCAAAGCCGGCACCACCGACCCGGCCACGCTCCTGCACCATGCGCAGCACGCCACCCCCTGGCTCGTGCGGCCCCTCGCCGATTTCTTCCGGACCCACCACCTCCACGACGCCCCCGGGACGGCCGAAGACGCAAGAGCAGCCGCCCTGCGGGAGCGCCGCATCGAAGCCGTCCCGGCCCCGCTGCGCCCAGCGGTCAGGGCTTTCGCCCGGGCGCTGGTGGACCAGCGTGAGCGTGCCGCGGCTCTGGGGCTGCGCCCGAACCGGCTGAAGACCATCGAGATCCGGCTCGATACCGTCCGGGACCTTGCTCTTCATGCCGAGGGCCGGGGGCACAGGTCGTGGGCGTCGGTGACCACCACGGATCTGGAGGCGTTCCTCGCCCGGAACCCGGCCCGCAGGGCTTCCTGGCTGGCGGGCCTGCGCCAGTTCTTCGCCCACGCCCACCGCACCGGAGTGGTGCTCCACAACCCGGCCGCGCCTCTCGATGCTCTGCAGGCGCGTGGTTTCAGGGGTGCCACCCTCACCCTGGACGAGCAGCGCATCCTCTACCACCGCTGGAACGGGAACGGCGCGATGCAGCCGCACGAGGCGTTCATCGGCCTGGCCGCGCTGCTCCATGCGGCCACGACCACCGAACTGCGCCTTCTTGCCCTCGACCACCTCACCCCCGCCCGCCACGCGGTCCGCTTTCCCGGACGCTCCGTCGATCTCGTACTCGACACGGCGACGTGGAAGGCGCTGGTGGGCTGTCTCGGCCACCGGTCCTCGCTGGGCACGGACAACCCGCACGTCCTGGTGACGCGGCTGACGAGAACCACCCAAGAACCGGCTGGTGCGGCCCACATCCGTGACAGCCTGGCCCCGGTCGGCTTGCTGCCGCGCGTCCTGCGCTCGACCCGGCTGGTCACCCTTGCCGCTGAGCTCGACATCAAACAGCTCACCGCGGCGCTGGGCATGTCCTACAACGGCGCTGCCCACTACGTATAACCGGGTGCCGGAGGTCAGGGGATCCCGCTCTGCTGTGCCCAGTGGATGCCGGGTTCGGCGAGCTGGCCGGTCGGCGTCGTCTCTGGCCGGCCGGCTGCCGGTGTGGTGGGTGGTTCTGCCAGGGGGTGTTCGGCGTGGCCCTGGCCAGCGGTGGCGCTCAGGTTCGGCTGTTCTTCTTGGCCCGGGCGTCGGTGATGGCGTAGGGCAGTCCGGGGAGCAGCAGGAGGGGCGCTGCCCACAGCGGCAGCTCGAACAGCACCGTGTCGCCGGCGAGCCGGTCGGTGAGGAGCGCCGCGGACACGGCGGTGAGGGCGAGGGTCCAGCTGCGGCGTATGCCGAGGCTGCCGCGCCGCAGCTGCCAGGCGACGGTGGCGGTGCCGAGTACCGCCCAGAGGGCGAGGTAGCCGGGGGTGATGTCCAGGGTGGTGGTCCATCGGGTCAGGTACGAGAACAGCAGGACGCAGCCGATGACGAAACACCCCAAAGACGCGGTGCGCAGCACCCGGCGCGGGAGCGGGGAGCGTGCCCGCGCCCATGCGGCGGCGAAGGCACGGACGTCGCTCCCGATGACGTCCTGCCCGGTGCGGCCGGCTGCCTGTGCGTCCTCCAGGTGTGCGGAGAGAGTTCGTCGAGCATCTCCCTCACGGAGGCGTCGTCGATGCCCCTGTACTCCCAGTTGGTGCGGCAGGCGGTGAGGATCTGCGCGTTGGTCATGGTGTGGTTTCCCCCGTGGGTTTGGTGGTGGTCAGGATGCGGCCCACCTGCCCGGCGAAGGCGAGCCAGCCGTCCCGGCCGCCGCTCAGTTCGGTGTGTCCGGCCTCGGTCAGGCGGTAGTACTTGCGCGGGGCACCGCCGCTCGGGGACGCAGCGCGGTAGGAGGAGATGAGCCCCGCTCGCTCCATGCGGGCGAGCAGCGGGTAGATGCTGCCGTCGCTGACCAGTTCCAGCCCCCCGGCGGCGAGGGCCTCGGCGAACTCGAAGCCGTATCTGGGGCGTTCGGCGATCAGCGAGAGCAGGCACAGGTCGAGCACGCCGCGCAGGAGCTGGCTGCGCCGCTGGTCACCGGCGGCGGACAGTTCCTTTGCCATGCGGTACAAGAAAATCAGCAAGTACCTTGCACCACAAGAGACCACGGGTAGTCCGCCGGGGTGCTGTGCCCTGTGGAGCCCGGAAACTGCTCGCCCGTCTTCTACTGCGCCCACTCCACCCCGAGGTCGGTGAGGGTGGCGCGTTGGGCGGGGGTGAGTTTGTGGCGGCGGGTTTTGGTGTTGGTGATCCACACGCCGAGTTTCAAGACGACGGGGGCGGTCTCGCCCTCGACCGTGATCGTTTCTGTGTGGCTGCGGGGGATGCGGTGGTGGCCTTCGCGGTCGATGTACTGGGCGAGGGCTGCTGCGCCCCGCTGGAAGGCCGCTGATGTCTTTCCCGTGGCTTTCCCGGTGTTCTTGGCCGGCGGGGCTGGGGCGGGCCGCTGGGCGGGTGTCAGGCCCAGCGTGGACAGGCGCTGCTGCTGTTCCTTGCTTAGCTGGGCCCATGAGTTGGCCTGTCGTTTCAGCCAGCGTCCGAGGTCGTCGCCTTCGAAGCGGACGCCGGGTTGGATGTCGGGCAGGATGCCGCCGGGTTCGGTGTCGGCGAGGTCGGCGAGGATGCGGTAGTGGCGCTGCCAGTCCAGTGGCCAGGGGCAGTTCCAGTCCTTGTCGATCGCGGTGAGCTGCTTGGCCCGGGTCTCGGCTGTTTCCTCGTTTTTGCCGAGGCCGCCGGTGCGCCGCAGGTTGGCCATCAGCTGCCCGATGGCCAGCTGCTCGCCGTCTTCGCCCCACATCGCGTCCTGCCGGGGTGCGAGGTGGCCGTGGGCGCGTCGGTAGGAGCGCAGGAGGGCGAGTTTGGTCTCCCAGGCTTCCTCGCCCGGTTCCCACACCATCCCCTCGGCGTCCAGCTGCTCCTTGCGGTGTGCCTCCAGCTCGCCCGCCCGCAGCGCCTTGCGCTGTTCGTGGACCCACCGCCCCAGAGGGAAGTCCTCGGTGACGCCGACCTCGGTCTCGGTGTCGTACGGGACCGCATGCAGGCCGGTGATCCCGTGCTTGGCGCGCCATCGGCGCAGGGCCTGGAAGCCTTCCAGCCACACCAGAGATTCGGGCCGGTAGACCCGGGTTCGGAGGAATGCGGCGATGGTGGCTGCGTCTCGGGGGCTGGAGAAGTGCAGCAGGGCCGACTCCACGGCGGCCTCGGTGTCTTCCTGCTCTTGGTCTTCGCGGCCGGGGCCGATGATCCGGCCTTCCTCGTCACGCACGACGTGGTGGAGTTTGGCTCGGGGCTGCCGGGTGAGGGCGCGGGAGGCGAGTTGTTCGACGAGGTGTTCGGAGTGTGCGCGCAGGCCCTGCAGTACGGCTACAAGAGGGCGGAACGAGGCGCTGGCGACCATGTCGGTGGGGTCCTCGCCCGGCTCCAGGAACACCGGCACGATGATCCGGGCGACCTTGGTGGTGCCGTCGCGGTTGAGGCGGAGTGCGCGGCCGATGTTCTGGACGATCTCGACCTGGGAGCCGCGGGTGTCGGCGAAGCAGATGGCCTCCACGCCACGCTCGCCGGTGATGTCCACGCCTTCTCCGAGGACGCGACAGCTGGCGAGGAACGCCCGGTGGACCCGCCGGCCCGAGACGTCGATGCCGTTGGCGAACTGCCGCAGGACCTCACGCCGCTCGGCCACGAGGTGGTCGCCGCACAGCCACGCCGACCACACCCGGTCCCGGGGTACGTGGCGGCCGGCCTCGAGTTCGTAGAACTCCGCGTGGATCGACGACCTCGGCAACCGGTCCGCAGCCGCCAGGTCGGCGTCGGAGGCGTCGGTGGCATAGAGCTCGGTGGCGGTCTCGGGCAGCTTATCCGCGAACGCGGCGGCCTCCTCGACCTTCTGGTGGAAGGTCATAACCGTACGAAGGTTGTACGCCGCGGCGTGCTCCAGCAGCGCCGTCTGCAACAGCGCCAGGCGCCGGCCCCGCAGCGCCTCCTCCGACTCCCCGAAGACGGGAGAGGGGTCCCGGATCTCCAGGACGTCGATCTCGAATCCGGCGAGGATGCCGCGCTCGATCGCCTCCGAGAGCCCGAGCTCGGCCAGCCAGGGCCCGTAGGTATCGGAGTCCTGGCCCATCGACGCGAGCTCCAGCTCCCGGCCGTCCGCGCCCTTCTGCGGCCGGGGGGAAGCGAGGATGCGCGGGGTCGCGGTGAGGTAGAGCCGGAAGTCGGCTGGGATGCGGGCATTGTCATGGATCGCGGCCCAGGGCCTGCCAAGATCACCTGCGGTTGAGTGGGCTTCGTCCACGATGGCGAGGTCGAAGCCTGCCATCTGCTGGCCGTAGAGCCGCTCCCCGCCCGCCAGAGCCGCCTCCAGCGGCCCGCGAACCTTCCCCTGGCCCTCAGCGTCGATGTCCTCGCGGTCCACCAGGGAGGCGTATGTGGCGAACACGACGATCGGCCCCTGCCCGGCCCACAGCGCGAGCTGGATCGGGTTCGTGGTGGTGCGCACCCCCAGCTCGTTGAGGACTGGGTCGTTCTCCAGTGAGCACACCGCGACCATCGGGGCTTGGTGGCCCATCAGGCGCCACGCCTGGGCGGTCTGGACGAGCAGGTCCAAGGTGGGCACGGTGATGAGAATCCGGCCGCCGGGGAAGCACTCCAGCGCGCATGCGGCGGCTGTGATCGTCTTGCCCGACCCGGTCGCGGACACGATCGTTCCCCGGGCCCCCTGTGGGGGCACAGATGACCTTGCAGGAAATCCCACCCACTTTCGGAAACTCGATTTCTGATCCACCTGGTGCTCTCGGAGTGGGATCAAAACAGTTCTCCTGGTTCGGGTAGGACCTGTTCGACGGAGGTGATCTGGTGCCCGTTTCCCCGGTAGGGGCCGTCCGGCCGTCCGTAGGCGTTCCAGGCCCGGCTGGCCGCTTCGCTGAGCGAGCCGGCCATCAGGTGGATGACGAAGTCGGCACCGCCTGGTGCTTGCTCGCCGAGGGGGCGGCCGGTGATGCGGTAGACCCGGTGTCTGAGCAGCTCGATGGGTGCCTGACCGTCGGGCTCCCCGGCGTGCGCCCGGTCTTCTTCAAGGCGTCGTAGCCGCTGTTGCTCATAGCGGATCGCGCGTGGGTCCTCGGCGGGCTCATACACGGGCATCTGCAGTTCGGCCGTGACGTGGGCGATGCGCCGCCACTGGTCGTGCTGGAGGACGGCGATGTGCAGTTCGCTCAGGCTCTTCGGTTCCTGCGGCCCTGTGCTCGCGCGGGCCTCGCGTTCCTGCGCGAGACGTACGCGCTCCATGATCTGGTTCAGGTCCAGGCCCGTCGCTTTTCTCAGCACACTGAGGCGAGCTAATTCATGGGGAAGATATTCGTAGACAGGCATCTGCGAACCTCACTCGATGCGCCTGGAGGGTGTGGTGTTATTTCTCCAATGCTACATGCTGCATCATGCTAGGGTTGGAGTTCGACCACAGGACTGACGACCGGTAGCGGGGAACGAAGAAGAATCGAATGATCGAGAATCCTTGGACGCCCGCCCATCAGGCGGTCGAGTCCAGCGACCATGCCGAGCTGACCCGCCTCCTCGATGAAGGGCGCAGATGTCAACGAGGTGTGCTGTGGGATGACTCTCCTGGAGCATGCCATCGACTTGGAGGGGGACTCGGCACTTCAGTCAGGGACTCCGATCGACAGCCGGCTCACAGTGATCCTGCTGGCCTACGGGGCCAATCCAAGACCGCAACCTCCCGGAGACATGAGTGCGATGGACCTGGCCGACTACTACGGTCACGACATCGCCTACCGCCTGATACCGCTTCGCTGCCGACCTCGTCAAGGGGGGACCCTAAGCGACACCACCGACACTGCTGCCAGCGCCCGCGGAGCGGGCTAAGTCCTGAAGGCGAAGCCGGAAGGACCCGGGTGGGGGAGCGAAGCGGACCCGCCCAACGGGCCGCAGGCCCGTACTCTGTGAAACAGGGTCACTCAGGCCTGCGGAGCGGGCCGTTCGGGTGGAGCGCAGCGAAACCCGAACCCGTCCGGAGCGAAGCGCAGGACCCCGGCCCGAAGGGCCGGCCTTGGCTCGGCGAAGCCGAGCCCCGCCGAGCGCAGCAAGGCGGTTCGCTGGCACAGCGCGCAGCGCTGTGGAACCC
>NZ_JACBGN010000308.1 GCF_013401435.1 Streptomyces sp. BR123
GCACCGCCCCCACCGGTGCACCCGTCCCTCCGCCGCCCCACCGGAGCGCCGCGCCCGGCCGGAATTTCAGGACCGGCCGCCTCCGCCCGCCCTTCGGGTTCCCGCCGAACCCGGGGGGCGCCGCGCTGTGGCGGAGCCGGCGTGGCCCTCCATCTCGCGGCCGACGGACGCGGTGAGCACTCCGGTCGGCGGGTTCTGCCGAGCACCGCGCTCAGGACGTGGTCGGAGGATCAACGCCGTCCGTCGCCTCGGGAGGCGGGGGCTGCGCCGACGACTGGTCGCCCGCTTCCTCGTCGAGCCGTTCGACGACGAGCATCGCCGCGTCGTCCGCCAGGTGGCCCCCGGTATGACGGATCAAGGCCTGGTGCAGTTGTTCCAGGAACTGCGGCGGGGTACAGGGGGCCAACGCTTCCACGGCCCTCGGCAAGGCGAAGAAAACGTTGTCGGGACTGCGGGCTTCGATCACCCCGTCGGTGTGCAGCAGCAGACGGTCACCGGGTACGAACGGATAGCTCTCCGCCTTGACGGGAGGACCGGTGACGAACTCGTCCAGGCCCAGGGGCGGCAGCGGTGAGCCGGGCATGAGGGCCTGAACCTTCCCCCGGTGCAGCAGCAGCGGAGGCGGATGGCCGCGATTGACCACCTGGACCTCGAATGCGTCCGGCACCTGCGCCACGAGCACGGTGACGAAATCCTCCGCCCGGTCCTCCCTCTCGCACTGGTCCGCCGCATTCGGCGAGGCCCGCTCCCGGTGCAGCGCGGCCGCGCAGTGGTCCACCACCTCCACCAGGTCGTCCTCGTAGTGCACGGCCTCCCGGAAGGCGCCCAGCACGGCCGAAGCCAGACCCACGGCAGGCAGCCCTTTGCCGCGGACGTCCCCCACGATCATCCGGACCCCGTACCGGGTCTGTACGGCCTCGTACAGATCGCCGCCGATCTGCGCTCCCGTCTCAGCCGAGAGGTACATGCTGGCCGCCCGGACCGGGCCCAGCCGGGCAGGTGCGGGCCGCAGCAGGACCCTCTGTGCCGCCACGGCGATCCGGCGGACCTGGTTGAGCTCGCTCTGCCGGCGCGCGTGCACGGCTCTGCTCGTGATGACACTGGCCACGGCCACCACGAGGAGGCCCAAGAGGTTGCTGTAGATCAGCATGCCGCCCCACGCGTCGTGCAGGGTGGTGGTGGTCAGGCTTACGGACAGGGCTCCCGCCGCTGCCGCGAGGGTGCCCATCGGGCCCATCGTCAGCGAAGCCAGTGCCGGTGTCGCGGTGAGGAGAGGGCCGGTGTAGATGTCGTGCACGGGCGAGAGTTCGACCCCCAGCCCGAGCAGGATGATCACGAACGGCACGCACTGCGCGACTCGGAAAAGGGCCCGGCTGTGCTCGCCCCCTCCGGGCAGATGACCTGGGCGGAAGAGAGTCCGCATGGGTCCAGCCTGCCTTGCCGAAGTGGAGTATTCCACTCATCGCCCTGCAGCCTCCCGGGCCATCCGGGACCTCGGGCCGACGCCTCCCCGGCGCTACGCCGCCCCGGACACCGCACCTCGACTCCACGAGGTGGCCCACCGGAGCCGCGCGCATCGGCCGGAACCCGGGCCCGGCCGCCCCCGCCCTGCCGCCGCCCTTCGATCCCATCCGAACCCGAAGCCAGCAGGTGGTCGGCTGCCCACGCCGGTCAGCGCACGACAGGGCCGTTCGCCGCTCGCCAGTCATCGAAGCGCTTGCGGATGCTCGGCACCATGGGGAGGCCGTCCACCTCATCGGGAGCGAACCACGCCACCTCAAGGGACTCGTCCGACGTCCGGAGGGTGCCGCCGGTCGGCCGGGCCAGCAGGCAGACGGAGAACTCCTGCCGCACCTCGCCGTCGTCGTACGCGAACACGTGCCCCGGGTTGCTGTACGTTCCGACGATGCCGGTGACCTCCACCCGGATGCCGGTCTCCTCCCACGTCTCCCTGGCCGCGCACTCCGCGACGGACTCGCCCAGCTCCATCTTCCCGCCGGGCAGCGCCCACATCCCGTTGTCGGTGCGCCGCTGCAGCAGGACCCGGCCCTCGCCGTCCACGACGACCGCCGAAGCCGCCGGCACCAGGCTGGTCGCCTTCGGGGCATCCGGGTCGTCCTCGTAGTCACGCCTGGGCATTTCTCCGGCCTCCCGTACGTCGAGCCCGCGGCTGCACAGTTCCTCGACGTGTGCCGCGAACCGGTCGAACGCGTCGTCCACCCGGTCAGGTGCTGATGAGACGGCTGATGAAGCCGTCGCGGATGAGGGACTCGTACGCGGCATGCACGTCCTCCGGGACATCCTGGGCGATGGCGAAGCCCTGCTTGACGCATGGGGTGGTAGTCCCAGATCAGCCGGGCGGCCTGCCGCTGATCCTCGGTGATGCTCTGCTGGTCGTCGCCCACGCCCGTTCTCCCACGGGCGCCGCTGACCGCTGCCCCGCCCCTCGGGTTCCCGCCCACCCGACGGGCGCCGCCATGTCCCGGGCGGGGGCTTCGCTGTCCTCAGTCCAGGGGGATGGCCTGGTGTGCGGCGACTATCTCGTCGATGCGGCGGGCGAGGTCGAAGTCGGCGGCGGTCAGCCGGTGCCCGGCGTCGTGGGTCGTGATCGCCGCCCGCAGGTGGTCGATCCGCAGGTCGAGGTCCGCGTGGTGCTGGATCCGCCTGGACCTGTCGGCGATCGTGACGATCGCGGCCACCGCGGCGTGGTAGCGGATCTCGTAGGTGCGGGTGATCTCGTTGCCCTCCCGCTCCCACCCCGGCAGGCCCGACAGCTCCTGCTCGATCGCTTCGTCGGACAGCGGCTGCGGTACACCCATGTCAGCTCCCCTCGGTCACGGGTGCCAGCACCTCGGTGAGGTCCCGGCCTTCCGGCGCATCCTGCCATGGCGTCATGGTCCGCTTCAGGGAATGCAGTTCACGGACCAGGCGCGCGGAGCGGGTCTCAAGGGCGATGGCCGCGGCCTCCCGCGCGAGCCCGACGGCTTGATCCGGTTTTCGGGCTGAGGCCGCAGCGGCGGCGTGGCGGGCGAGATAGACGCCGCGATCCCGCCGGGCGGTCGCCGGCACGTCGGCGACGAGCTGAGTCCAGAGGCTGTCGGCCTCGTTGCCGAGGCCGAGACGCCCGTAGCAGGTGGCGCGCTGCACCTCCAGGTAGCCCGGCGTTCGTCGGCACGCGTTGCCCCAGGGGAGGCGGTCGTCGACCCTGCCGAGCAGTCTGCCGGCACCATCGATGAGCTGGTCCACGGCCTGTCGGTCGCCGGTGAGGCTGGCGCCGTGGGCCTGCTGCTGCATGGCCATGATCCGTACCTTGGGGACGAGCCGGTCGGAGTCCTCCAGCGCAGCCTCGCACAGGTCGATGACCCCATGGCCGTCACCGAGGTCCGTACGGACTTGGGCCAGGTTGACGAGGCTGTAGCCGATCAGTTGCGGGTCCCGGGAACGTGCCGCGATCTCCTGCGTCACCCCTCGCCAGAAGGCGGCCGCGCCGAGATCACCGGCGTCCTGGTACAGCCAGCCGACGAGCGCCGCATAGGCGGCACCGACACTGAGCAAACCCCGGCGGGTTTCTCCCTTCGCGGACCTGACCAATTTGTCGATCAGCTGATATTGGGCCGACACGGTTCCGATCAGGTCGTGCGGGCCGAGAAACATGTCCGCGCGGTAGTGCCCCTCCAACTGCTCCTGAAAGTAGGTGATCAGCGCGGGGTCGACGTACTGAGGGGCGGTCGGACCGGGCACGAGCGCGGCCGCTGTGACGGAGACGAACGTCCTGCGCTTCACGTCTTCCTCTCGATGTCTCTCGGGGCGCATCCACCCGTGGGGCACCGTGAATCCGAGGTCCTCGGGCCACCGTCCGAGCGCATCGTGCAGCACGATCGCGGTCTCCTCCGGCGGCCACCCGGGCCGCGTACCCTCCCATCGGCGCCATGTCCGGGCACTGACGGTGAAGTGGGCGTCATCGAGGAGTCGTTGACCGTGCCGGGTGAGCTGCGCGGCGGCGGCTTCCATGGTGCGCCAGCCGACCAGGAGCCGGGCTGCCCTCAACGCATCGTTGCGGTGGCTCATGAGCCCAGTCTGAGGTGCCGTGGCGGCCGTATCCAGCGATGGCCGCGACGTGGCCGTGCGTGGCCGCCCGATGGCCTATCCGCCCATCAGCGCGCCTGCCCATCATCGACCCATCACATCCGGTGACGACGTGAGGGAGCGCACATGACGGGTATCGACCAGGCGGAGCTGGATGCGGGGGCGCGGCTGATTGTGCGGGCTCTCGTGCCGTTCGAGCAGAAGCCGGCTGACGGCGAGATCGCCGGGATCGCGGTCGACCTCCAGGTGTACGGCGACCTGTGGTTCCCCGAGGTCGCGGCCCTCGGCAGCGCGGATGCGGTGCGGGTGCTCGACGACTGGAACGCCGTCCTGCGCGAGGGGCCGGCCGACTCGCCGTTCGGCCGGTGGACCCACACCCGGGCCCTGGCCCGCGTGCTCCGCCGGCTCCACGCGCTGCTGTCCCGGGTCGCGGCCGCGTGAGCACCGGCCGTGTCTGCGCGCGCTGTCAGCGCCTGATCCGCACCACGGAATACGTGAAGGTCATTCCGTTCTCGGCTTCGGGCGCCCGCCCCGATCAGTACCTCCACCGCCATGGCGATCCTGACTGCCACCCGGGCCGTGCGGCGGAGCGCGGGGGCCGGTCGGGAATGGACCGGCCGTAGGACCGGTCGGCGCGGCAGGTCAGGACGCCGGGGACAGGAGGCGGTGGGCTGCTGCGGGGGCCGGGCGGCCCACGAAGGGGAGGAGGTCGGCGTAGGCCTGGGCGTCGCCCACCAGGATGCCGCCCAGGAGGGTGCGGCCGTCGGCGTCCAGGACGAGCTTCGCGTACGTGCCCTGTGTCCGGTCCAGGCAGCTCACCGCCAGGGAGCCATCGGCGCTCGCGTGGGCGTCGCCGAAGCTCGCCACCTCCACGCCGAGCAGCTTCAGCTTCGTTGACATGTCCGCCTGCTCGAAGGGGTCTGCGCCCAGGCCCAGCAGCTGGCGGGCCACCGATTCGGCCATCCGGTAACCGGGGGCGGCCAGGCCGTGGCAGCGGCCTGACACGGCCGCGCATTCGCCGATCGCCCAGATCCGGGCGTCGTCCGTGCGGCACAGGGCGTCCACCAGGAAGCCGCCGCGTTCGCCGGTGTCGAGGCCTGCGGGCCGGGCCAGTTCGTCTCGGGGGCGTACGCCCGCCGAGAAGACCACCACGGACGCTTCGAGGGCGGTGCCGTCCGCCAGGACCACCGCCGAGGCGCGGCCGTTCGGGCCCGGTCGTACCGATGCTGTGGCGACGCCGCAGTGGGCGTGGAGGCCGCGTTCCGCCACCCGCCGGCCGAGGACGTCGCCGCCGGCCGTGTCCACCTGGAGCGGCATCAGCCGTGGGGCGAGTTCCACCACGTGCGGCTCCATGCCGAGCAGCCGGAGTGCGTTGGCCGCTTCCAGGCCGAGGAGGCCGCCGCCGATGACCACGCCGGGGCGGCCCGGCACGGCCGCCGCGCGGATGGCGTCGAGGTCGGTGAGGGTGCGGTAGGCGAAGCAGCCGGGCAGGTCGTGGCCGGGTACGGGAGGGATGAAGGGCTTGGAGCCGGTGGCCAGGACCAGGGCGTCGTAGCCGACGGTGTCGCCGGCGGTGGTGGTCACCGTACGGGCCGTGCGGTCGATCGAGGCGACGGCCGTGGCGAGCCGCAGCTCCACCCGCGGGTCCGTCGCGAGGCCGGGCGCGGGCAGGCCGAGGTCGGCGGCGCTGCGGCCGTCCAGGTACGAGGAGAGCGCGACCCGGTCGTACGCGGGGTGCGGTTCCTCGGCGAGGACCACCACCCGCCAGGATCCGGCCCGGTCCAGGGCCCGCAGTTCCTCCACGAGGCGGTGGCCGGCCATGCCGTGTCCGGCGAGGACGAGGGTGCGGGGGGTGTGGCTCATGACGGGGTGCTCCCGGTTCGGACCGGGCCGCACAGTGAGCGCACGGCGCTCGTGCAGCCGCCGCAGCCGGTGGTGGCGCGGGTCGCCGCGGCGACCTGTTCCACGTCGGCGGCGCCGGCCCGGCAGGCCTCGGTGATGGCGTGCTTGGTGACGTTGTTGCAGCGGCAGACGACGGCGTCGTCGGGAAGCTCGTCCGCGCCAGGCGCGGCGGGCGGGATGCCGAGCAGGAACTCCAGCCGCCCGGCGGGTACGGGCAGGCCGCGCTCGTACAGCCGGCTCACGGCGGCGATGGCCCGCGGCAGGCCGAGCAGGACCGCGCCGGTGATGCGCTGGTCGTGCAGGGTGAGGCGGGCGTAGCGGCCGCGGGTGGGGTCGGTGAAGGTGACCACCTCGGCGCCGCTGCCCGTCGGGTGCGTGCCGTCCGCCGGGTCAGCGCCGCCCGCCGGGTCAGCGCCGCCCGCCGGGTCAGCGCCGCCCGCCAGGGCTGTGCCGGCCGCCAGGGCTGTGCCGTCGGCCCGGTCCGTACCGGCCGAGGGGTGCGCGCCGCCTGCCGCCTCCGCGCCGGGCGCTGCCTTCGCACCGCCCGCAGCCTGCGCGTGGGCCGCCCGGGCCGCGTCGGGTGACAGGGCCGGGTCCCGGCCCAGGCGGACCAGGTCGAGGCCGGGGAGGCGGAGCCGGGTGATCTGGCGCGTGCCGTGGTGCTCCGGGCCGCCGCCGGCTCCCGTCAGGTGCCGGGCCAGGGACTCGGCCTGTGCCCAGGCGGGTTCGAGGTGTCCGGCGGTGTCCCCGGGGTGCTCGGCGCAGTCGCCGATGGCGTGGATGTGCGGGTCGTCGGTGCGGAGCCGGCCGTCGACGGTGATCCCGGAGCGGACCGTGAGGCCGGTCCGGCGGGCGAGTTCCGTCTCGGGCACGGCTCCGGTGCACAGCAGCAGGGTGTCCGCGGCCAGCACGCTGCCGTCGTCCAGGGTGAGCTTGCCGGAGCAGTGGCCGGTGGCGCGGCGGCCCGTGTGGAGTTCCACGCCCAGGTCGGTCAGGTGTCGGACGAGGAGCGCGCCGGCGGTGGCGTCGACGTGCCGGTGCAGGGGGTGCGGCCCGCGGTGGACGAGGGCCACCTCGTGGCCGGCCCGGCGCAGGGCGGCGGCCGTCTCGACGCCGAGCAGCCCGGCGCCCAGGACGACGGTGCGGCGCGCGTCGGGCGCGGCCCGCAGCACGTGTTCGGCGTCGGCGAGGGTGCGCAGGGTCAGGACGCCTTCGGCGCCGCCGGGCCGGGGCAGTCCCGGGATCCGGGGGACGCGGGGGCGGGCGCCGGTGGCCAGGACCAGCGTGTCGTAGCGGTGCACCGAGCCGTCGTCGGCGTACGCGAGGCGTCGGCGGCGGTCGATGCGGGTCACGGTGACCCCGGTGCGCACCCGGACGCCCTCGGGGAGTTCGGGCAGGGCGAGGGCGGCGGCGGGCAGCGTGCCGTCCAGGACGGAGGTCAGCAGCACCCGGTGGTAGGGGGCGCGGGGTTCGGCGCCGAGCACCGTCAGCCCGCCGCGGTGGCCGTGGTGGTGCAGCCGTTCCGCGAACCGGTGGGCGGCGCTGCCGCCGCCGACGACCAGCACCTCGCCCGCGTTCACAGCCCGGCCCCGGCGGCGTCGGCCTGCGCGGTGTCGGCTCCCGCTCCGCCGTGGGCCGGGGCCGGCCCGACGCGGACCGCGCACACCTTGAACTCGGGCATCCGGCTGCGCGGGTCGAGGGCCGCCGAGGTGATCAGGTTGGCGCGCCCGGCACCGGCGAAGTGGAACGGCAGGAACACCGTGTCCGTGCGCAGCGAGGGCACGCGCCGGACCCGGGCGGTGGTGCTGCCGCGGGCCGAGGTGACCTCGGCGGCGGCGCCCTCGTCCAGCCCCAGCCGGTCGGCGGTGTCGGGGTGGATCTCGACGAAGGCCTCGGGGGCGGCGGCCGCGAGTTCGGGGACCCGGCGGGTCTGGGCGCCCGACTGGTACTGGGCGAGGACGCGGCCGGTCGTGGCGTACAGCGGGTAGTCGGGGCCGGGGGTCTCGGCGGCGTCGCGGTGCTCGACCTCGGCGAACCGGGCGAGGCCGTCGGGGTGGGCGAACGCGTCGAGGAAGAGCCGCGGCGTCCCGGGGTGCGGGGCGGCGCCGTCGGGGG
>NZ_JACBGN010000309.1 GCF_013401435.1 Streptomyces sp. BR123
CCCGCCCCCGGAGGCCCCCGAGAAGGACCCGCTCGAAGCGGTCGCCGGTGACGTCCTCGGCGGGCGCTGGCAGGTCCGGCGCCGCCTGGGCACCGGCTCCACCAGCCGTGCCTTCCTCGTACGCGACCTGGAGGCCGAGGAGCGCAAGATGCGGCCCCTGGCCGTCCTCAAGGTGGCGCTCTCCGACAGCAGGGGCGAAATCCTCGCCCACGAGGCCGAGGTCATGGGGCGGCTGCGTGCCGACTCCCGCGTCATCCGGCTCGTCGAGCCCGAACCGCTGAAGATCGCCGACCGTACGGTCCTCGTCCTGGAGTACGTGGGCGACGAACGGGAGGAGACCGGCGAGGGCGAGGAATCCGGAACCCCCCGCACCCGCCGCCGCGAGGAGACCGTGGCCCGCCAGCTGCGCGAGAGCGGCCGGCTCCAGATCGACCAGCTGGAGGCGTACGGCGACTACCTCTTCGGAGCCGTCGACTTCCTGGAGGGCGAGAGCGTCTGGCACCGCGACATCAAGCCGGACAACATCGCCATCCGCATCCGCCCGAACCGCACCCGCGAGCTCGTCCTCATCGATTTCTCCCTGGCCGGATACCCGGCGAAGGACTACGAGGCCGGCACGGAGGGCTACCTCGACCCGTTCATCGGGACGCTGACCCGCACCGCCTACGACTCCCACGCCGAGCGGTACGCGGTCGCGGTCACCCTGCACCAGATGGCCTCGGGCGAACTCCCCAAGTGGGGCGACGGCTCGGTGCTGCCCCGGATGACGGACCCGAAGCAGCACCCGTACCCGACCATCGCGAAGGACGCCTTCGAGCCCGCCGTGCGCGACGGCCTGGTCTCCTTCTTCGAGAAGGCCCTGCACCGGGACGCCGCCCGGCGCTTCCCCGAGCTGAAGCCGATGCGGGACGCCTGGAAGAAGATCTTCCTGGACGCGTCGCAGACCGTCCCGTCCAGCCACCGCTCCCGCCACCCGGAGTCGGCGGAGCATCCTTCCGCCGTGACCGGCCAGGCCACCATCGCGGACGCCGAACCGCTCACCGCGGAGCAGCAACGTGAGCAGCTGGCGGCCGAGGTCACCCGCGACACCCACCTGTCGGCCGCCGGCCTCACCCCGGCCGCCGAGGCCTTCCTCTACGGCCTGGACGTCACCACGGTCGGCGAGCTCCTCGACTACAGCCGCCGCAAGCTGCTCAACGCCCCCGGGCTGGGCGCGAAGACCCGCAGCGAGGTCCAGCGCCGCCAGCGCGAATGGGGCGACCGCCTCCGCGAGTCGCCGGTCTCGCCGCTCACCCCACGGGGCCGGGCCGAGGCCAAGGAGGAACTGGCCCAGCTGTCCGGCACCGAGTCCGTGCTGCTCGGCGCCCTGGCCTCCGGTGAGAACGCCGGCGGCCTGTCCGGCTCCGCGCTGCGGGCCGTCAGCCTGGACACCCTGGCCACGATCTTCGTCCCGGAGCTCAACAACAACCGCTCGAACCACAACAAGGTCGAGACCGTACGCCTGCTCCTGCGCCTGCCCAACGCACAGGGCGACCTGCCGGACATCGGCGTCTGGCCCAAGCAGAAGGACGTCGCGGACGCCCTCGGCCTGTCGGCCGGCCGCATCCCGCAGCTCCTGAAGGAGGAGCGCAAGCGCTGGAAGAAGCACCCGGCGGTACAGGCACTGCGCGCCGAGATCATGGACCTCCTCTCCGGCCTGGGCCGGGTCGCCTCCGCCGCGGAGATCGCCGACGCCCTCGCCGTGCGCCGCGGCACGCAGCTCGCGGAGCGCGAGCAGCGGCGTGCGCTGGCGCTGGCCGCCGTGCGGGCGGTGGTGGAGGTGGAGCAGCTGGAGCCGGAGGAGGCCGAGTTCCAGCACCAGCCGAACCGGAAGGCGACGGAGGAGGCACTGGGCGCGGGCCTGCTGGCCCTGGACGTCCGCGAGGACGACGCCCCGGACACCCCGACGGCGCCGGGCCTGCTCGACTACGCCACCCGCCTGGGCAAGACGGCCGACCGGCTGGCCCGCCTCGAAACCCTCCCGACGGCGACGACGGTACTGAGCGAGCTCGGTTCCCTCACCCCTCCCCCGGGCTCGGTGGAGTGGGACGAACGCCGCCTGGTGGAGCTGGCCGCGGCCGCCTCCCTCAACGCGGCGGCGACGCCCCGCCTGGAGATCTACCCGCGCGACCTGTCCCTCGTACGGGCCCTCCGCCTCACCCAGGCCGGCCTGGTCCGCCTCATCCCGAACGTCCCGGAGGCCCGCCAGCCGGGCGTGACGAGCGAGGACGTCCACGAGCGCGTCCGGGCCCGCTTCCCCGAGCTGGTCCTGCCGGACTCCCGGGGCGGCCTCACCCACGAGCTCCCTACGGCCGGCCCGTTGACGAAGGCCCTCCGGGACGCCGGCTTCGACCTGACGCTGTCCACGCGCGAGGACACCAAGACCCTGCGCTACCTGCCGACCCGCATGGACAGCGCGTCCAGTTACCTGACGACGGGGGCCTGGCGTCAGGCCACGGATGTGGGCGCGGTGACCCGCTATGCGGACGACCCGGCGCTGGCGGCCGCCGTCCGTGCGAAGGAGCGCCTAGCCGCGTCGGCCCGTCGCGACGGCTACCGCGTCCTGACCGTGCACCACCACCGCCCGGAGGAAGCGACGCGGGCCCTGTCCGCGGCGCCCGTGGGCGCCCAGGCGGTCTCGGTGACGGCCCTCTTCCTGGAGGCGATGCACGCGCTGGCCCCGGAGGGCTCGAAGCCGACGTGGGAGACGCTGCTGAAGGCGGACGTGGCGGAGCCGGGCTCGCGCGGCGCGATGAAGTTCGCGGAGTACGCCCGGACGGCGTGGGGCACGGTGGAACCGCAGATCCGCACCCTGCTGGCCCCCGATGCCGGTACCGGCCCGGTCCTCCTGACGGAGGCGGCAGCCTTCGCCCGCTACGACGCGATGGGCGTCCTGGACCGCCTGGCGGAGGCAGCCCGCCAGGGCGGCCGCGGCCTGTGGCTCCTGGTCCCGCAGAGCGACCCGGCGAGGGAGCCGAAGCTGGGCCAGGTGGCGGTGGCGTACCAGGCGGGCCTGGGCGAGTGGATCGAACTTCCGGACTCGTGGGTCAAGGACGCGAGTACGAGCAAGGCAGCCGTGACGGACGGAACCGAGGGAGACGCCAAGTGATCGACCGCAAGGCCCTGTTGGAAGACCTCAAGAAGCAGGTCAAAGCGGTCGAGACGGACCTCGCCAAGCAGGTCAAAGCCGTCACGGAGGTAGGCACCCGCCTGCGCGCCGAATACGACCAGGCCCGCAAGCTGGGCCGCACGGCGGCGACGTGGAACTCCTGGCTGGACGAACGGATCACGCAGGTCGCTGTCGCCTGGGTCCTGGGCACGGTCTTCGTCCGCTTCTGCGAGGACAACGAACTCATCCCGGAGCCGTACCTCACGGCCCCGGACCCGGACCGCCGCGACCTGGCCCTGGCCCGGTACGAGGAATACGTGGCGAAGGACGCGGACCCTACCTTCCGCGGGTGGTTGGAGCGCGCATTCGAGGAGCTGGGCGCCGGCCAGGCAGGCCGCCTCCTCTTTGACCGCAAGCACAACCCACTTTTCCAGATCCCCCTCTCTCACGACGGGGCCCGGGATCTGATCGCGTTCTGGCGCGAGCGGGATGAGGCGGGCGTCCTGGTCCACGACTTCACGGACAAGCTGAACGAGGACGGCACTGAGGGCTGGGACACTCGCTTCCTGGGCGACCTGTACCAGGACTTGAGCGAGGCAGCTCGGACAACATACGCACTGCTCCAAACCCCTGAGTTCGTGGAAGAGTTCATCCTCGACCGAACCATGGACCCGGCGGTTCGGGAGTTCGGCTACGAAAACTTGAAGATGATCGACCCGACGTGCGGGTCAGGACACTTCGTACTCGGGGCTTTCCGGCGTTTGGTTCGACTGTGGGGCGAAGGCCAACCCGGCCGGGATCTGCATGAGCGGGTGCGGGCCGCACTAGATTCGGTGCACGGGGTTGACCTAAACCCATTCGCAGTGGCTATTGCCCGATTCCGGTTGCTGGTTGCAGCAATGGCGGCCGGTGGCGTTCGAACTATGGCAGACACCGCGAGATTCGAATGGCCTATACACCTGGCAGTGGGCGACTCCCTCATCAAGCATCGGAACCGCCAGGGCAACTTGTTCGAGAACTTGAACTCCTCAGATTCGGACGAGCTAGCCGAGTTCAAGTACATCACGGAGGACCTGGACGAATATCCGGGCATCCTGCGCCAAGGACGCTACCACGTGGTGGTGGGGAATCCGCCGTACATCACAGTGAAGGACAAGAAGCTCAACGACTTGTATCGGAAGCTGTACGATGCTTGTGCAGGAACGTACGCATTGTCAGTTCCATTTGCGCAGAGATTCTTCGAGCTGGCCCAGGCAGGGGATGCAGAGAGTGGGCACGGCTATGGCATGGTCGGCCAGATCACCGCCAATTCCTTCATGAAGCGGGAGTTCGGCACGCGACTCATCGAGACGTATTTCGGTCACGAGGTGGAGCTTACAGAGGTCATCGACAGCTCCGGGGCCTACATCCCCGGACATGGGACTCCGACCGTCATTTTGGTTGGTAAGCGCCGTGGCGGGAAAAACCGTTCAGGAACCATCCGAACCGTGCGCAGCGTTCAGGGCGAGCCTGCCACACCTGAGGATGCCGCGAATGGCCTGGTCTGGAAATCGATCATGGATCAGATCGACAAGCCAGGATCGGTTAGCGAATGGGTATCTGTGGATGACCTGGAGCGCGGGAGATATTTCGCCAGGCAACCATGGATTCTCGCCGCTGGCGGTCTCGAAATGGTTGAACAGCTCGGCAAGGCCAGCACACAACCAATGAAGCGCGCCATTGAGCCTCCTATCGGACGCGCCATCCGCGCAGGTGCCGATGAGGCCTACATCAGACCGTTGCGCAGCACGTTTAGAACCATTGCTAACCGCAAGGGTCTTCGCCCTCTCGTCAATGGCGAGATTGTACGTGACTGGGGAGCCGAGCCAGAGGAAGCAATCTGGTTTCCATACGCTAATGAACTTGCGTCGGACGGCCTGAGCATCGAGCTCTGGCCGCTGCGTCGACTGCTTGAAGTCAGGCGTACCTTCCAGGGAGACATTGCTGATGCAGGTCTTCGATGGTGGGACTATATGCAGTACACCTCGTCTGCTTACAAGACGCCAATCTCAATCACCTTCGCCGAGGTGGCCACACACAACCATTTTGCCCTGGATCGAGGCGGAAGGGTCTTCAAACAAACCTCTCCCGTCATCAAGCTCGACCAGGGAGCAGGCGAGAAAGAATATCTGAGGCTGCTGGGCCTACTCAATAGCTCCACCGCTTGCTTCTGGCTCAAGATGGCCTGCCAAGATAAGCCAAGCAATGGTGTGGGCCGGGGCTTGGAGTCCGAGAAATGGACGGTGCGGTATCAGTTCAACGGATCCAACGTCGAGCGATTCCCGCTTCCCGACGCTTACCCCACCGCGCTCGCGGCCGCCTTGGATCTACTTGCTCAGCAGCTCTCTGGAGTAAATCCGAACAACCTGGCAAATCAGGGGACACCTGGCTCGGAATCGCTCCGCAAGGCCCGCGATACCTGGCGCGCAACTCGCGGCAAGATGATCGCTCTCCAGGAGGAGCTGGACTGGCAGGTTTACTCCCTCTACGCCCTTCATCCCGATGATCTGCGCGCATCCGAGGACCCTGACGACCTCTGCATCCCCGAGGTTGCCCTTGGTGAGCGCGCCTTCGAAATCGCACTCGCGCGCCGAGTTGCACAGGGAGGCGCAGAGACAGACTGGTTCCGTCGACACGGGTCAACGCCCACCACCGAGATCCCCGCGCACTGGCCCGCGCCCTACCGTGCAGTCGTCAAGAAGCGCATCGATGCCATCGAGTCGTCCCGCGCCATCGGCACGATCGAGAGTCCCGAGTTCAAACGACGTTGGTTGTCTGAAACTTGGGATGCACTTCAGGAGCAAGCGCTCCGTTCCTGGCTGCTCGACCGGATCGAGAATCGGGACCACTGGTTCGACGAGAACGGGATGCCCGCCCTCGTCAGCCTCTCCCGGCTCACCGATGCTCTTTCGCGCGACGAAGACTTCGTCTCCGTCGCCAAGATCTACGCGGCCCGCAAGGAACTGCCCGCCGTCGTCGCCGAGCTGATGACCGATGAGCACGTGCCGTTCCTGCCCGCCCTGCGGTACAAGCCCTCTGGGCTGAAGAAGCGCGCGGACTGGGAGCACGTCTGGGATCTTCAGCGGCAGGAGGACGCCGCCCCGGATGAGCCGGCCAAGCGGAAGATCCGGGACACGATCCCCGTACCGCCGAAGTACACCTCGGCGGACTTCCTGCGGCCCTCGTACTGGAAGGCGCGCGGCAAGCTCGACGTGCCCAAGGAGCGGTTCATCTCGTACGGGCAGACCAACACCCCCACGCCCGACCTCTACGGCTGGGCCGGCTGGGACCACCGGGAGCAGGCGTACGCGCTCGACGCGTACATCGCCTCCCACGAGGCGCTGACCTCCGAGGAGCTGACACCGTTCCTCGCCGGGCTGCTGGAGCTCCAGCCCTGGCTTGACCAGTGGCACAACGAGTTCGACGCGAGCTTCGGAGCCTCACCGGCCGCATTCTTCCGGGGCGACCGGCAGATGGTGCAGGGCGAGCACGGTCTGACTGACGACGACCTCCGCGCCTGGCGCCCCGCCGCCGCGACCCGAGGACGCCGCACCACCAAGAAGTAGAGCCACCGACAACGCCGACGGCCTCCGACAAGCATTGGTTCTCGGAGGCCGTCGGCGTTGGTCATTCCTCAGCAGGGCAGTTGATGATTCTTGACGGCGGTGACGAATGCAGACCAGCCGCCCACTTGGAACACGAGCACTGGCCCGTGCGGGTCCTTGCTGTCCCGCACGGGAACCACGCTGCCGAAGTCGTCGCAGACCTCAACGCACGCACCGCCGCCCGAGTTGCTTCGGGTGCTCTTACGCCAACCAGCGGCGCTCAGGTCGATGGTGTGCACGGCGCTGCCTCCAACATGCCCAGAATGAACTTTCGCGACTCCGCTGGGGAAAGGGCCAAGTCGCGAACCCCGTCGTAGGCGCGTTGCAGCCGCTCCACAGTCCCGTTCTCCTCAATCAGGTCACCCCGATAGGCGTTCTCCGTGTACGCCACTGTGCGTCCGTCAGGCTGCCGCAGAAACGACAGATCCGTGCTGTCGAGCCCATGCAACCCGGCGCTGAACGGCAGCACATGCACCACCACATTGGGCCGCATCGTCAACTCGGCAATGTGCTCCAGTTGCTCCCGCCACGCCTGCCCATCCCGCATCGCCGTCCGCAACGAGGCCTCCGAGAGGATCGTCCGGAAGGGGAGGGCACCCACCCCTTCCAACAGATCCTGCCGCCCCAGCCGCGCCTCCACCTGCTGCGTCAGCGCGTCGCCTGTATATCCGCCCGCAGCCAGCAACTCGCTCGCGTAATTGGGCGTCTGGAAGAACCCCGGCAGCACGCTCACGGCGAAGTGCCACATGCTGACCGCCTCGGCCTCCAACCCCATGTATCGCCGGTACTGCTCTTGGAATTGGGTCTTGTCCCCCAGCGCCACTTCCCACAGGGCCAGCAGGAGCCCCGGCGTCCCGTAGTGCTGGTCCAAAGCCTGGACGACCTCCGGCCCCCCCAGGGTTTCGCCCTTCTCCATCTTCCCGAAGAGCGACCAGTCCCACCCCAGCCGCTCACCCAGCTGCCGCAGGCTCGCCCCGCTCCCCGCCCTCAGCTGCCGCAGCTCCTCCGCGAACCGTTGCCGCGGCTCCTGGCTGCGGCCCGTGACCACCCTGCGTGGCGGCATCACGGCTCCCCTCCCTGGTCTCCGTGGAAGGTGTGGAACTACCGCCGCGGGTTGGGGAACCAGACCCCGTCCACGGTGTCGCCAGCCTCCTGCGGGATCCATGCTCGTAGTGCCCGGGCTACGCACCGTAATCCACCCCACGCGCCCCGGTCCGGGAAAACAGGTCACCGCCAGCCGAAGGAGTCCGTCATGCCC
>NZ_JACBGN010000030.1 GCF_013401435.1 Streptomyces sp. BR123
CCGTCTCCCCCTCCCCTTCCCCCTGACGACGAGAGGACACGATGCGGCGCATCGCCCGGGCCCCCTGGGAGCTGCTGAAACGGGCCTTCGGCTGGCTGGTGCTCTTCGAGGCCAGGAACAAGGTCCTGCTGGCCCCGTCCGCCGTGCGGCTGCGCCGCTTCGAGGACGCCGAGACCCGCCGGCTCGCCGCCCTGCTGGGCCGGCCGCCGAGCGCCCTGGTCGCCACCGTGATCGCCACGCACCGGCGTCCGGAGGCGCTGCGCGCCGCGGTCCGCTCGGCCCTCGGGCAGACGGTGGCCGACCAGGTGGTGATCGTCGTCGACGACGGCGCGGGCCTGCCCGGACTCCCGGCGGACCCGAGGCTGTTCGCCGTGTCCCTGGCCCGCAACACGGGCACGGCAGGAGTGGTGCGCAACGTGGGGATCCGGCTGACCCGCTCGCGGTACGTGGCCTTCCTCGACGACGACAACCTGTGGGAGCCCGACCACCTCGAGCAGGCGCTGGCGGTGCTGGAGCCGCCCGGCGGGCCGGACGCCGTGTACACCGCCCTGCGCCGGGTGCTCCCCGACGGCTCCGAACGGGACGTGCTGTCGGTGCCGTTCGACCGGCGCCGGGCCGCCCGCGAGGCGTTCCTCGACACCAACGCGTTCGTGGCCCGCCGCACCCGGTCCCTGCACTTCAGCCGCCTGCGGCGCACCCCACAGGTGCTGCCGCGGGAGGACTGGGAGCTCGTACGCCGCTACGGGCGCCGCCACGAGGTCCGGCACCTGCCCCGCCCCACCGTCCGCTACCTGGTCAACCCGGGAAGCTTCTACACCGCCTGGGACGGTCAGGCACCCCCCGGGTGACCCGGTCGGCTCCTCCGGTGAGGCGTCGGCCAGGGCCGTCCCGGCCCTCTTTCGGACCGCAGGGTGCCGGCCTCGTGGCGCCGCGCCCCTCACCGGCAGCGCGTCGCGGACGCCGCGGTCACGCGGGCCCGGCCACCGCCGTGGCGACGCCGGGCGGATCACCCGTTGGGTCCGCCGTCCGCTCCGGATCGGCGCGCTGCGCGCGAGGGACCGGATCGCTGCGCTCGATCACGGTCCGGGCACGGACCGCAGGACGGACGGGGTGGCCAGGGCGCGGGCCGCGGCGAGGCTCGCGGGGCGGCCGAGGGCCGCGCGCGAGGCTTCCCGCAGGAGGACGGCCGTGCGGAACGCGGCGGTCGCGGCCGGGCCGTGGCGGCGCCCGTAGAGGCGTACGCGGTTGAGGGTCAGCAGCGTCCACAGGCGCGGCGAGACCTGCGATTCCCCGCCGAGGTGGACGGCCGAGGCGGCGGGCTCCAGGCGGGTGGCGAAGCCGTGGTCGCGGGCCCGCAGGCAGTACTCGGTCTCCTCCGAGTACAGGAAGAACGACTCGTCCCAGGGCCCGCAGGCGTCCAGGCAGGGGCGGGAGAGGGCCATGAGAGCGCCGGTCGCCCAGTCGGCCACGGTGGCCCGCCGGTACGCGGCCGGGTCGGTGACCAGTTCGCTGAGCAGCGCGTACCGGCCGGCCCGGCGGTTGCCGATCACGGCCTCGCCCAGGGCGCGGGTGACGCGCGACTCCCGGCGCAGCGAGTGGTGGAGGGTGCCGTCCTCCTCGTACAGCAGGGGGACGCTGATCCCGACCCGCCGGCCCCCGGACAGGGGCGCGTCGAGGGCGTCGACGAGGCGGGCGGCACAGCCGGTCCGCATCCGGACGTCCGGGTTGCACACGAGGGCGGCGCGGAAACCGCCCTCCCATCCGGCGGCGGCCGCCAGGGCGGCGTTCACCCCGGCGGCGTAGCCGGCGTTGCGGCCGGTCTGCACGACGGTGGCGTCGGGGGCGAGGGAGCGGACCAGCTCCGCGGTGCCGTCGGCGGAGTCGTTGTCGGCGACGACGAGGCGCCAGTCGAGCCCGGCCGTGCCCTCGGGGAGGGAGGCGAGGAACGCCGGCAGCACCCGGGCGCTGTTCCAGGTGACGACGAGGACGGCTACGGGACCGGTACCCGGGTCGGGGTGACGGGAGGGCATGGGGACTCCGCGGTTCGGGGCTTCGGCGCCGCGCGCCGGATGAAGCCGAGGTAACTGCCTCCGGCGGCGATCGTCAGGAAGAACATCCCTGCGAACATCGGGAAGCTGAGGCTGTCGAAGGTGGCGCTGATGACCAGGGAGACCACGGCCGAGGCGAAGAACGCCTGCCCGAGCTCCCGGTCGGATTCGGTACGGGCCAGGCGGCGGATGGCGCCGCCCTGGTGGATGCCGGTGACGAACAGCACCAGCAGGACGGCGAGGCCCACCAGGCCCATTTCCGCGAGGGTGAGCATGTACTGGTTGTCGGTGAAGAAGTACAGGTTCGGGGTGAACGTGCCGAAGCCCCGGCCGAACAGCGGGCGCTGTTCCAGGTAGGGGACGATGGCGCCGTACTTGACGGTGCGGGCCTGGGTGCTGCTGTCGCCGTTGGAGAGGAACGAGGCGAACAGGGCGGTGATGGTGCCGATCAGGCCGGGGATGATCACCTTGAACGCGGCGACCGCCCCGCACAGCAGCCCGATCGCCGCCCAGCGCCGCTCGGGCTTCCAGCGGGGCAGCATGACCAGGACCACCAGCAGGGCGCCGATGATGGAGGTCCGGGACACGGTGAGCGGAAGTGCGCCGCCCATCAGCACCACGGGCGCCCAGCGCCGCCAGCGGGCCAGGTTCCGGCGGACCGGGTCGAAGGCCTGCTGGACGGCGAAGGGCAGCAGGATGGCGAGCATCCCGCCGAATTCCAGCGGCTGGGCGGTGGTGGAGCGGGGCCGGGTGAACGAGCCGCGGTCCAGGGTGGCGATCTGCGGGACGCTGGACTGCAGGCCCGGGATGCTGATCTTGTCGGCGATGTTCGTCGCGGTGAAGAAGTCGTAGAAGCCGATCGCGGCCACCACCGCCCCCATCACCACCATCCGGCGCATCAACACGTCCAGCCGGGACCGGTCGTGGATGCCGGCGGTCACCAGCACCACCAGGGACACCCACACCAGGAGCCCGATCAGGCCCCGGTCGGCGCCGAGGACCTCCTTGTGCGAGCTGCCCCGGGTCGCGTTGGCGAGGTACGAGCCCAGCACGGCGAGCGCGAGGACGAGCATCACGGTACGGGGCAGCCGGGTCCCGGGAACCGGCCGGATCCGGCCGGTCAGCCAGGTCGCCAGGTACCAGAGCAGGCAGAGCAGGGCGTAGGCGTTGGCCGGGGTTCCGACCCCGCCGAGGCCGGGCAGGGTCAGGTTCGACGGGATGAAGAAGGCCAGCACCAGGTAGCCGGTGAGCAGGGCGGCGGCGTCCGCGCTGCGGCCCCGGCGGCCTCCGGGGAGCCGGTCGCGGGCGGCGTCGCGCAGGGCGGCCCGCCGGGACCTTCGGGGCCCGGGGCTGCCCGCCGTCTCGGCGGCCGCCCGGGCGGCCTGGGCGGCGGTGCGCCTGCGGCGCCGGGCGGCGAGCGCGCCGTCCGTGACGAAGGACAGCGTGAACCCGGCCGTGGTGCCGAGGATCACCACGCCGAGCACCTGCTGGTAGCGGCTCTTGAGCAGCGGCACCGGCGTCTGCGGCAGCACCACCGGGGCGGTCTGCACGAAGTAGGCGGGCTGCACGCCGGCCGCCGCCTGGAGGGCGGCCAGTTGCTCCCCGGCGAAGGAGGTCAGGATGTTGGTCTCCCGGAGCACCTTCGCCCGGTCGGTGCCGGTGACCGACAGCGTGAGCATCGGCCCGGAGGCGTTGGCGGCGAAGCCGACCGCGTACGGGTCGGTGACGCCGAGGCCGTGGAGGGCGCGGGCGGCGTCCGCCCCCGACAGGGTGCGGATCAGCACGTCCGCGGTCACCACGAGCGAACCGCCCGCGTTCGAGATCGGGTTGCCGAAGGTCGGGGCGAGTTCGGCGACCGCGGTGGAGTCCAGCAGGGCCACCGAGCTCTCCGACCGGTACTCCACCGGGACCGAGCGGTACAGGTGCAGTCCGGCGAGCAGGCCGAGCAGGGTCAGCGAGACCATCACGTACCAGCGGCGGCGCAGGACGGCGCCCAGCTCGCGGATGCTCATGCGCGCCCCCGCGAGCTGCCGGATTCGATGGCGGGCCGCCGGATGTCCTGGAAGGATCGTGCAGGACGGAAGGAATCCCCGTGTCGCCTGGTGAGTTGGTCCGTGCGCTGCGTCGGCGCTGGTACGTCCTGGTGGTGGCGGCGGTGCTCGCCGCGGCCGGAGCGGTGCCGGTGCTCCGCCCCACCCCGGTCCACGTGAGTGCGGCGATCGTGGTGCTCAAACCGCCGGTCACCGGGAGGCACCCGAACCAGCTGGCCAACCTGCAACCGCCGCTGGCCGCCGTCTCGTACGCCGTGGTGCAGCAGCTGGAGTCGCCCGAGGGCCGGGCCGAGCTGCGGTCGAAGGGGGTGACGGCCGACTACCGGCTCCTGCCGCGGAACAGCGGCACCAGTGTCACCCCGCGCTATCTGATCCCCTCGCTCCAGGTGCAGGCCGAGCACACCGACCCGGAGGCCGCGAACGCCGCGGTCCGCGCGGTGATCGAGGCGTACGCGCGGCGCGTGACGGCGCTGCAGGAGGCGGAGGGCGTACCCGCCGCGTCGCGGATGAGCGTGGACCAGCTGGTGCCGCCGGCCGCGGTCGCGCAGCAGGGCACCAAGAGCCGGGCGTTGGCCGGCCTCGCCCTGCTGGCGGCGGTCGCCGGGGTGCCGGCGGCCCTGTGGACCGATCGGCTGCTGGTACGCCGGAACCGGCGCCGGCGCGAGGGCGCCGACGCCGGAACCGGGAGCGGTGGAGGGACCCCCGCGCAGACGCCCGCCGGGGCCGGAACCGGCGGCCGGCGGCCGGGCGGGGAGCGGGTGCCGAGCACCGTGGCGGCCGGCTGAGCCCTCGGGGTACCGCGGGCGGGACCGCCGCGGAAGGCGGCGGTCCCGGTCGTACGGAGGGTGCGGATCGTTCGGGTGGTGCGGGTGGCGCGGGTCGTGCCGGTGGTCCATCAGATGCCTCGCCGCTTCCACGACTGCCACCACAGCCACTCGCGCCCCCGGTCGGCGACCGCCGACAGGACCAGCGGCTGGAGGTAGGGCATGGTGCGCGCCCCGATCCGCCGCCGCCGGGCCAGCGCCCGGTACTCGGCCAGTGCCGTGTACCGGGGCACGCATTCGGCGGCGAAGGCCTCCAGCTCGTCCACCGGGACCACACCGGTCCGGCCCCGGTCGTACGCCCGGTAGGCGCGCCGCAGCGCGTACCGGGCGAGGCGGGTCCGGGCGGCCCGGGACAGCCGGACCCTGTCCGGCAGCAGGTCCCCGCACTTGTCGAGCACCGAGTCGAAGGCGACCAGGCGCTGGCGGAGGTCGTCGAGCTGGCCGCCGAAGTCGGTGGTGGACATGTTGTTGCCGTGGACCCGGTAGAAGGCCTGGTCGGCGCCGCGGACATAGCCCACGTCGGCGTGCGCCGCGAGCCGCATCCACATCTCGATGTCGCCGGCGTGCGGCAGCTTCGGGTCGTAGCCGCCGACCTTGCGCTGGAGCGCGGTGCGGACGACCACCTCGGGCGAGGTGATGCAGCCGGTGCCCTCCCGGAAGCGGCGCTCCAGCCACCAGTGGCCGGGGTAGACCACCGACCCGGTGGACCGGGTGCGGGCCTGCGGGAGGGGGTCGCCGTGCCGGAAGCGCAGCGGCCGCCCGTACGCGAACCCGGCCCCGGGGTGGGCGTCGAGCAGGGCCGCCGCCCGTACGAGGGCTCCGGGGACGAGCCGGTCGTCCGCCGAGAGCAGGGCGACGTAGTCCCCGTCGGCCCACTCCAGCAGGCCCTCGTTGTAGGTGGCGATGTGGCCGCGGTTCTGCTCGTGCACGCGGACCTCGATGCGCGGGTCGCCGGCTGCCAGGGCCCGGGCGACCTCCCCGGAGCCGTCGGGCGAGGCGTCGTCGATGATCAGTACGCGGACGTCGACCCCCTGCTGCTCGTCCAGGACGCTGCGGACGCAGTCGGCCAGGAAGTGGCCGTAGTTGTAGCAGGGGATCACGACGCTGACCGTGCTCACCGGGTGCTCACCTCCGAGGAAAGCCCGGCCTGCGCGGCGGGCGGCGGGGTCGTGGTGAAGACCGGGCCGACCCAGTAGTTCACCGAGCCGAAGGTGTTCGCCGGGAAGACGGCGGAGGCACCGTACTTGTAGAGGCCGTTGGCGCCGCCGGTCCCGTCGGCCGGGGCGACCAGCGGGTAGGAGCGGTGTGCTGCGGTGAAGTAGCCGCCGTCGACCGAGTAGTTGCCGTTCGGTGCGTGGTAGGAGGCCACGTACGTGGTGCCGGCCGTGATGGGGACGGGGGTGGCGAAGCTCAGCTGCTGCCAGCCGGACAGGGTCTCGCTGCCGAAGGTGCCGGTCGCGAGCAGCCGGCCGGAGGCGGACCACAGGCTGCCGGTGTGGGTGCCGGTGTTCTTCGGCCCCTTGTAGAAGGTGACGCCGGTGACGTAGCCGTCGACGGCGGACTGGAACCGGGTGCCCAGCTCCACGGAGTTGGCGTCGCCGGCCACGTTGGCGGTGCTCGGGGTGGCGGCGCTGTTCCACAGGGTGCAGGGGCAGTTGACCTGGGGCGGGGTGGGGCTGGTGGTGAAGGTCCAGGTGACCGGTTGGGGCATGGTGTTGCCCCACAGGTCGGAGGCCTTCACGGAGGCCGTGTAGGTGGTGTTGAGGGCCAGTTCGCCGGCCGGGGTGAAGGTGACGCTGTTGGAGGCGCCGAAGACCTTGTTGCCCGGTACGGCCGTCCCGTTCGCGTCCTTGACGGTGAACTGGAGTTCCTCGGGGTCCACGGCGGTGCTGAAGGTGGCGGTGACGCCGGAGGTGATCGCGGTGCCGGTGGCCGCGGACTGCGGGGAGGTGCCGCTGACCGTGGGCGGGGTGGTGCTGGCCGTGGAGGTGTCCAGGACGGCGTCGACCCAGTAGTTGCTGCCGTTGGCCGCGGTGGACGGGAAGCCGCCGGTCGCGCTGTAGCGGTAGACGCCGTTGCCGCCGTCGGTGCCGCTGCGCAGTGCGGTCAGCGGGGCCAGGCCGGCTTCGGCGCCGGCGAAGGTGTTGTCGAAGGCGTAGCCGCCCTTCGGGGCGAAGTAGGAGGCGATGTAGGTGGTGTCGGGTTTGATCGGTACCGGGGTGGCGAAGTTGAGCTGCTGCCAGCCGGAGGCCGTCTCGTTGGTGAAGGTGCCGGTGGCCAGGCGCTGCCCGGAGGCGGACCACAGGCTGCCGGTGTGGGTGCCGGTGTTGGCCGGGGACTTGTAGAAGCGGATGCCGGTGATGGAGCCGGGCGCGGAGGAGCGGATCTTCACGCCGAGTTCGACGGCGCTGCCGTCCCCGGCGTTGACGGTGCCGGGCACGGCCGCGGCCGGCCAGACGGTGCAGGGGCACTGCTGGGGACCGACGGTCAGCGGCACGGTGGTGGTGGCGCCGATGTTGACGCTGTCGTCCACGGCGCGGACCTTGATCTGCGCCGGTCCTGGGGCGGTCGGGGTCCAGGTGTAGCTCCAGGACCCGATGCCGCTGGTCGCCTTCCAGGTGGTCCCGCCGTCGGTGGAGACCTCCACGCGGGCCACCACGCCGCCGCTGTCGGCGGCGGTGCCGGTGATGGTCACGGGGCGCAGTGCGGGCACGGTGGCGCCTGCCGCGGGGTTGGTGACCGTGACGGTCGGGCCAGTGGTGTCGGTGGACGCGGTGGCCGCGACCAGGTCGGCCTGGAGGCTCTTGGGCTGGACGCCCATGTCGGCGAACACGTTCACCGTCGCCTGCTGCATCCGCTTGTCCTCGGTGACCACGACGGCGTCCGGGTTGGAGGTCGGCATGTTGGTCAGGCCCCAGGACCACTGGACGGTGCCCGCGCCGAAGACGAGCGCGCGGGAGTCCGGGTCGCGGAAGGCGAGGAGGCTGTGGGTGGCGGTGCCGTTGCCGTAGGTGTTGCCGTAGTCGAGGCGGAGCTTGCCGTCCTCGATGTCGACGGTGGTGGAGGACAGCTGGATCTGTCCGGGCGGGCGGGCCGCGTCCTCCACGTCGCTGTCCCACTCGTAGCCGAGGGTTCCGGCCGGGAACGTGGCGGTCTGGGAGGGGGTCAGGTTCGCGACGGTGGTGCCCCGCCACAGGCGCATCTTGGCGAAGCGGCCCGGCACGGTGATCGCGTCGCTGCGGTAGCCGTTGACGCTGAACAGCGAGCCGGTCAGCTGGTTCTGCGGCTGGTAGGGCCGCCCGTTGGTGGCGCTGGCCGGGTCCATGAAGGTGCCCGTCCAGATCCCGCTCGGGTCGGGGATGCCGTTCGGCTGGGGGAAGGAGAGCTTGGTCTCCTTGTAGCAGACCAGGGTCCGGTCGGCGGTGCCGGTGCCGTCGATGCTCGGGGCGAGCCGGGTCTTCCAGAAGATCTCGTTGCCGCTGAAGTACGTCTGGTGCTGGCCCGCCTTGCGGGCGCCCAGGGCGTTGGTGAACTGGTCCTGGGTCCAGTACTCGTCGTGTCCCGAGGACATGAAGACCTTGTGGTTGCGGAGCAGGGTCGCGCCGCGCCTCGACATGTCGATGCCGGACATGTAGCTGACGTCGTAGCCGTTGCGCTCCAGCCACGAGATCATCTGGAACTCGGATCCGTAGATCCCGTTCTCCCCGCCGATGTCCATGGGCCGGTTGTAGCTGACCTCGTAGGCGCGGCCGTCGGGCGCGGGGCCCGCGCCGTCGTACAGGTCCTGGCCGCCGTAGTTGTTGTACGCCTGCCAGGTCTGGTCGCTGGTCTGGACGATGATGTCGGAGTGGCCGGCGTCGTTGCGGACGACGAACGGGTAGGGCATGACGCCGTTGCCGTCCGCCTGGTCGAAGTTGGCGATGTACACGCCGGAGACCGCGTCGGCGGGCACCGTCCACGTGGCCGTGGTCGGCCAGTTGCCGCAGTCGACCAGGCCGGTGGAGGCCTTGGTGGTGCAGCTCTGCGGCTGGCCGCCCGCGGCGAAGTTCGCCGGGTGGGTCTGGGCCGCCTGGGCCGCGGTCGACATCAGCCGGGCCCCGTTGCCGCCGTAGTGGCCCAGCCGGTAGACCGAGATCCGGTACGGGGTCGGCGACTGGACCTTGAACTGCACGGTTTCGCCCGCCTGGACGCTCATCTGGGCGCTGAAGCCCTTGATGTCGCCGTAGGCGCTGGGCGCGAACCAGTCGGACATCGGTGTGCCCGGCTTGGAGTTCTCGCACACGATCGCGTTCGTGCCGGGACCGCAGGGGTCCACCGCCCCCGCCGACGCGGACGGAGGCAATACCGTGGCCATCAGGGCCGCGACCACGGTGAAGAGGCCGTACCTGGCCCACCGTGTCCGTCTGTTCATCTGTACCTCTTTTTTTGCGTCAGCGCAGGGCGTTCGTGAAGGCGTCCACGACCCGCTGCTGCTGGGCGGCGGTGATCTGCGGGTAGAGCGGGAGCGAGAGCATCAGGTCCGCGGCCCGTTCGGCATGCGGGAAGTCCCCGCGGCCGTGGCCGAGGTGGGCGAAGGCCGGGGTGAGGTGGACGGGGGCCGGATAGTGCACGCCGGCGCCGATGCCCTCCGCGTTGAGCTTGCCGACGACCTCGTCCCGGTCGGCTCCGCTGATGCGGACGACGTACAGGTGCCAGACGTGGACGTTGCCCTCGTCGGTGGCGGGGAGGGTCACGCGGCCGGCGGCGGCCAGGCCGCCCAGCAGGTCGCCGTAGCGGGCGGCGGCGGCGCGGCGGGCGGCGTTCCCGTCGGCGAGCCGGGCGAGCTTGGCCCGCAGCACCACGGCCTGGAGGCCGTCGAGGCGGCTGTTGAACCCGGCGACGTCGTGCCGGTACTTGGTGGTGCCGCCGTGGTTGGCCAGGGCCCGGACCAGGGCGGCCGCTTCCTCGTCGTCGGTGACGACCGCTCCGGCGTCGCCGTACGCGCCGAGGTTCTTGCCCGGGTAGAAGCTGGTCGCGGCGATCGTTCCGCTCCCGGCCGGGCGGCCGTCGCGGGTGGCGCCCTGGCTCTGCGCGGCGTCCTCGACGATGCGGGCCCGCCCGGGGAGCCGTGCGGCGACTTCCGCGGCGGGGGCGCACTGACCGTACAGGTGGACGGGGACCACGGCGCGGGTCTTCGGGCCGACCGCGTCGAGTGCGGCCTGCGGGTCGATCAGAAGGGTGTCGGGGAGGCAGTCCACGAGGACGGGGCGGGCACCGATCCGGTGGACGGCGCCGGCGGTGGCGATGAACGTGTTGGCGGGCAGCACCACCTCGTCGCCGACGCCCACGCCGACGGCACGCAGGGCCAGTTCGAGGGCGTCGGTGCCGTTGGCGACGCCGACGCAGTGGGCGACCCCGGCGAAGTCGGCGTACTCGCGCTCGAAGGCGCGGACCTCCTCGCCGCCGATGAAGGCGGTGCCGGCGAGCACGCGGTCGAAGCCGGCGCGTAACTCCTCCGCGATCTCGGCGTGCGCGGCCTTGAGGTCGACGAGCGGTATCTGGTTCATCCGGCGGTGCTCCCCATCCGTGTCTCCGGCCGGTGGCCGGTCTCCTTGCTCTCGGCCCGGGCCTCGTCGGCCCGTGCCTCGTCGGCCCGCAGTTCGTCGAGGGCCGGGGCGCCCGCCTCGCGCAGCCGGCGGGCCGGGCTGCCGGCCCAGACCTCGCCGGGCGGCACATCGGCGAGGACCGTGCTCCCCATGCCGGTCAGCGACCAGGCGCCGACCGTGGTGTATTCCCGGACCAGGGCGCCCGCGCCGACGTAGGCCCCCCGTCCCAGCCACACGCCGCCGCCGAGGCGGACCCCGGAGGCGAGGGTGGCGAAGTCCCCGACCGTGTCGTCGTGGGTGAGGACCGCATGCGGCATGACGGCCACGTGCGCGCCCACGCGTACGGCGGCGGTCAGCGCGCAGTGCGCGAGCAGCACCGTGCCGGGACCCAGCACCGAGGACGCCGAGACCGCGGCCGTGGGGTGGACCACGGTCGCGTAGCGGCTCTCGGGCAGGGCCAGGCGGCGCACCAGGCGGGCCCGGACCCCGTAGTCGCGGGGGCTGCCCGCGCAGACCACGACCCGGGCGGTGGTGGGCAGCCGGTGCACCAGGTCGCAGTCGCCCAGGACGGGCACGCCGTCGACGTCCCGTCCGCGCAGGGCCGGGTCGTCGTCGAGGTGCCCGGCCAGCCGCCAGCGGGGGGCGCGGCCGCACGCCAGGTCGGCGGCGGCCGCGTCCCGTACGGCCTGGGCGGTCTCGCGGGCGAAGCCGCCCGCGCCGACGATCAGCAGGTCCTCGGTGGCCGGCCCGCTCATCCGCCGGCCTGCCCGCGCAGCACGGCCACGACCCGGTCCTGCTGCCGCCCCGTCATCGTGTGGAACAGCGGCAGGATCAGCGAGTCCCGGGTGATCCGCTCGGTCACCGGAAGCGGGGCCGCCCCGTGTCCGGCGTACGCGGGCTCCAGGTGTGCGGCCATGATCCCGCGCCGGGCCGAGATCCCGGACTCGGCGAGCACGGCGAGCAGGTGGTCCCGGCCGACGGGGAAGTCCTCGCCGAGCAGGACCCAGTACGACTGGAAGTTGCCCTCGCCGTACGCGGGGTCGCGGACCGGGGTCAGGCCGGGGATGTCGGCCAGGAGGTCCGCGTACCGGGCTGCGAGGGCCCGCCGGCGGGCCACGATCGCGTCGAGCCGGCCCAGTTGCACCAGGCCGACCGCGGCCTGGATGTCGGTCATCCGGTAGTTGTAGCCGACCTCCAGGTAGCTCTCGGCGATCGGCTTGCTGCTGGCGTGCCGCTGGGCGGCGGACACGTTCATGCCGTGCTCGCGCAGCCGCCGCAGCCGCGCGGCCCACTCGGCGTCGTCCGTGGTGACCATGCCGCCCTCGCCGGTGGTGATCACCTTGCGGGGGTGGAAGGACCAGGCGGCGATGAGGGCGCCCTGGCCGACGGACTTGCCGCCGACGGTCGCGCCGATGCCGCAGGCGGCGTCCTCCAGGAGGGCGACCCCCCAGTCGGCGCAGGCGGCGCGCAGGGAGTGCACGTCGGCGGGTACGCCGCCCTGGTGGACGGCGAGGACGGCCCGGGTCCGCGAGGTGCGGACGGCGTCGACGGTGGCCGGGGTGAGGTTCCCGGTGGCCTCGTCGACGTCGGCGAACACCGGGTGTGCTCCGGTGTGGCGGACGGCGTTGGCGGTGGCGATGAAGGACAGGGAGGGGACGACGACCTCGTCGCCGGGGCCGAGGTCGAGCGCGATCAGGGCGAGGTGGAGGGCGGTGGTGCACGAGCTGACGGCGATGCCGTGTTCGGCGCCGACGCGCTCGGCGAACGCCCTCTCGAACTCGGCGACGCGGGGGCCCTGGGCGACCCAGCCGGAGAGCACCGCGTCGGCGGCGGCCCGTGCCTCCTCCTCGCCGAGCCAGGGGATCATGACGGGGATGCGGGCGGGGGTGTCCGGGGCGCTCATCGGGCCGCCTCCCCGGCCGCTCCTGCGGCGGTGCCGGCGGCGCGTTCGGCCCGCCACCAGTCGACGAGGTCCCGCAGTCCGGTGCGCAGGTCGATGCGGGCGGTGAAGCCGAGGCGTTCGGCGGCCTGCGCGGTGTCGGCGAGCCGGCGGGTGACGCCGTTGACGGCGCGGGCCGGCCCGTGCTCGGGCGCGAGCCCGTCGGCTTCCATGGCCTCCAGCAGGCCGAGGGCCAGCTCGCGCAGGCTGGTCTCGGTGCCGCTCGCCACGTTGAACACCTCGTCGGTCAGGTCCGATTCGGCGGCCAGCAGGTTGGCCCGCGCGATGTCCCGGACGTGGACGAAGTCCATGGTCTGGGTGCCGTCACCGAGGATCAGCGGCGGTTCGCCCGCGGCGATCCGCTCCATCCACCGGATGAGGACCTCCGTGTACAGGCCGTGGATGTCCATCCGGGGCCCGTACACGTTGAAGTAGCGCAGTGCCACGTAGTCCAGGCCGTACATGGCGTGGAAGCTGCGCAGCATGCCCTCGTTGAAGGCCTTCGCAGCCCCGTAGAAGGTGTCGTTGTTGTACGGGTGGTGGCGTTCGGTGGTGGGGAAGGCCTCGGCCAGCCCGTACACCGAGGCCGAGGAGGAGGCGATCACCTTGCCCGCTCCGGCGGCGACCGCGGCCTCCAGCACGTTGAACGTGCCGTCGACCATGACCTCGTTGGCCAGCCGCGGCTCTTCCGCGCACTGGGTGATGCGGATGGCGGCCAGGTGGAACACCAGGTCGGCGCCCTCGGTCGCCTTGCGCACGGCGGCCGTGTCGCGGATGTCCCCTTCGACGACGTCCACCACGCCGCTGGGCAGGGAGCGGGCCAGGTTGGCCCGGCGTCCCCGTACGAAGTTGTCGAGGACGACGACCTCGCGGGCCCCGCCCTCCACCAGCAGGTCGACGACGTGCGAGCCGATCGTGCCCGCTCCGCCCGTCACCAGGATCTTCTTGTCTCGAACCGTGCTCAACGCCTTGCCCCCACTGAGTCTGTCGTGTTGCTGCGTGCCGGGCCCGCCGCGGTGTGCGTCGCGGCGGGCCGTGGCGTGACGTGCGGTCGAGTGGTCAGTGTCCGGTGCGCAGTCCGACGACCGCGCCGCGGAATTCCAGGCTCCGGGAGGCTGCCTCCAGGATGTCGAGCAGCTGGAGGCCGGACCGGCCGTCGGTGAGCGGCCGGCGGCCCGTCCGGACGGCGGAGGCGAATTCGTCGACCATGCTGCGCAGGGCCTCCTTCTCGCCGATCGCGGGCGCGACCATGTCGCCGCTGCGGTAGGAGACGAGCATGTCGCGGCGCTCTGCCTCGCCGATCTCCTGCGGGGCGGTCAGCTCCACTCCGCGGTCGTAGACGGCGATGCGCTGGGCGGGGTTGAGGTCGTCCCAGACCAGGGTGCGCTTGGAGCCTCCGACCATGGTGGTGCGGACCTTCACCGGGGACAGCCAGTTGACGTGGACGTGGGCTATGGCGCCGGTGTTGAGCTGGAGGGTCAGGTAGGACACGCAGGACTGGCCGGCGCCGATCGGGTCGGCGCCGTGGGCGGCGACGGCGACGGGCCGGACCGTGTCGGGGAGGATGAAGTCGAGGACGGACAAGTCGTGCGGGGCGAGGTCCCACAGGACGTCCACGTCCTTCTGGACCAGTCCCAGGTTGATCCTGACCGAGTCGAAGAACTGGATCTCGCCGAGTTCGCCGGAGCGGACCATCTCGCGGATGCGGACCGCCGCCGGGGTGTAGCAGTAGGTGTGGTCGCACATGAGGGTGAGGTCGCGCTTCTCGGCCTCGGTCACCAGCCGCAGGCCGTCCTCGTAGGTGGCGGCGAGGGGCTTCTCCACGAGGACGTGCTTCCCGGCGCGCAGCGCGGCCAGGGCGACGTCGAGGTGGGTGCCGGCCGGGGTGGCCACGGCGACCGCGTCGACGGCCGGGTCGGCGAGGACCGCCCGGAGGTCCGAGGTGGCCTGGACCGTGGAGTACCCGCCGAGGACCTGGCGGGCCCGGTCGACGTTCAGATCGCACAGCCAGCGGAGCCGGAACTCCGGGCTGGACTGGAAGTTGCGGACGAGGTTGGGGCCCCAATAGCCCGCGCCGACGACGGCGACACCCAACGGCTTCACCGGCCTCGCGCCCGCCGCTGCGGTGTCCTGCCCCGCGTCCTTCGCGGTGTCTTTCACAGTGTTCCCCTTCTCCGTTCCGCGCACGCCCGCGGGCGTGACGACAACCCATGGCGGGGACGCGTGCGAAGGAAGGGGGTGCCGTCGGCGGCGGGCCGGGCGCCTGCGCGACCCGAGCGTGACCCGCCCCACGGTGATGGCCCCCCACGACCGATGCCCTACGTGTTCCACGTACTTCCGCCCCCGGCCGGCCCCGGCACCCCACGCGCCGTTCCGGCCCGCGGACGGGCAGCCAGTTTCCCCCCGGCCGCCGCACCCGCCTCTTCCCCAACTGCCCTGCTCCGGCGGGACGTCAGCGCTGCCGAAGCACGCCGAATCCGGTCGGCTCCGTTCAATCTAGACCACCGGCCCTGTGGCCGGGGCGAGTTGGGGGAAACAGCCGGCAGCGCGGTTCGGCGCGTGCATACTTCCCGGGTGACCAGCATCGTGATACCGGCCCACAACGAGGGCCGGGTCATCGGCCGCCTGCTCGACGCGCTCCTGGCCGAAGGCGCGGAAACGGGCCGCCCGCAGCCCGACATCGTCGTGGTGTGCAACGGCTGTACGGACGACACCGCCGCGGTGGCACGCGCGCGGGGCGGCCGCGTCCGCGTGGTGGAGATCCCGACTCCCTCCAAACACACGGCGCTCCGGGTCGGCGACGAGCACGCGCGGGGCTTCCCCCGGCTGTACGTGGACGCCGACGTCGTCCTCGGCGCGGCCGGCGCACGGGCCCTCGCCGATGCCGTCGCCGGCCCGGAGCTGCTGGCCGCGGCCCCCGGCCGGGACATCCCGCTGTCCGGGTGCGCCTGGCCGGTCCGCGCGTACTACCGGGTCTGGCAGCGGCTTCCGGCCGTCCGCGAGGGGCTGTTCGGGCGCGGGGTGATCGCGGTGTCGGAGCAGGGGCACGCCCGGCTCGCCGCCCTGCCGCCGCTGATGGCCGACGACCTGGCCGCCTCGCTGGCCTTCGGGCCCGGGGAGCGGCGGGTGGTCGAGGACGTGCGGGTCGTGGTGCGGCCGCCGCGGACCTGGGCCGACCTGATCCGGCGGAAGGTGCGGGCGTCGACCTCGTCGGCCGAACTGGAGCGGTACCAGGCGCAGTCGGGGTCCGGCTACGGCGGGGGCGCGGGGTCGCCGGCGCCGTCCGCCCGCACGGGGCACGGCGACCTGCGGGCCCTGGCGGTTGCCCGGCCTCGCCTCGTCCCCGCGATCGCGGTCTTCGCCGTGGCGGCCCTCGCCGCCCGCCGGGGGTCCCGCAAAGCCATCCGGGCCGGGGACTTCTCCACCTGGCTGCGCGACGAGAGCAGCCGGCAGGGCTGACGCCCGCCGGGCGGGTCACGGCCGAATCCCGCCGTACGCCGCCCGGTTGGCCCGTACACCCATTAGGGTTCCCCTCGCGTGGGCGAACGCACGTGCCCACCCACGCACGGCCGTGCCAGCGCGGCCCGGACCGTCGGCATCGGGAGCTGCAAGCGCATGTACCTGGCGGACCGCTCCGCGCCCGGCGGCACCAAGGGCGTACCGGGCGGCGGGCCCGCCGCCCGGTCCCGCGCCGTCGCCCCGGCCGTCCTCGCGCTGGGCACGGTCAGCCTGATCACCGACGTCTCCTCCGAGATGGTCAGCGCCGTCCTGCCGCTGTACCTGGTCGCCGGGCTGGGACTCAGCCCGCTCGGCTTCGGCGCGCTGGACGGCCTGTACAACGGGGTCAGCGCGCTGGTGCAGCTGGCCGGCGGCCACCTCGCCGACCGGGTCCGCAACCACAAGCTGGTCGCCGGCATCGGCTACGGCCTGTCCGCCCTGTGCAAACCCCTGCTGTTGCTCGCCCACAGCCTCGGCCCGGTGAGCGTCGTCCTCGCCCTGGAACGCACCGGGAAGGGGCTGCGCACCGCCCCGCGCGACGCGCTGATCTCCCTGTCCACCCCGCCCGGGGCGCAGGGCCGGGCCTTCGGCGTGCACCGCGCCATGGACACCGCCGGGGCCCTGCTCGGGCCCCTCGCGGCCTTCCTCATCCTGGGCGCGGCGGTCGACGGGTACGACGCCGTCTTCGGGGTCAGCGGCTGCGTGGCCGTGCTCGGGGTGGTCGTGCTCGTGCTGTTCGTCCCGTCCGGCGGCGGGCCCGGCACCGGACGGGAGAAGTCCGGATCCGCCGGCGGGGGTGCCCGCGCGGAAGCCCCGTCCTCAGCCTCGGCAGCCGGTGCCTCCGCGGGGCCGGAGGCGGCCAGCCTGCGGGAGGCGCTGTCCCTGCTGCGCCTGCCCCGGCTGCGCGCCCTGGCGGCCTGCGCCGTCCTGCTGGGGCTGACCACCGTCAGCGACGCCTTCCTGTACCTGCTGCTGCAGGACCGCACCGGGATCGGCGAGCGCTGGTTCCCGCTGCTCCCCCTCGGCACCGCCGCGGTGTTCCTGCTGCTGGCCGTTCCCGCCGGCGTCCTCGCCGACCGGATCGGGCGCCGCACGGTGTTCCTCACCGGACACGCCCTCCTGCTGGCCGGGTACGGGCTGCTGCTGTGGGCGCCCGGCTGGCCGGCCCTGCCGTTCCTGGTCCTCGTCCTGCACGGCTTGTTCTACGCCGCCACCGACGGGGTGCTGCCCGCCGCCGTCGGTGCGGCCGTGCCCGCCCGGCTGCGGGCCACCGGGCTCGCCGTCGTAGGCACCGGCCAGGCGCTGGCCCGCTTCGTCTGCTCGCTCGCCTTCGGCGGCGCGTGGACGCTGTGGGGGCCCGGCCCCGCTCTCGCCGCCGCCGCGGCCGGCCTGTGCTGCTGCGCGGCCGTCGCCGGCCTCGTACTCCGCCCCATCGGACCGGACGGCGCTCCCGCCGCGGCCCGACGCTCCCGAGGAACCCGATGACGCGCTCCCGCCGCCTGCTCGTACTCGCCCTGGCCGTGCTGCTCCTCGGCGGACTCGCCGTCGTGCTGGTGGTGCGCGCCGCCGCCCGCACCGAGCAGACCCGGGAGGGCGACCCCGCGGTCGCCGGGGGCCGGGTCACCCTGGACCGGCCGGACGGGCTGGCCTTCCTCAACGGCGCGCAGGGCCCGCACCGCGGCTCCCTCGTCTCGGTCGCGGCGCGGGAGCCCCAGGGCGGGCGCACGGCCTCGGGCCTGAACTGCAAGCGCTTCCACGCGGCCGGCGGAACCGGGGTGTGCCTGGTCTCCACGCCGGGCGCGCTCGCCCAGGACAACCGGGCCGTGGTCGTCGACCGGGAGCTGCGCACGGTGCGCAGCTTCCCGCTCGCGGGCACGCCCTCCCGGGCCCGGGTCTCCCCGAGCGGCCGGTTCGCCGCGTGGACCGTCTTCGTGTCCGGGGAGTCGTACGGCTCGGCGTTCTTCTCCACCCGCACGGCGATCGCGGACACCCGGACCGGGGCCCTGGAAGGGGACCTGGAGAAGTTCTCCGTCGTGCTCGACGGCAAGCCCTACGCCGCGGCGGACGTGAACTTCTGGGGCGTCACCTTCGCCAGGGACGACGACACCTTCTATGCCACGCTCGCCACGGCCGGCCAGACGTACCTGGTGAAGGGCTCGATCACGCAGCGCAGCGTCACCACGCTGGCCCGGAACGTCGAGTGCCCCTCGCTGTCTCCCGACGAGACGCGGATCGCGTACAAGAAGCGGGTGCAGGGCGGCGCGCAGCTGTGGCGCGAGCACGTCATGGACCTGCGGACGCTCCGCGAGCACCCGCTCGCGGAGAAGCACAGCGTGGACGACCAGGCCCTGTGGCTCGACGACCGCACCGTGGCGTACGCCCTGCCCTCCGAGGGCGCGGCGGACACCTCGGACCTGTGGACGGTCCCGGCGGACGGCACGGGCGCCCCCCGCCTCCTGGCCCCGTCCGCCTCCTCACCGACCCGCCTCGGCTGACGGCCCTTCCGCGCCGACGGGACCTCCGCCCGGGAGGCGGCACCCGGGCGACGGGGGCTCAGCGGCGCCGTCCACGCCGTACCTTCAGCTCCCCGAACCGGGGCACATCGCCGTCGCGGACCCGCTGCCAGGCCCGCCGGTAGAGGGCGGCGACCGGTTCGGCCGGGACCAGCACGCCGAGGAGCGGCACCCGACCGGCGAGCAGCCCGTACATCGGCGTCTTCCACTCCTCCAGGGGCAGCGAGGGCGAGTCGGGCTCCACCCAGCCGCCGGGGAGGAACAGGGTGCGTCCGGCCCGGGTTCGGGCGGCCGTGACCACCAGGTCGGTGGCGGCCAGTTCGGCGCGGGCGGCCTTGAGGCGGGCCGGCTTCCAGCCGGTCCACCGGGCCGTGTTCCGGTCGGTGGGATCGGGCATCGCCAGCAGCATCAGGTACAGCACCGCCGCGTCCGCGCCCAGGCCGTACGCCGCCCGTACCTCGGCCACCAGCTCCGGCACCGACCGGCCCGGGTCCTGCGGCCACCACGTCCCGTCCTTGTCCGCCGTCCCCGCCGCCGGGGCACCCGGGTCGGCGAGGAGCGACGCGAACCGCGGCTCGTGGACGCAGCGCAGGGCGGCCTCCACCGGCAAGGGCCGCTGGTCGGTGGGGCGCAGCAGCGGCACGTACGGGTCGCTGCCGGTCGAGTCCAACAGGCTCGGCCGCAGCGCCGGCACGGAGGTCCCCTCGGTGAGGGGCAGGACCACCGCTCCGTACTCCTCGAAGTGCTCGGACGTACCGGTCGGCGCGCCGGCGGCCCTGCGGAACTCCGCCGGGGCGGTGAACGCGCCGATCTCCAGCAGCAGCTGCGGGTGGGCGAGCCGCTGCCGTACGGCGGTGAGCGCCGCCGGCAGGAGGGCCCGGAGCGGGTCGCCGGCCGGCAGCCGGTGGGCCAGCCAGGCGGCCATGGCCACGGCACCGGTCAGCACCTCCGGGGAGAACGCCCCGGCGTCCGGCACCCGGAGCACCGCCCGCCCGTCCCTGACCTCCCACGGCACGTCGGTGCTCAGCTGCGGGGCGGCGGCCGGGTCGAGCACCGCGGGCAGGGAGCGCAGGGCGGGCCACCAGGTACCGACGCCCCGGTGGGCTTCGTTGGTCAGCCACTCCGGGACCGGGACGCGGCGGCCGACCCGCCGGTTCCACACCTCGGCGGCGGCGGCCACGTCCGGGCCGTCGGTCCACAGCCGGGCCGGGTCGGCGGGCAGCAGGGCCGCGACGAGGGACCGGCGCAGGTCGGCGGCGAGGCCCTTGAGGTCGTCGCGTGCCACGGCGGCGTCGCCGGCCTTGACGCCGATCGCCTCCCGCTGTCCTGCGGTCAGGAAGCTGTGCTCGTGGTGGTCCACGGCGGGCAGGCCGGCGACCACCAGCCGGGCCAGGGTGCCGGACACGCCGGTGAGCCGGGCGAACTCCTCGGCGGCCGCCGGCCGCCCGGGGGCGGGGCCCCGCAGCGCGGCCTCGTCGAGGAAGCGGGTCAGCCAGTCGGGCCGGCGCCCGGGGTCGCCGAGGAGGGTGTGCCGGCGCAGGGTGTAGGGCCCCGGCACCGTGAACCGGCCCGCAGGGTCGTACTGGACGGCCTCGAGCTCGAAGCCGTCGCCCGTCGGCTCGCAGTCCCAGCCGGTGGCGAGGAAGGCCCCGCCGCCGAGGGGGAGGATGCTGTTGCGGTACGGATGGCGTGCGGTGACCGGCTTGTTCAGGAGCTCCCGCCGGGCCAGGTGGATGCGGGCCAGGCGCCACCGGCCGCCGGCCGCGGAGGCCAGGCCCAACCGGTCGACCTCACGCAGCAGGGCCAGCAGGGCTTCGCGCTGCTCATCGGCGATGCCTGCGGCGACCGCCCGGTAGGCGAGGACGGCCGGCTGCTCCAGCAGCCGGTGCCAGGCCAGCAGGGTGGACGGCAGGCACGGCATCTGGGTGTGCAGCAGGCCGGGCTCGGCGGCGGCACCGGTGTCCGCACCGGCAGCGGCGAAGGCGGACAGGTTGCGGAAGACGTTGTCCTCCTGACCGCCGCCCCAGCCGTAGTGGACGGCTCCGGTCAGTCCGGACAGCGCCTGCTCCAGCAGGTGGTCCGAGGGGCGAGGCGGGGTCTGCCCGCCGTCCGCCCCGCCCCGGGTCCCGGAGGCGGGGCGCGCGCAGAAGGCTTCCAGTGCTGCCCGCTGGTCCAGGGCGAAGCGGACCCAATCGGCGACGCCCCGGACCAGTACGGGATCGGTGATCTGCGGCAGCGCGTCCCGGACCGGGGCGGGCAGCATGTCGGTCCCCTCGGTGCCGTCCGCGGTGCCTGCGGCTTCCCGGGCTGCGGCGGCCGCGGCGAGCAGTGCCGCCGCGGCGTCCCGGTCCACGGCGCGCAGCGCCGCCGAGCCCTCGGGGTCGCGCGGGCGCAGGCAGAACCAGTGTCCGGCGGGCGGCATGTCGTTCACGCTGACGCCGGCGGCGGTGCGGTGGCGCGAGCAGGCCGTGACCACGCCGTCCGGGTCGGTGAGCCGGAAGTACTGCCCGTACCCGGACAGCGCGCGCGGACGCTCGTCGCCGGGGAAGGTGACCGCGGCGAGCGGGAGTCCGCCGCCCTCGGGGACGGAGACGCTGCGTCCGGCTGTGTCGCAGGCCCGCCGGCCCTGCCCGGGCACCTCCGCGACGCGCCAGCCGAGGAGGCCGTCCACGGGTGCGCCGAGCACCGAGCCCGCGACGGCGGGCGCGGGCCGCAGCCAGCTGCTGTCGGCGCACAGGGTGCTGCCCTCGGGCAGGCCCTGCACGGCGTCGGCGAGGAAGCCGGGCAGGGAGCGGCGGCCCAGGGCGTTCCGGGCCGGGTCGTAATCGGCCCAGCCGGCGGGCTCGTCCGCGCTGTCCCAGGCCCAGTACGAGACTCCGTCGGACAGGATCGGGCGTTCGTCCGGCAGCGCGGTGTCGCCACGGTGCAGGACGCCCGCGCCGGTGGTGAGACCGCCGTCGGCCAGCGGCAGGGCGGTGTGCCGGGGGCTCAGCCGCCAGGGGTCCTTGCCGGTGTCCACGGTGAAGACGCGGTCGGGGGCGGTGTGCCAGTAGCCCTGCGCTTCCCTGTCGCCGTACGAGGGCCGCCAGCAGACCAGCAGCGCCCCGTCGACGTAGTGGAAGCCGAGGTGGCGGCTGGCGGTGCCGGGGGTGCGCAGGTCGTGCACCAGAACGGTGGAGTGGGCGTCGATCACCCGCACCTGCCGTTCGTTGGCCACGATCAGGTGGGGCCAGGCGGCGACCACGGTCAGGTCGCGGTGGACCCGGCGCGGCGCCAGCTCGTCGACCGCCTCCTCCCAGGCCGGCCAGGTCAGTTCCTCGAACAGCCCGCCGTTCAGGGTGCGGGCCAGCAGGGACTCGACGTCGGTGGCGGCAGCGGCGGCCACTTCCTCCTCGGCGAGGGCCAGTGCCTCGGCGGGCAGCCAGGTGAGGCGGCCGAGGGCCTCCGGTATCCCGGGCAGTCCGGTGTCGGCGCAGGCCAGGGCCACCTCGCGGACCCACTCGGCGAGCATCGGGCGGCCGCCGGGCGACTCGGCCAGGCGCAGGATCACGTCGTGGGCGGACTCGTTGCCGCTGTAGATGTACAGGGCACGCTTGAAGGCGGGCCGGAACCGCTCGTCGGCAGCGAGCCCCAGGAGGTCGCACGGCTTCTCCCGGGCCGCCCAGTCGGCCAGGTCGAGCACATCCCGTTCCCCTGGTGCGGCGACGGGGATGCCCAGGGAGAGGAGCCGGTCGAGCAGGGCGATGTCCTGGATGCCGATCCTCAGGGCTGGCTCCTCCCGGCCCGGCGCGGCCAGTTCGGCGCGCAGCCGGTCGGCCGAACGCTCCACCACGTCGAGCAGGAGCGGCAGCTCGGACCGGGCGCCCCAGCCGGCGTGGCGGGCCGCGTGGAACCGCTCCAGCCAGCCGCTGGTGCCGTCGGCGCAGCGTTCCGCGGCGGCGGGCGCCTCGGAGGCCAGTGCGGCGGTGGCGCCCGCTTCCTCCAGGACCTCCAGCCACAGGGCGGCCATCTCGCCGTTGTCATTGCCGCACTCCGGCACGAGGGACAGCAGGGCGCCGCGCACGGCGGGCTCCCGGCGGGCGAGGGCGGCCAGCGCGGCCCTGTGGGCCTTCCACCAGGCGGCGTTCGCCCGGGGGAAGGCGGGCAGCGGCAGCAGCTCGGCGAGGTACTCCTGCTCGGCCTCGGCCGGGTCGAGTCCTGCCGCGCGGGCAAGGCGGCGCAGGGGGGCGGCAGCCTGCGCCGAGGGCGCCATCCCGCCGACGGTGCGGCGTATGCACAGGCGGCGGAAGCGCTCGTACGCCTCCGGCGCGGGAACCCGCGCCTCCAGTTCCTTGCCGTGGCCGGTGAGCACCCGTACCGGGAGGGCGCCGGCCAGTGCGAATTCGAGGAGGACGGCGTCGAGGCGGTCCTCGTCGACGGGGAGTCCGTGGCTGGTCTCGCTCTTGCGGGCCCGGGCGAACAGCTGTGCCGCGAACGCGGGGTTGTCGGCGGCGAGGAAGAGGCGTGCGGCCTCCTCGCAGACGAGGGGCAGGAAGTGCGGCAGGGAGCCGGCCAGCCGCTCCGCCAGGTCGTGGCAGGCTGCCAGGGCGGCCTTGGGCCTGCTCCTGGCCTGGTGGGCGATCCGCTCCAGTTCGGGTACGAGGGCCAGGGCGTGGTACCCGTCCTGCGGGTGGTGGACGAGCAGCCACTCCGGGAATCCGAGGGTCCGGCGGCGGCCGAGGCCGACCGCGGCCGGCTCGCCGTCGGGCTCCAGGCCGAGGAAGCCGACGGCGAGGTCCTCGGCCGCGCCCAGTTCGGCGGCGGCGAGCCGGACCACGACTCGGCCGTCGTCGGCGAGGCCCGGGTGGCGGTAGGCGCGGGCGGTGAGCTCCACGGCCTCGGGCCCGGCGTCGTCCGTGCCGTACGGGAGGACCGCGCCGGCCTTGAGCAGCAGTTCGGCCTCGCTCGCGCAGTCGCGTCTGCCCGCCGTGGTGCTGACGGTGGTGCCGACGGTCATGTGGGTCCCGCCCCCTTCGGTCGTTGTGGCCGAAGTACGGTGCGGCGGCCCCCGCGTCCCGAGCATCACCCCCTGAGCTGCGGTACGGAGGGACTTTAGCGCCCCCCACCGACAGCGGTGCCGCCCTGCCGGTCAACGGGTGAGGGGCGGTACGGGCGGCGGGGTGTGCCGTCCGTACCGCCCCTCTCAGGGACCGCCGGGGTGAGCTCGGGTCAGCTCGCGGTCAGCTCGCGTCAGCTCGCATCAGCTCGCGGTGCGGCCCGAGACCAGCGGCCACTCGCGGTTGAGGGATCCCAGCGGGATCTTGCGCTCGAACAGCGGGGTGCCGAAGAGGGACAGCTGGAGCTGGAGGTTGCCGCTCAGGTCGAAGCCGCCGTAGAGGGCCCACGCGCCGCTGACGGAGGTCTTGCCGTCGGTCGAGGCGGAAGCCTTGGCCTCGGCCTCGCCGCGCAGGTACGGGGCGAAGTCCGCGGAGACGCCGACGGCCCCGTACAGGCCGATGGACGCCTCGGCGCCGAGGGCGCCCTTGACCTTGCCGGAGGCGGTGACCTCGGCCTTCACCGGGGTGCTCTTGACGTTCGAGGTGCTGACCGGGCTCCAGCCCTTGCCGGTGGCGTAGCTGCCGCCGACGCGGAAGTCGCCCTTGACGTCCTGGCTCACCTCGAGCGTGACGCGGCCGTCGGCTTCCACCTGGACGTAGCAGGTGAGGTCGAGGTTGACGACGACGGGGACGGGGCCCACCTGGATGACGGGCGCCGCGTGCAGCTTCGCGAACGGGATCCGCTTGGGCGATCCGGTGCTCGCGGCGGCGTGCCCCTTGAGGCTCCACTGCGAGGACCAGTCACCGCTCATGCCGAGGAAGGCCGTGCGCGGGCCGACGCCGCCCGAGCCGTCGTAGGCGAACTCCACGGTCGGGGCGAGCTGGACGAATCCGTTGACCGAGGCGCCGGCCGAGACCGGGGCGCCCGGTGCGGTCTCGATCGGCGCGTTCACGTCGAGCCGCAGGTTGCCGAGGGGCAGCTTGGCGCCCTCGGGGCCGAACTTCATGCCGCCGGTCTTGGCCCAGGAGAAGTCGACGCCCTTCATCAGGGGCTCGACCGTGATCGCGGACGGGTCGACGGGGACCTTGCCGTCGGCCTTGTCGTCGTTCAGGACCGAGGCCAGCGTCGTGGGGGCCGTCTTGACCTCGGTACCGCGGTCGGTCTTCCCGACGACCTCGGTGACCTTCGCGAGAAGGCCGTTGGGGGCGCCGGGCGCGGGGGCGCTGGCGATGACGTCGCCGACGGCGACCGGCTTGTCGGCCGCCGGGGCCTGGCTCTGGCTCTGGCTCGGCGAGGCCGACGAACCGGGCGCGTTCTGCGGGGCCTTGGAGCTCGGGGGGTTCTTCGTGGGGGCAGAGCTCTGCGGAGCCGGGCTCTGCGGAGCCGGGCTCTGCGGAGCCGGGCTCTGCGGAGCCGTGGCTATGACGGCCCGGCCGGTCTTCTGGTCGAAGGAGGCGACCTTCAGCGCGGACTTCTCCGGGGTGCCCTTGCCGGCGCCGACCCGGGCGATCTCCACCGGTGCGGGCGCGCCCTGCGGAGCTGCGGCCACCTCGAGCTGCTGCGTACCGTCGGCCACAGGGGTGGGGTTGGCCGGGTCGGCGGGGGCTGCGGCACCGGTGTGCGTGGCCGAAGAGCAGCCTGTGACGGTGAGCGCCAGGGTGGTTATGCCGGGCAGCAGGAAGCGTCTGGCGAGCATGCGCACGTACGTAAGACCTTCTGGTTGGGGGGAAGTTACGCTACCGACAGGTAACGTGAGAGGTGATCATGCCAGGCATGTCCACCCCAACGCACCACAACGGCGATATCCGGCCACCCCGCCCGGAGTGTCACGATCGACAGCCTGTGCGCCGGGCCGTCGCCGTACGTAACGGATCGCCCCGCTCCGGCCGAAGAGCACCCGGGGACCGTACGGCGCATCCCCGGACCTGCGTCCTGCGCCCGCGTCGGAAGTCGGCGCAATCCACTGCGTGTTGCCGTACGCGCCGCCGCGGCCGGCCACCGGCCCACCCGGTGGACGGCCGCGGCTCCCGCGTCACTCCAGCCCGGCCTCAAGGGCGGCCGCGAGCGCCTCGTGGGACGTGAACACATGGCCTTGGAGGCCGAGTTGGCGTGCGGCTGCGACGTTCTCGGCGCGGTCGTCGACGAACAGGATCTCCTCGGCGGGCAGTCCGAGTTCGCGAACGCACCACCGGTATGCGGCCGGTTCGGGCTTCACGCTGCCGATCCTGCAGGACAGGCCCACGACCGCGAACCGGTCCAGCCAGGGCTGGGTGGCTTCGTACCGGGCGGCGAGCTCCTCGGGGATGTTGGAGAGGAGCCCGAGGACGGTGCCACGGTCGGCGAGCACGCCCAGCAGGTCCACGCTGCGCTGGTCGACCTCGCTCCAGCTGGCGAGGTCGGCGGCGATCAGCTCCTCGGTCTGCCGGTCGTCGAGCGGGACGTCCAGCTGCGCGCAGACGCCCTGCCAGTACGCCGGGCCGGTCACGTCGCCCCGGTCGTAGGGGGCGCGCCGGGACCAGTACGCCTCCCAGAAGCGGTCGGGCTCGGCGCCGGCCGTGCGCTCCAGTACCGCCCGGGACTCGGGCGACTGGAGGCGGGCGATGACACCGAACATGTCGAAGAGAACGGCTTTCACCTTTCGCGGTCCCATCTTCTCGGGCTCCTCGCCTTCCTTGTGTTCCTTGGCGTGGTTGCGGTGGTCGCGTGGTTGCGGTGGTTGCATTCCGTGCGCCGCGGGGGCGTTCGTGTGCAGCCACGGGCCGCGGGCGGCACACGCGACGGCGGGTCCGAACAGCACCAGGGGTACCGTCTCCGCTTCCATCGCACCGATCACCGCGCCGAGCAGCGCAGGCCGAGCGGTGCGACGAGGACCGTCCCACGGCCATGGCAGCCCGGCAGGCGCAGGCGGCCGTCACCGTGAGCCGGCTCCCGGGCGGTCGACGCACTGCGGGACCGGGGCGTGGACGTACTGCGTCCCGGACCGGACGAAGACCGGGAGGAGCCGGGGGCACTGGCATGATGCCGGGATGATCGTTTCCATACCCGACGTCGTGCCCCCGGGCCGCCTGGCCGGGGCCGGGCATCCGGTCTTCTCCCTGCCCTGCGGCCTCCGACTTCGCCCATGGGCCCGCGACGACGCCCCCGTCCTCGCGGCGTCGTGCCACGACCCGGACGTCCAGCACTGGAACCGCCCCGGACACCTGACCCTGGACGCGGCCCGCGAAAGGATCGCCCGGTGGGAGGAGCGCCGGCAGGCCGAGGAGGCGGTGATCTGGGCGATCGCCGAGCCGGACGGCGACCGCCCCGTCGGCCTCATCGGGATGGCCGACGTCGACCTGCGCGACGGCAGCGCGGAGTTCCTGTACTGGCTGCTCCCCGCGGGCCGCGGCCGCGGTGCCATGGTCGACGCGGTGGCCCGGGTGAGCCGCTGGGCGCTGGAGGACCTGGGCCTGCACCGGCTCCGCATCACCCACTCCGTCGCCAACGCCGCCTCCTGCGCGGTGGCGACGCGTACGGGCTTCGCCCTCGAGGGCACGCTGCGCAGTGCGCTGCTGCACGCGGACGGCTGGCACGACGAGCATCTGCACGCCCGGGTCCAAGGGGATCCCCCGCCCGTGGAGCAGGCGGGCCGGGAGGCGAATTGACCGGTGATCGAGGAGCCTCTTTGCACCCTGCCGGGGGCCACCCGGCGCTTTGGGGTGCGCAGTGGGCGTGAGGGGGCCGATGCCGCGGTCAGGAAGCGTCCATGACGGACCGTGGGGTGTGGCGCACCGGCCCACATCCCACGGCTCGTCGCCCGGCACGACACGACGAGAGGACTCGGGACATGTTCGCTGTGATCTACCGGTGGCGGCTCCGCGAGGGCATGGAGCAGCAGTTCGCCGACGGATGGCACCGGGTGACGGCCGCGATCCACGCCACGTGCGGCAGCCACGGGTCGCGGCTGCACCAGGCCGACGACGGGACGTGGGTGGCGTATGCGCGCTGGCCCGACGAAGAGACGCGAGCGCAGTGCGCGGAACCCGACCCGGACGGCCTGGCGATGATGCGGGAGGCCGTCGCCGAGGGCTTCCCGGAGACCCGGATGCTCATCGTGGACGACATGCTCGACGAACCGGACGCCGCCGGCGCACACCGTCCTCAACCGTGGGCACACCGGCCCGGCAGCCCGGAACACCCGTCGCCGGACCTTCGTTGAACCCCTCATGAAGGCATCTGTCACACCGGAGACCCCCGAGACGCTGGACCGCCGGGAAGGCCCGTTCGGCGAGGTCGTACTGCGGCGACGGGGCACCACGTACGAGATCATCGCCAACGGCTGCTTCCTGATGGACACCTCCGACGGCCGTTCGGAACGGCTGCTCGTCGACGCCGCGTACCTCGCCCTCGACCCGCCGCCGGGCGCCCCTGCGCCGTCGGTGCTGATCGGCGGGCTCGGCGTCGGCTTCTCCCTCGCGCACGCCGCCGCGCGGAAGGACTGGGGCCGGATCGCCGTCGTGGAGCGGGAGGCGGCGATCATCGAATGGCACCGGACGGGCCCGCTCGCCACGGTGTCCGCCGCGGCGCTCGCCGACCCGCGGACCGAGATCCTGCACACCGACCTGGTGGCCTACCTGACGGACTCCGCCGACCGGTACGACGCGCTCTGCCTGGACATCGACAACGGCCCCGACTGGACGGTGGACGAGGACAACCGGGGGCTGTACTCCTCCGCCGGACTCACCTCGTGCCTGGACCGGCTCCACCCGGGCGGGGTCCTCGCCGTCTGGTCGGCGCAGCCGTCCCCCGCCTTCGAACAGGACCTGCGCGACGCGGGGTTCGCCTCGGTGCGGACGCGGGAGGTCCCCGTGGCTCGCGGCGTCCCCGACGTGGTCCATCTGGCCCGCAAGCCTGCCGACGGCGTCCCGGCCGGGTAGTGGGTTCACTCCGGCAAGGCGAAGACCGGACATGGTCGTGTGCGCAAGGGCGAACCAGGGCAGGGCCGACCGGCCGACCGGCCGACCGGCCGACCGGCTGACCGACTGACCGGCTGACCGGCTGACCGGCTGACCGACAAGAAGGTGGCCGGGCAGCCGCCGGCACGCGCGGCACCTTGGGCCTGGCTGTGTGGAACAGCGCCTGACACCGGCCGAAGGCGACCGCAGCCCCGGGTCGGGGATGATCGGGGCATGAACGATCTCGTGCACTTCACCCGGACCTGGCGCATCTCGGCCTCCCGGGGATACGACACCTCGTGGGGCGGGTTCACCGGGGACGCGATGCACGCGCGGGGCCGGGCCATGGCGCTGGAGGGCGGGCCCTACTGGGTTGCGTACGAGCTCCGGACCGGGCCCGGCCACGTCACCCGGTCGCTGCACGTGCGCGTGGACGGCCCCGGCGATGAGGTGCGCGAAACGGAGCTGCTGCGGGACGCGGGCGGCCGGTGGACCGTGGACGGGCGCGAACGACCCGACCTCGACGGGGCCGCCGACTGCGACCTCGGGCTCTGCCCGCTGACCAACACCATGCCCGTACGGCGCCACGGGCTGCACCTGGCCGGTGCGGCCGGTCCCGGGCGGCGTTTCCTCATGGCCTGGGTGTCCGTGCCCGACCTGGCCGTGGTCCCCTCCGAGCAGACCTACACGCCGCTGGGCGGGGGCCGGGTCCGCTATTCGTCCGGCAGTTTCCGCAGCGACGTGGCCTTCGACGGCGAGGGGCTCGTGCTCGACTATCCGGGACTCGCCACCCGGCTGGCGGACAGCGGTACCTGACGCACAGCCGGCCCTCGGCCCGAGGCGGCCGGTCCGCCATTCGGTGGGGCTCCGCCGGCCGCACGGTGTGGGACCGCGGGGGCTCGGGGGGAACGGACCGATCCTGCGGGGAGTGCCCCTCGCCCGAAAGGCCTCCCCCATGCCGCTGACCCGTCGCAAGGACCTCGGGCTGCTCGCCCTGCGCCTCGGAGCGGGCGGCGTGCTGATCGCGCACGGCACGCAGAAGCTGTTCGGCTGGTTCGGCGGGGGCGGTCTCGACGGCACCGCCCAGGCCATGGAGCACATGGGCTTCACTCCCGGGCGCCAGAGCGCGATGGCGGCCGGGCTCGGCGAGGCGGGCGGCGGCGCGCTCCTCGCCCTGGGCCTCGCGACCCCGGCGGCGGGCGCCGCCGCGGCGGGTGCCATGGCCGGGGCCGTTTCGGTGCACGCGCCGGCGGGGTTCTTCGCGCAGGGCGGCGGCTTCGAGTACCCGGCGTTCCTCGGCTTCGTCGCGGCCGCCCTCGGGGTCTCGGGTCCGGGGTGCTTCTCGGTCGACCACCTGACCCGGCACAGGCTGGACCGGCCCGCGGTCCTGCTGGCGGCCTTCACGCTGAGCGCGGCCGCCGCCACGGTGGTGGTCAGGCGGCGCATCGCGGCGATGGAGACCGCGGAGGCATCGGCGGGCCGGCAGAACGGGCGCCCTGACAACGGCGCCTGAGTCCGGCGGCCGACGGGGCTGACCTGCGTCCGCATGCCGGTCAGAGGCCCGGCGACGCGAAATCTCATGGATTCAGGTCGCCCTGGCCGGAAATATTTGGCCAATTTGGCGGTTACCGGAATGATGTTCCATCATCGTGACTGCACGTCAGTTATCGGCGTGCGTCGAGGAGGCGGGGGCGCGGGGGTTCCCCCGCACCCACCATCGGCCGATGCGCAGGGGGCACGTGGCCCCTCCGCGCCCTGAGGTGGCTCCCGCCCCTGTTCCCGTTCTCCTAGGCAAAGGCCCATGTCCGCCCAGCAGCTCTCGGACCTCATACGTTTCGCCCGCCACAACTCACCCTTCTACCGGGACCTCTACGCGTCCCTCCCGCCGGACGCCGGCCGCCTCACCGACCTGCCGATCGTGGACCAGCAGGAGTTCTGGGCCGCGAACACCCTGCACGACAACCGGGTCCTGACCGGCCCGCTCAGCGAGGCCACGGTCTACAAGACCGGCGGCACCACCGGCTCCCCCAAGTTCTCGGTCTACACCCGCGAGGAATGGCGCACGTTCGTCGGCGCCTTCGGCCAGGGGCTCGTGGACACGGGCCTGCGCCCGGGGCACCGCGTGGCCGACCTCTTCTACGCCGGGGAGCTGTACGCCAGCTTCCTGTTCATCCTGGACTCCCTCGCCCACGCGCCCGTGGACAACGTCCGCCTGCCCATCGGCGGCGCGGCACCGCTGGAGTCGACGGTCCCCACGCTGCGCGACCTCGCCGCTCAGGTACTGGCCGGCACGCCGACCACCCTGTGCCGGCTGGCCGAGCACGTGGTCGCCGCCGGTGTCCGGCTCGACTCGGTGGAGCTGCTGCTCTTCGGCGGCGAGGCCCTGTTCGACGACCAGCGACGGCTGCTGGCCACCGCGTTCCCGCGGGCCGAGGCCCGCTCCGTCGGATACGCGAGCGTGGACGCAGGCTTGCTCGGCCGCCCGGTGCCCGGCCCCGACGCCCGCGTTCACCGGGCCTTCGCCCCGCACTCGGTCGTCGAGATCCTCGACGACACCACGGGTGAGCCCATCACCGAGCCGGGGCGGCCCGGCCGGGTCGTCGTCACCAGTCTGTTCCGGCGCCTGATGCCGGTCATCCGCTATCCGGCGGGCGACCGGGCCGAGTGGACGGGCACCGGGGAGGGCCACTTCCGGATCCTCGGGCGCGCCGAGGAGGGCGTGCGGGTCGGACCTGTCTCCCTCCACACGCAGGACGCCCAGCAGGCGGTGGCGGCGGCGGACACCGCCGGGCGGGTCGTCGGCATGCAGCTCGTCGTACGCCGCTGGGAGGGCCGCGACGGGCTCGTGCTCCGGCTGGCGACCGCGCCCGGGGACGCCGGCCGCGGTGACGGCGGGCCGGGCGGGCTGGAGGCGCTGGCCGACGCGGTCGTCACGGAGCTGGAGAGCGTGCGGCCGCTGTACCCGGACAGTGTGCGCGCCGGGTTCGTGCACCCGCTGTCCGTGGAGTGGGCCCGCCACCGGGACCTCGCCGTCAACCCGCGCTCGGGCAAGCTCGTCCGCGTCCTGGACGAGAGGCCGACCGCATGACCGCCACGCCCGTGACCGAGACGGAGGCCGGGGCCGGGATCGGAACCGGGGCCCGTGCCGCTGACCAGGGCCAGGCCCCGGATCAGGCCGCGGATCAGGCCGACGCCGGCGGACGGACCGGCACGCGGCGGCTGCCGCTGGTCCTGCGCAACCGTGCCTTCGGGGCCGTCTGGCTGGGCCAGGTCCTGACCCAGGGGGCCGTGCGCATGTTCCAGGTCGGCGTGTCCTGGTGGCTCGTCGCCTACGCCGTCCAGGACGCCGGCGGGCTGGCCTCCGGGCTGTTCATGGCCGTCTGCACACTGCCTGCCGTGGCCCTGGCGCCCGTCGTGGCCGGTGCCGTCACCCGGTTCGCGCACCGCTCGGTGCTGCGGACCGCCGCCGCCGCGGCCGGAGCCGCCGCGGCCGCCCTCGCCCTGTGGGCGCAGGGCAGCGGTCTGCCGGTGGCCGCCGTGTACGCCGCCGCCCTCGCCCTGGCCACCTGCCAGGCCTTCTTCGACCCGTGCCTGACCACGTCGGTGCCCGAGCTCGTCGACGACGCCGACATCGAGTCCGCCACCGGCTTCGAGCTGTCCACCCAGTCCCTGGCCGGCCTGGGCGGGGCCCTGCTCGGTGCCCTGGCCGTCGACCGGGCCGGGGTGGCCGGGCTGGCCGCCGGCTGCGCCGCCGCCTACCTGGGCGCCGCCCTGCTGGTCGCGACCGCGCGGTTCCGTACCACCGCGGCGGACCCCGGGCCGGCAGCCGCCGACGGCGGCGCCACGACCGACGGGCCGGCCGCGGTGCCCGGGCAGCGCCGTACGCTGCGGGGCATCCTCGGTGAACTGCCCTACGTACGAAACATCCTGATCTGCTTCACCGCGGCGAACCTCTTCACCGCCGCCGTGTTCGTCATCATCCCCCTCTACACCCGCTCCGTCTTCCAGGGCGGCGGAGGCACCGTCGCGCTGCTGGAGGCCTCCCTCGGCACCGGCGCACTCATCGGCGCCTTCACCGGATCCCGGGTCCCGGGCCGGCCCGCCGTCGCCGGCGCGTACTGCCTGGGCCTGATGGCGGTCGCGCTGGCCCTGCCCGGTCTGGCCCCGCTGCGTCCGGTGTTCGCGGGCTGCCTGGTCGTCTCCGGCTGGTGTGCCGGGGCCGTCAGCGTCCGCTTCGTCGCCCTGTTCCAGCGGCTGGTGCCCGCTGCCGACAAGCCCGGGTTCTTCGCCGTGATGCAGGCCGTGCTCGGCGCCTCCTTGCCGGTGGCCTCGCTGGTGTTCGGCTCGGCCGGCGACCACCTCTCGCCGCAGACGCTGTGCCTGGTGCAGGGCATCGGTCTGCTGCCCGCCGCCTGCGCCCTGGCCCTGCTCGGCCGGCGCCGGTCCGAAACCGCGGAGGCGGACACGGAGGCGGAGGTACGGGCGGAGGTACGGGCGGAGGCGGGCGCCGCCGGTGACGCGGCCGCCCGGTCGGCGGGAGGCACGCGGTGAATCCCGTCATCACCCCGGCCGCCTGCGCGGACATCGCCGAACTGCGCCAGCTCTACTACGCCGTCTACGGACCCCACTACCCCGTCGCCCTCGGCACCGACCCCGCCGAGATGGCCCGGCTCATCGCCGACCCGCACTCCCTGTGGCTCGTCGGCCGCTGTCCCGGCACCGGGGCGCTGACCGCCTCGGCCGCCATCCACGGCGAGGCCGGCAGCCGCATCGGCCGCCTGGAGGGCATCGCCGTGCATCCCGAGCACCGCTCCGGCGGTCTGGCCGCCGCGCTGACCGAGGCGCTGTGCGCCGGGATGCTGGACTCCGGGCGGCTGGACTCCGTGTACGCCACCGTCCGCACGGTCAGCGCCGGCCCGCAGCGCGTCGTCGCCCGCAACGGCTTCCGCCCGCTGGGCATCCTGCCCAACGCGGTGGATCTCAGCAGCCGCGAAAGCCTCGCTCTCTACGCGCGTCACTCGGCGGGGGTGCTCGACCGCCGGATACCCGTCGCCGAAGTGCCCGCCCCGCTGCTGCCGTTGCTGCGGACCGCCGAGACCGTCCTGGGCATCGGCTACCCGGGGGTCCGGGCGGCCGCGGCCCCGGCCACCCGGGCGCCGGCGGCGGAGGCCGCCACCCGGCTGGAGGTCATCGAGGCTCCGGCGTTCGTCCGGCGCCGGTTCCGCGACCACTTCCCCGGCGCCGAGGGCTGGTTCTACCCGCTGCACACGCCGAACGTGCTGCTCACCCCCGAGGACGGCCGGTTCGAGGTCTACGCCTACCTCAACCGCGCCGGGGGCTACTGCTCCCTGCTGACCGCCCACCCCGACCCGGCCGCGGCGGCCGCCCACCTCGAACCCGTCACCCGGGCCCTGGCCCGCGCGGGCGCCGGATACGTCGAGGCCCTTGTGCCGCTCGCGCACCAGGAGGCCCTCGCGGCCTTCCTGGCCCAGGGGTTCGTCGCCGGCGCCCTCTACCCGGCGATGCGCGCGGACGGCCACGGCTTCCACGACTACGTCGTGCTGTCCCGCTCCACCGAGCGGATCGACTTCCGCGGAGTCGCCGTCGAACCGCCCCTCCAGCCCTACCTGGACTGCTACGTGTCGGCCTGGGCGTCGACCCATCTGCCCACATCACCCGAGGTTGCCCCGTGAACCCCCATCTCGCCCCGGTCGGCGTGCCCGACCCCGCCCTCCTGCCGCACGTGCAGCAACTGTGCGACCTGACCGACCCGTACGCGTACGGGCCCGCCGAGGACGAGCTGTTCGCCGCCGCCATGGCGGAGATCAACGCCTGGCACACCGAACGGTCCCCGTTCTTCCGCTCGTTGTACGCGTCCACACCCGCGGCGGAGGGCGACGAGCCGTACCGGACACCGCTGGTCCACGCGAACTTCTTCAAGCGGCACGAGGTGCTGTCCATCCCGCGCGAGGACGTCGAGCTGCACCTGACCTCCTCCGGCACCACCGGCCAGAAGTCGCAGATGTTCTTCGACCACTGGACGATCCGCTCCGCCCAGCGCATGGTCGCCCGCATCTTCGAACGCAACGGCTGGATCACCCCCGAGCAGGAGGTCAACTACCTGCTCTACAGCTACGAGCCGGCCCCCTCCCTGAACCTCGGCACCGCCTTCACCGACAACTACCTCTGCGACTTCGCCCCGGCGCGCAGCGTCGAGTACGCCCTGCGCAACACGGGCGGCGGCGCGGGCGGTGACCACGAGTTCGACCCCTTCGGCTGCATCGCCGCGCTGCGCCGCTTCGAGCAGGACGACGCACCGGTCCGCATCCTCGGCTTCCCCGCCTTCCTGTGGTTCACCCTGGAGCGGATGCGGGCCATGGGCATGCCGCCGCTGCGGCTGCCCGAGGGCTCCCTCGTCGTCCTCGGCGGCGGCTGGAAGGGACACGCCGACCGGCAGATCGGCAAGGAGGAGCTGTACGCCCGGGTCACCGAGCAGCTCGGCATACCCGGCGAGCGGATCCGGGACACCTTCGGCTCGGTCGAGCACTGCATCCCGTACATCGAGTGCGAGCGGCACCGGCTGCACGCGCCCGTCTGGTCGCGGGTGACGATCCGCTCCACGCGCACCCTGGAGCCGCTGCCGTACGGGGAGCGGGGCTACCTGCACCTGGTGTCGCCGTACATCACGTCCGTGCCCGCGCAGAGCGTGGTCATGGGCGACCTGGCCTCCCTCCGGCCGGGGGACGCCTGCGGGTGCGGGCTTCGGACCCCCTGGTTCACCGTCCACGGCCGGGCCGGGGTGAGCCGCAACCGGAGCTGTGCGGTGGCCGCCGCGGAACTGATGAAGGGAATGGCGTGACCGTGACCACGACCACCGGCGAGAACATGAGCCTGAACGAGACCATGACCGTGCCCGTGCCCATGACCGCGTACGAGAACGGCGGCGGGCCGACCGCCGCCGCACCGCACTTCTGGCAGGGCGCCTTCATCGGCGACGAGGAGGCGGGGCGCCGCCTCGCCGGGCTTCCGGCCGCGGTCGGGGCCGCGCTCGCCACCGTGCTGGAGACGGGGACCGTCCTGGCCGCCTGCGACGCCCTGGCCTCGGCCCTCCTCGACCCGGAGCACCCCGTGCACGCCCGGCTGGCCGGGCACCTGCCCGAGGACGAGGACCCGACGGCGCTGCTGGCCGAACTCGGCCGCCACCTCGGCCGCCGGGAGCTGACGCGCAAGCTGCGCCGGGAGCTGGGCAGCGCCGCGCCCGGCAGGCTGAACCGGCCCGATGCGCGCGAGGCGGTGTACGAGGCGTGGGCGCCGGTCGGCATGGTCGCGCACATCGCCCCGGGCAACGCGGCCACCGTCGCCCCGCTGAGCATCGTGGAGGGCCTGCTCGCCGGGAACGTGAACGTCCTCAAGACCAGCAGCGCCGACACCCTCTTCGCCCAGGCCCTGATGGCCGAGCTGGCCGCCCTCGACCCCAGCGGGGCACTGGCGGCGCGGATCGTCGTCCTGCGCTTCGGGTCCTCCCGGCAGGAGTGGCTGCGCCTGATGTGCGCGCCCGCGGACGCCGTCGCCGTCTGGGGCGGGGAAGCCGCCGTCGAGGGGGTGGCCGCCCATGTGCCGCCCGGCTGCCGGCTGGTGGAGTGGGGGCACCGGATCTCCTTCGCCTACCTGACCGCCGACGCCTGGTCGGAGCCGGGCACGCTCGACGCCCTCGCCGAGGACGTGTGCCGACACGAGCAGCAGGCCTGCTCCAGCCCGCAGGTGGTCTACCTGGACACCGACGACGAGGCCGAGGTCTTCGCGTTCGCCGAGCACTTCGCCGGCGTCCTCGCGGCCCGGTCCGCGGCGAGCCCGCCGCCCGGCGCCGCGGACGCGGACCGGGAGCCGGCCGAGGAGGCGGAGCTGACCACCACGGAGCTGGTGGCCAGGCTGGAGGAACACCTCGGCCTGACCCGGGTGTTCGCCGCGGCCGACGGTTCGTGGCGGGTCATGGCGGACACCCGGTCCCCGCTGACGGCGTCCCCGCTGCACCGCAGCGTGTGGGTCAAGCCGCTGCCGCGCGAGCGGATGATCGCGACCCTGCGTCCGATGCGCCGCTACCTGCAGACCGCGGGCATCGCCGGCACCCGGACCGACACGGCGGAGCTGGCGCGCACCGCGCTGGCGGCCGGCGTCACCCGGGTCACGCCCGTCGGCGCGATGCTGGAGAGCTACGCGGGCGAGCCGCACGACGGGGTGTACGCGCTGCAGCGCTACAGCCGGCGTGTCGCGGTGCAGGCCGACCCGGCCCGGTTCGCGACCACCGCCTGCCTGGACGACCTGGCCCGGCCCGTCGTCCTGCCGGTACCCGCCGGCCCGCTGCTCGGCAAGGAGGAGGTGCAGGAGCGCAACGGCCGCGTGGGCCGGGCCGACGCGGAGCTGTACTTCCACAGCGGCGGCAGCACCGGCGCCCCCGCGCTGTCGCTGTTCAGCTACGACGACTACGACACGCAGATGCAGGCCGCGGCCCGCGGCCTGCTCGCCGCCGGCTACGACCCGGTCGGGGACCGCACCGCCAACCTCTTCTACTGCGGCGGCATGTACGGCAGCTTCATCAGCTTCTTCTCCATCCTGGAGCGGCTCGGCGGGGTCCAGCTCCCGCTGGCCGCCGGACCCGACCACTGGGCGACCGCACAGGCGCTGATCGACCGCGGGGCGAACACCCTCTTCGGCATGCCGTCGTACCTGTGGCAGCTGCTGCACGCGGAGGCGGACGCCCTGCGCGCCTACGGAGGCCTGCGCAAGGTGTTCTACGGCGGCGAGCACTTCACGCCGGAGCAGCAGCGCACGCTGAAGGACGAGTTCGGCATCGAGGTGGTCCGCTCCATCACCTACGGCAGCACCGACCTGGGCCCGCTGGGCTACCAGTGCACCGAGAGCTCGGGCGGCGTCCACCACCTCCACGCCGACCTGCACACGATGGAGATCCTCGACCCGGACGGGGACCGGCCGGTCGCGCCGGGCGAGACGGGCCGGCTGGTGTTCACCACGCACGCCCGGCGCGGCCAGCAGCTGGGCCGGTACGTCATCGGCGACCTGGGGCGGGCCGTGCCCGGCCGCTGCCCGTGCGGCAGCCACGCACCGCGCTTCGAGCTGCAGGGCCGCACCGGGGACGTGGTGCGGGTGGCGACGTACTTCCTCAACCACCGCCGCTTCCTGTCCCTGGCGGAGGAGCAGGGCGGCCACCGCGGCGAGCTGCAGATCCTGCTCGGCAACGGGGAGGCGCGGGAGCGGCTGACGGTGCGCGTGGAGGGCGCAGCCGGGACGGACCCCGAGCGGCTGCGCGAGGTCTTCCTGGCCGGCTATCCGGAGCTCCGCTCGGCGGTGTCGGAGCGGCTCCTGGACCTGGTGGTCGAGGCGGTCGACGGCGCGTCGCTGGACCGCAGCCCCACCAGCGGCAAGCTCCGCTCCGTGGTGGACACCCGCCGCTAGGCCTCGGGGCCCTCGGTCGTGATGCGGCGGCGGACCTGGTCCTCCTGGGCCAGGCGCCGCAGAAGTTCGAGCACGGGGGCGGAGAGGGCGAAGACGACGACCGCCTGCTCCGCCAGCGCCGCCGACTCCCGGAAGGCGGCGGCGCGGCTCAGGTCGAGGCGGGCGATGGAGTCGGCCAGCTCGGCGTAGGGGAGGAGGCCGTCGGGCCGGTACCCGGCGTCGAGCCGCCGGAGCTGCTTGAGCGCGGCGGCGAGCCCCCGGACGTGCGGGGAGGTGTCGGGGACCTGCCACTCCATGGCCGCGATCAGCTTCTCGACGTCCTCCCGGGCGGCCGCCTCGGCCTCCGCCTCCTGGCCGGAGTCCCCGGCCGGCGCCTCGGCCACCGGTACGGGCAGGGCGTAGCTGATCGCGCCGAGGGCGGCGTCGGTGGTGTCGGCGCGGTCGACCGCGGCGAGCACCTCGCGGGTGGCGGCGATGGACAGCCCGCCCAGGGTGGTCAGCGCCTTGATCAGTCGGAGCCGGTGGACGTGCTCCTCCCCGTACTCGGCCAGGGTGGCGGCCGTGGCCCGTCCGGCGGGCAGGAGCCCCTCCCGGCGGAAGTACTTGATGCTGGCGACCGGCACGCCTGTGCTGCGGCTGAGCTCCGAGATCCTCATGGGCTACCTCGTGGTGGTGCGGTCGGGCTTCCGACGCCGTCGATTGGACACTCCAAGAAGATACTGCCACTATCTAGCACTGGATACCTTGAATATCCAACTACTCCATGTAATCACCCTGGAGCCGCCATGTCTTCGCCCCAGCCGTCCGCCCCGCCGCCCTCCTCCGCCCCCTCCGAGCGGTCCTCCGTCCTGCGCAGCCCGCGGCTGTGGCTGGGCACGGGCGCGATCCTCGCGGCGGTCTCGACGCTGTTCGCGCTGCTGTACGTCGGCGGCAACGTCAACCCCAAGGGCAACCTGCGCGACCTGCCCGTCGCGCTGGTCAACAACGACCGGGGCGCCGACTCGGGCGGCAAGCGCGTCAACTTCGGCGAGCAGGTCGTCGCGGGGATCCAGAAGTCCCCGGCGGCCAACCGGAGCATCTCCTGGCAGGTGCTCAGCCGCGAGGAGGCCGACAAGCGGCTCGGCCAGGGCAAGCTCTACGGCGCGCTCGTCGTGCCGGAGGACTTCACCACGTCGGTGTCGGCCCTGACCGCCCCGCCCGCCCAGGCACAGGGACAGGCCCAGGGCCAAGCCCAGGGGCAGGCGCACGGGCAGACGCAGGCGAAGCCCCAGGCGCCGGGCCAGACCCAGGGCCAGGCTCCGGCCCAGCCGCAGGGCCAGGGCCAGGCCCAGCCGCAGCCGGTCCGCCCGAAGCTGACGGTGCTGACCAACCAGTCGGCGGGCAGCTTCGGCTCCTCCATGGCCTCCCAGGCGACGCAGCAGGCCGCCCACGCCGCCTCCGCGCAGCTCGGCAAGGAGCTGCTCTCGCGTGTGTCCGCCCAGGGCGCGGCCGCCGCCCAGCTTCCCCCGGCCGCCAAGCTGATGCTGGCCGACCCCGCCGCCGTGGAGGTCGCCGACGGCCATCCGGTCGGCGCGCGCAGCGCGATGGGCCTGAGCGCGTTCTACTACGCCCTGGTCCTGCTGGTGTGCGGCATGCTCGGCGCCAACGTGATCACCTCCCAGGTCGACAACGCGCTCGGCTACCTGCACACCGACTACGGCCCGATCCGCCGCCGCACCCCGGTCCGGCACACGAGCCGCGTGCGCACCCTGGCCATCAGCACCGTCCTCATGCTGGGCCTCTCGGTCGTCATGGGCTCCCTCGTCGAGGCCACCACCGTGGGCCTGCTGGACATGGACGCCTCCCACCTGGGCCTGCTGTGGCTGTACTCGGTGGCCACCATCGCGGTCGTCGGCATCAGCGGCCTCGCCCTGCTGGCCGCCTTCGGCACGCCGGGCATGCTGGTCTCCACCATCGTCTTCATCGCGATGGCCGTCCCGTCGTCCGGTGCGACCGTGCCGCTGGAGGCGCTGCCCGGGGTCTTCCGTACGCTCGCCGAGTTCGAGCCGCTGCGGCAGCTCACCGGCGGTCTGCGCTCCATCCTCTACTACGGCGCGCAGGGGGATGCGGGCCTCACCCGGGCCTGGGCCGCTATGGGGATCGCGCTCGCCGCCTCCCTGGTCTTCGGCTTCGGCACCACCCGCCTCTACGACCGCAGGGGCCTGCACCGCATCCCGCAGCCCGCGCAGTCCCCCGACGCCGCCGCGGCCCCCGCGGCGGCCTGACCGGACGCGCCGACCCGCACCACCGGCTCCCCCTCGGGCCGCGCCCGTTCCCGGGCGCGGCCCGACGCGCGTTCCGGGTCAGTCGCGGGGCGTCCAGAGCTCGGCCAGGCGGGCCGCCTTCCACGCCAGGCTCCCCCAGCTGCCCTTCACGGTCAGCACGGCGACGGCACACGTGGGGAACTTGTCGTTCAGGCCGGCCACGAGCGGTTCCGGCCCATCGCCGCACAGTCCCACCGCGAGCTCGTGCACGGCCGGGTTGTGACCGACGACGAGCAGGCCGGTCAGCTCCTCGGCCTGCTCCCCCAGTACGCCGAGCAGTTCCTCGGCGTCGGCCTGGTACAACCGGTCGTCGAAGACGGTGGGCGGGGGATCGGCGAGCGCGGGGAGCATGAGCTGCCACGTCTGCCGGGTCCGCCGGGCCGGCGAACACAGCGCCAGGCCCACTGCGAACCCGGACTCGGCGAGCCGGCGCCCCATCTTCGGGGCGTCGGTACGTCCCCGGTCCGCGAGTTCGCGTTCGAAGTCCTCGACGTCCGTGGTCTCTCTGGGCACTGCCTTCGCATGGCGGACCACCACGATCCGGCGCTCGATGTCCGGCACCCGTCCACACCTCCCGAGCCCGGCCCGCCGGTCTCCCGCGCGGCCCCCGTTCCGGGCGCTGTTCGTCGTCGGCGGTCCGGGTCCGGAACCGCCCCCCTGCGTTTTCCCCGGCCGGCGGCGCCGCAAGCGCGGCCGAACGAAGGACCCCGGACTGTCCGGAACCCTCCACTTCGGCACCGGGCCGGTCCGCCCCCGTACGGGGGCGGCCTCGCCCTGGCCGCCGCCGCCCTGGCCGCCGCCGCCCGTGTCCGCCGGGGCCCGCGGCCTCGGCGGTGCGCTCGTCTCTGCCTGGGTCGATGACGTTCCGCCATCGCCGCGCAGACGGAGACGGAGACGAGGAGAGCGAGGCGGTGAGCGAGGCGGTCTCCCCTGTGAAGCGTGTGCCGAGGGGGTGCAGCCGTTTCTCGCCGGCTCCCGCATCACGGCCACGGACCGTGACGAAGGCGCGGTACCGGCCCTGGGCCGGCCGACTCGGGTGGGCCCCCTTGCCCCGGGCGGGGCTTGCAGAATCGATTAGCTGCATGGCGTTCGGAAGGCCGGGGCCACCCGTCGCTTACCGTGACCGGACACCGCTCCACAGCCGCCCCGGCCAACGTCAGACCCCCCGAAAGGTGATCGAGGCATGAGCCAGTCCACCCGGGCCGCCGACCGCGGACTCGACGCCCTCGGCGGCACCGCCGCGCCGGCCGTCGCCGGGGCCGCCGACAACATCCGCTTCCTCGCCACGCACACCCTGCCCGCCTTCGTCCGCGGGTTCGTCAACGCCCGCCCCACCGTCGTCAAGATCTATGCCGCCGTCGGCCAGCCCGCCTGGTCGGCGGCCACCCTGCGCGCGCTGCGCGCCCGCCACGGCGGGGCGCCCGTACTGCTCAAGGGCATGTCCGGGCCCATGCTGGTCCTCCTCGACGAGCCCGAACTCCGCCGGTTCTACGCAGAACCCGTCCGTACGCTGGCCATGGACTCGCCCGACAAGACCGCCGGCCTGTCGGTGCTGGAGCCCACCGGGGTCATCTGCTCGCACGGCGAACTGCGCGAACAGCGCCGGACGATCAACGACGAGGCCGTGGCCGCCACCGAGCCCGTGCACCCCTGCGGCCGGGACTACCTCGCCGTGGTCGCGGATGAGGCCCGGCGGCTCACCGCCCGCAGCGTCCTCGACACCCCGGCGCTCGAACGCGCGCTGCAGCGGGTGGCCCGCCGGATCGTCCTGGGCGACGCGGCCGCCGACGACCGGCAGCTCACGCAGTGGCTGATCTCGCTGCGCAACGAGGGCAACTGGATGGGCAAGCGGAGGAAGCAGGCCCAGGCGGCGCGCACGCTGTACGCCCAGGCCAACGCGCGGATCGCGGCGTACGCCGCCGAGGCGCCCGCGCACACCCTGGCCGCCCGGGCCCTCACCCACCCGGACCCGGACGGCAGCCTCGACCCGATCGGCCAGACCCACCACTGGTTCCTCGCCCTGGACGGGCTCGCGCCGGTCGCCGCCCGCACCCTGCTGCTCATCGCCACCCACCCGGCCGAGCAGGACGCCGTCCTCGCCGAGGTGTCCACCGTCGGCGGTCCGCTCCTGCCCCGTCTGCAGGCCTGCGTCCGGGAGTCCCTGCGGCTGTTCCCGCTGGTCCCGGACCTGGTACGGGTCACCCGGGCCGAGTCCACCTGGCGCGGCGCGTCCTACCCGGCGGGCACGTCGGTCCTGGTGCCCGCCCTGTTCCACAACCGCGACCCGTACCGGGTCTCCGCGCCCGACGCGTTCGTGCCCGGCCGCTGGCTGGCCCCGGGCGCGACCGGGATCCTGCAGTTCGCGCCGTTCAGCCACGGCGGCGGCCGCTGTCCCGGCGAGAACCTGGGCCTGCTGGTCACCACCGCCCTGTGCGCCGAGCTCCTGCGCGCCAACCGCCTCACCGGCGCCCGGCCCGCGCTGCCGTCCTCGGGGCCGCTGCCGCTGCTCGTCGACACCGCCGGCATCCGCCTGGGCCTCGTACCCCGCTGACCTCCCCGACGCCACCCGCTCCTTCCCGCTCTTCGACCGCCGAGCCGGAGACCGCCGGCCGGCCGAAACCACGAGGCCCCGATGACCGACAC
>NZ_JACBGN010000310.1 GCF_013401435.1 Streptomyces sp. BR123
CCTCCATACCCGGCCCCCCGTCGGCCCCCGGCCTGCCCGGTCAGCCTGCCGCGCCCGGCCATCCCGGCGGCGGCTACGGCTTCCCGCAGCAGGCAGGAGCGCCGGGCGCACCCGGCGCTCCTGGCGGTCCGGGGACTCCGGGCGCGCCTGCCGCGCCCGGGAGTCCGGGCACACCCGGCGCTCCTGCGGGTCCGGGGGCTCCGGGAGCGTCGGCGCCGCATCCGCATCAGCCGGGCGGTGGTCCTGCGCCGTTCCAGCAGAACGCCGCCGTCCCGCCCGCGCAGTGGCCGCCCGCCGGGCTGCCCGTCCAGGACACCCCGGGCCGGGGGCCGTTCCCGCCGCTGCACTCCGAGCAGCCCGACTGGGAGGCGATGGCCGACCGCTCTGCGGCCGAGCGGCGCAAGAAGAGGCTGTGGATGATCGGCGGCGGGGTGACCGTACTGGCGCTGCTCGCCGGCGGTGGCACGTTCCTGCTCATGGGCGGGGGCGATGACCAGGGCAGCGACAACGCCGGCGGCGACCCCTCCGCGTCCGCCTCGGCCTCGGCCTCGCCCTCCCCCAGCGGCTCCAAGAGCAAGGCGCCGGTCGACAACACCCCGACCGTGAAGGACGACCCCACCAAGATCCGCGACCGCGCCGGCAAGGCTCCGCTGAAGATGGGGGCCGACGCCGGGGTCTTCCCCATCGACAAGCGGTTCGAGCTCCGCACCAAGGGCAACGAGAACTCGTACGCCGAGTCCGAGAACCGGATCGTGGACACGTCCAAGAGCTTCACCGTCTCGGCCCGGGTGTGGAGCCGCTCGGCGAAGGGCCGGCAGATGGCCGTCAGCCAGGGCACCGAGAAGTCCTTCTCGTTCGCGCTGGGCCTGGACCAGGTGAACGGCAAGCCGGCGTGGGTCTTCCGCGTGCAGACCGGGGACCAGGGCGCCGAGTCCACCGTCGTCACCGTCAGCGGCGAGAGCGCCAAGATGGAGAAGACCTTCGCGCAGCTGACCGCGACCTACGACGCCGAGCGCAAGCAGATCGCCCTGTACGTCAACGGCAAGAAGGCCGGGGAGAGCGCCGTCTCCGGCGTCTTCCAGGCCCAGGGCCCGCTCCAGCTGGCCCGTGCCCGCCACGAGGACAAGTGGACCGCCGCGTGGAGCGGCGCCATGGACAGCATCCAGACGTACGACGCGCTGTTGTCGCCCGCCCAGATCGACACCCTCAAGGCCGGCCGGGTCGACGCCAAGACCCAGCCCTCGGGGGCGTGGCTGCTGTTCTGACATGCGGAGAACCGGCCCGCTCGGCGGGCCGGTTCCACTGCCTGTCCGGATGTGTCCCGGGTGGTCCCCGGTGGTCCTGGGCGCTCCGGGTGCGTCAGAGGGTGACGCCGGCGGCGCGCAGGAAGGCGACCGGGTTCACGGACGAGCCGTAGTTCGGCGTGGTCCGGATCTCGAAGTGCAGGTGCGGGCCGGTGGAGTTGCCGGTGTTGCCGGACAGGCCGATCTGGGCGCCCTTGGCGACCTTCTGGCCGGTCTTGACCTGGATCTTGGACAGGTGCGCGTACTGCGAGTACGTGTTGTTGCCGTGCTTGACCACGATGGCGTTGCCGTAGGCCGGGCCGTCGCCGCCGCCGTTGGGGCCGGCCTTGACGACGGTGCCGGCGCTGACGGCCTTGACCGGGGTGCCGACGGGGACGGCGAAGTCCTGGCCGGAGTGCTTGGCGGACCAGAGGTTGCCGCCCTTGCCGTACGTCGCGGACAGCGTGTAGCTGGCGAGGGGCTTCTGCCAGGCTCCGGCCGTGGCCGAGGCGGTCGAGGCGGAGGACTGCGCGGCGGGCAGGGCGGCGGGGGTGGCGGCGAAGGCGGCAGTGGCGCCGGCCCCGAGGGCCAGGGTCGCACCGAGAGCGGTGGCGCCGATGGCGAGGCGGGTACGACGGGTGCTGATGCGCTTCGCGGACATGAAGGAGACCTCCGGGGCCGGGGACGGGGGCAGTCAGGCAATGAGCAACCCGGCACCGCGAGCGGCGGTGTGCCGGGCTTGCCCAACCTTGGTAACCCGCGTCCCGCGACATCCCCAAACGTCCCGTTTACTACCGCGACTCGTAGGGGAGGGGGGTGTGGCGCACCCGCTTGACCGCCCTCTCGCTGGGCGAACACGGGTGGCAAATCGGATTTTCGATCTACGAAAGATGATAGTGCGCCCGATTTGTCCTGTGCGGCTTGTCACCGGATCACGACATCGGCGGCACCTGTTCGGGACAGGTTTCCTGTAGCCGCGGACCCGCGCAGTCGCGCTCCGGAGCCTGCGGACGGGCCGCCCGGACGGCCGCCTCCCCTGCCGCCGCCGGCGGTGCGGCGCTGCAGGACTCCCGTACGGCCCGCTGTACGGGCCGATGGCGCCCGGCGGGGCGGCGAGTGCGGGGATTCCCGTCCGCAGGCCGCAGCAGGCCTTCCACGCACGAGGGGCGGCCCCGGAACCGTGTCGGTTCCGGGGCCGCCCCTGGTGACTGCGACGGCTGCCCGCGGTGCGGGCCGGCCGTCAGCCCTTGCTGAGGTCCGGGCCGGAGCCCGTGGCCTCGATCGGCGGGAGGTCCGGCAGGGCCGACTTCTCCTCGCCGCGGAAGGTGAACTTGACGTTCTCGCCCTCGCCCTCCGTGCCGACGACCACGATGTGACCGGGGCGCAGCTCGCCGAAGAGGATCTTCTCCGACAGGATGTCCTCGATCTCGCGCTGGATCGTGCGACGCAGCGGACGCGCACCCAGGATCGGGTCGTAGCCGCGCTTGGCCAGCAGGAGCTTGGCCTCGCCGCTGAGCTCGATGCCCATGTCGCGGTCCTTCAGGCGCTCGTCCACCTTGGCGATCATCAGGTCGACGATCTGGATGATGTCTTCCTGCGACAGCTGGTGGAAGACCACCGTGTCGTCGACACGGTTCAGGAACTCGGGGCGGAAGTGCTGCTTCAGCTCCTCGTTGACCTTGGCCTTCATTCGCTCGTAGCCGGTCTTGACGTCGCCCTGGGCGGCGAAGCCCAGGTTGAAGCCCTTCGAGATGTCCCGGGTACCCAGGTTGGTCGTCATGATGATGACCGTGTTCTTGAAGTCCACGACCCGGCCCTGGGAGTCGGTCAGGCGACCGTCCTCCAGGATCTGGAGAAGGGAATTGAAGATATCCGGGTGGGCCTTCTCGACCTCGTCGAAGAGGACGACGGAGAACGGCTTGCGGCGCACCTTCTCGGTGAGCTGGCCGCCCTCTTCGTAGCCCACGTAGCCGGGGGGCGAACCGAAGAGGCGGGAAACCGTGTGCTTCTCGCTGAACTCCGACATGTCGAGGGAGATCAGCGCGTCCTCGTCGCCGAAGAGGAATTCGGCGAGCGTCTTGGAGAGCTCGGTCTTACCGACACCGGACGGGCCGGCGAAGATGAACGAGCCACCCGGGCGCTTCGGGTCCTTCAGACCGGCACGGGTACGGCGGATCGCCTGGGAGAGCGCCTTGATGGCGTCCTTCTGGCCGATGACCCGCTTGTGGAGCTCGTCCTCCATGCGCAGCAGACGCGAGGACTCCTCCTCCGTGAGCTTGAAGACGGGAATGCCGGTCGCGGTCGCGAGGACCTCGGCGATCAGCTCGCCGTCGACCTCGGCGACGACGTCCATGTCGCCGGCCTTCCATTCCTTCTCGCGCTTGGCCTTCGCGGCGAGGAGCTGCTTCTCCTTGTCGCGGAGGGAGGCCGCCTTCTCGAAGTCCTGGGAGTCGATGGCCGACTCCTTGTCCCGGCGCACGCCCGCGATCTTCTCGTCGAACTCGCGGAGGTCCGGCGGCGCGGTCATCCGGCGGATGCGCATCCGGGAGCCGGCCTCGTCGATCAGGTCGATCGCCTTGTCCGGCAGGAAGCGGTCCGAGATGTACCGGTCGGCCAGGGTGGCGGCCTGAACGAGGGCCTCGTCCGTGATGGAGACGCGGTGGTGGGCCTCGTAGCGGTCGCGCAGGCCCTTGAGGATCTCGATCGTGTGCGGCAGCGACGGCTCGGCGACCTGGATGGGCTGGAAGCGGCGCTCCAGGGCCGCGTCCTTCTCCAGGTGCTTGCGGTACTCGTCGAGCGTGGTGGCACCGATGGTCTGGAGCTCACCGCGGGCCAGCATCGGCTTCAGGATCGAGGCCGCGTCGATCGCGCCTTCCGCGGCGCCCGCACCGACCAGCGTGTGGAGCTCGTCGATGAACAGGATGATGTCGCCGCGGGTGCGGATCTCCTTCAGGACCTTCTTCAGGCGCTCCTCGAAGTCACCGCGGTACCGGGAGCCGGCGACGAGCGCGCCCAGGTCGAGGGTGTAGAGGTGCTTGTCCTTGAGGGTCTCGGGCACCTCGCCCTTGACGATGGCCTGGGCCAGGCCCTCGACGACGGCGGTCTTGCCGACGCCGGGCTCGCCGATGAGGACCGGGTTGTTCTTGGTGCGGCGGGACAGCACCTGCATGACCCGCTCGATCTCCTTCTCGCGCCCGATGACCGGGTCGAGCTTGGATTCGCGGGCCGCCTGGGTGAGGTTGCGGCCGAACTGGTCCAGGACGAGCGAGGTCGAGGGGGTTCCCTCGGCCGGGCCGCCTGCCGTGGCCGACTCCTTGCCTCCGCCGGAGTAGCCGGAGAGCAGCTGGATGACCTGCTGCCGGACCCTGTTGAGATCGGCGCCCAGCTTGACCAGGACCTGGGCCGCGACGCCCTCGCCCTCGCGGATCAGGCCCAGCAGGATGTGCTCGGTGCCGATGTAGTTGTGGCCGAGCTGGAGGGCCTCTCGGAGCGAGAGCTCCAGGACCTTCTTCGCCCGCGGGGTGAAGGGGATGTGGCCGGACGGGGCCTGCTGGCCCTGGCCGATGATCTCCTCAACCTGCTGGCGAACAGCCTCGAGCGAAATCCCGAGGCTCTCCAGGGCCTTAGCGGCGACACCCTCACCCTCGTGGATCAAGCCCAGGAGGATGTGCTCGGTGCCGATGTAGTTGTGGTTGAGCATCCGGGCTTCTTCCTGAGCCAGGACGACAACCCGCCGCGCGCGGTCGGTGAACCTCTCGAACATCGTTTATCGCTCCTCAGAGCGGTCGGGCAGTTCGGGGTCGGTCCCCGCCCTGTCCTTCCGCATGCTAGTCCCGCGGGGCGGGACAGCTCATTCCAACTGCCGACATCCGTCCGCGGCTCACCCCCGTGTCAGTGGGGAAAACCGGCTGCAACAGCCGACAACTGCTCCAACCCGATGGTGCGAGACGATGTTCCCGCAGGCCAGGCAGATACCCGTCACAGGTGTACGCCGATGGCGAACGGAAGCCGCTCAAATCAGCGTGTCGCCCCGATCCACTAGGAATGTCTTACCCGTAAGCACTGACGGTCCATGCCCTCGCCACCGTGTGACTCCGCTACGGGCGAACACGATTCGGTCCCGAATGCGGTTCCCACCCCATGGAACTTTACGTTCCGCATTGGTCGGAGTGCACAGCGTAACCCCGGAAGCCGTTCGGAGTTGCTCCTGTCATGGCTTTCACCGTTCCCCCGCCCCGCACCGCTCCGGAGGACGGCTGCGCGTCCTGGTACGAGGGGGTGCTGGGCTGGACCGTCGCGGGCGGGCCGCCCGCCCAGCTGGTCACCGGGACCCGGTTCGACGTGCTGGAGCTGCCGTCCGACGCGGGGGCGGAGCTGCTGCGGCGGCCGGTGGCCACCGGCCCGGTCGCCCTCATGGGCCGCAGGATGCGGTTCCTGGTGGCGGCGGGGTCCGCGGAGGAGCTGCCGGGGCTGCTCGACTGGCTGGAGTGGGGCGGGGTCGCCCTCGACCTCACCGCCCTGGGCGCCGGTGGCCGGATCACGGCTCCGGTTCCTCCCGGACGGGCCGCGGGGGGAAGTCCCCGGGGGGCCGCCGTGTGGCTGCGACCCCCCGAGCAGGGGTGTGAGGCTCTGCTGCCGGCCCTGCCCGGTCCTGGGCAGGGCGGCGTCGGCCTCCGGCCGGGAGCTGCTGCGCCCGATCTCGTACGCCTGGTCGCCGCGGCGGCGACGGAGTGCCACCGGGCACGGCTGCGGCGGCGTACGCCGGTACGGGGTCAGCCCTTGGCGTTCTCGTAGGCCTCGCGGATTTCCGCCGGAACCCGACCGCGGTCGTTGACGTTCATCCCCTGGGCCTTGGCCCAGGCGCGGATCTCGGCGGTGTCCGGGTTGCCGGAGCTCGCTGCAGCGCGGCCCTTGGCGCGGCCCGCGGCGGCACGGCCGCCGGTGCGGCGACCGCCCTTGGTGTACGGCTCGAGCAGACCACGGAGCGTTTCCGCGTTGGCGGTGGTGAGGTCGATCTCGTAGGTCTTGCCATCCAGAGCGAACGTCACGGTCTCGTCCGCCTCGCCACCGTCGAGGTCGTCGACAAGAAGGACCTGAACCTTCTGTGCCACCGGATTTCCTTTCATCGAAAAGCAGTACGCGGAAAGGAAACCGCTTTTCCCGGGAAAACACAAACCCCCCGGGAGAGGTTCAGGACCGCAGCGAGGAGGGAAACGTGCGCGATTCGGACATAGGCCACAGGTGCGCGGAGCCCGGGAAAAGCCGACGTGATCGTTCAGAGGTGCAGAAGCATCCGGCTGTTGCCCAAGGTGTTCGGCTTCACTCGTTCGAGACCGAGGAACTCGGCGACGCCCTCGTCATAGGAACGCAGGAGCTCCATGTACACATCGGTGTCGACCGGTGTCTCCCCGATCTCGACGAAGCCGTGCTTCGCGAAGAAGTCCACTTCGAAGGTGAGGCAGAAAACCCGGCGGACCCCCACCGCGCGGGCGGTGTCCAACAACTGCGCGAGCAGCTGATGGCCGACTCCCGCCCCCTTCAACTCGAGGTCGACGGCGAGAGTGCGCACTTCGGCGAGGTCTTCCCACATCACGTGGAGTGCGCCGCAGCCCACCACCCGGCCGTCGGAGAGGCGTTCCGCGACCCAGAACTCCTGGATGTCCTCGTAAAGGGTCACCGGGGCTTTGTCGAGGAGGATCCGCTGCTGCACGTACTGGTCGAGCAGGCGGCGCAGTGCGCGGACATCGCCGGTACGGGCACGGCGGATCGTCACCGTTTTTGCTGGGGCAGCGGAAATCTCGGCCATGACGGGACGCTATCGCCCCGGGTCGGAGCGGTCCGCGGCGGAGTCCCCCTCGGTGCCCGAAGCGGCCCCGGGGGCAGGTTCCGCGGGAGGTTCCGCAGCGGCCGCGGAGGGTCGGTGAGCGGCCCCGGGGGCTTTCCCGGGAGCCTCGGGGGCCGGCTGCTGCGCGGGGCCGGGGGCCTGGTCGGCGCCCGACTCCTCGTCGTGCCGGACGAGCCGGATGGCGTCGCGGAGTGCTTCGCGCTGTTCCGGGGACATCATCCCGAAGAAGGCGACCAGAGCAGCCGCGGGGCTGTCGCTCGTGGACCAGGCTTCGTTCATCAGTGCGGCCGAGTAGGCGGCACGGGTGGAGACCGCCGTATATCGATAGGCGCGGCCTTCTGCCTCCCGGCGGACCCAGCCCTTCTGATGGAGATTGTCCATAACGGTCATCACCGTGGTGTACGCGATCGACCGTTCCTGCTGGAGGTCTTCCAGGACTTCACGTACGGTGACCGGGCGGTTCCACTGCCACACCCGCGTCATGACCGCGTCTTCGAGTTCTCCCAAGGGACGAGGCACACCAGCACGATAGTGCGGATTGTGGGGAATTGCCCGGCCATTCACGCGACGCCGGGCAACAAAAACCGGGCGTACGGCCCGGAGGCCGTACGCCCGGAACAACCCGCCCCCTACGGGCGGGGCTGCGCCTGCCGAGCGGCTTCGGCGCGGGAGATGGCGGCGTCGACGGCCGCGTCCTCCTTCGCCTTGTTGGCACCGCCCTGGCTCTTCACGATCGTCACGACGAGAGCGATGAAGAACGCGGCCATCACGAACGGGGGAACGAGCGCGGAAACGTAGTCCATGGCCCCAGCGTAGCTACCCGGCGGCCAGCCCGGCCGCCGGGGGCGGGGTCGGCTTCCGGCGCGGAGGGAACACCTCGCCGGGGGTCGGCACGGGCCGCTCGGGGCGCGGC
>NZ_JACBGN010000311.1 GCF_013401435.1 Streptomyces sp. BR123
CTCCCGCCCTCCGTCACGGCGACGGAGCCGACGCCGTGGCCGCGGCAGACCGTTCTTGTGGACTGGCGGGAGCGGGCCCGCTCAGCCGCCCGCCCGAACGGTCCTGGGCGCACCGGCCCGCGGCGTACGCGGTCCCGGGGCGGCGACACGGACGCTGTCCGATCGGCCCTCGTGCACGCTCCCCGGCGAGCCGCCCGCAACACCCGGCCGGACGGTGGGGCACACCCGCCCGGGCAGCGGCTCGGTCGACAGGCGGTCCGCACGGGTGGCGGGCGGCCCGCTCAGGCCACGGGGGTCGTCGGCCACGGGGAGAACGGCACCGCCCCGCCGGTGCGCACGGCCTCCACCGCTCTCTGGTGCAGCGTCCGGCTGGCCTCGGAACTCGGGCAGTCCACGGGGCTGCCCGCCAGGGCGTACCACTCGGACGCGCCCGCGTACTGCACGGCGATGTGCGCCCGCTCCTGCTCCCATGTGGTGTGCACCGTCAGTTCACCCGTGAGGGTGCCGGCTGCGTCGGTGAGCACGCCGCCCGGGCCTGCGTACACCCCGGGAGTGGTCCATTCTGCGGATGCCATGTCAGATCACCTCGGAACAGGGCTGGACTGAACTGGACTGCCTATCGGTATCGATTCCCCGGATCCCATGCTGCGACCGCACGGACGGACGGCACAGGGCCATGCGGCCCCCCGAGCGGGTCTGCTCGACCCCGCTCCGGCCGGGCACCGCCTGCGGGTGTTTCCGCAGGGGCACCGCCCGGAAGGATCCGCACCGTGAGGGTCTCCGCATCGAAGGTCCGCATCACGAGTGTCCGCGGCAAAGGTGTCCGCGTCCATGGCGGCGCCGGCGGTGGCCGTCCCGCCGTCCCCGCCGCGACTCCGGTCCGCGGGGCGCCCGGCGGACGCAGCCGCCGATGCGTGACCGAGTCGCGGACCGGCTGCTGTCGGCGGCGGGCGCCGGGTTCGTGCCGACCGCGCCCGGCCGGAGGGTGCCGACCGGCCCGGCGTGAGGGCCGGTCGGCCCTTCGGCGGGCAGGGTGCGGCACGCCAGAGTGGAATCGGGGGGCCGACGTACCGCCCCCGCAGATCGCAGCCGAGCAGTACGCAGCCGAGCAGTATGGAGGGCAGAGCCGTGACACCTGTCATCGCCGTCGGAGTGGACGGATCCCCGGAGAGCCGGGCCGCCGCGCGGTGGGCGGCGGACGAGGCGGCCCGGCGGGGCTTGGGCCTGCGCCTGGTCCACGCCTGGCTGTGGCAGCCGGTGGCACTGCCGATAGCCCAGGACCGGGAGGAGGAGGCCCGCCGCGCCGAAGCCGTCCTGCACGCCGCGGCCGACGAGGTCGCCGCGCGCCACCCGGAGCTGGGCATCGTCACCGAGGTCGTCTCGGACGCGCCGGTGACCGCCCTGCTGCGGGAGGCGGAGCAGGCGGAACTGCTGGCCCTGGGCACCCGCGGCCACGGACCGGTCCTCGGCTTCCTGCTGGGCTCGTACGGGCAGCAGGTCATCGGCGAGGCCCCCTGCCCGGTGGTCTCCGTGCGCGCGGCCGACGCCGAACAGCCGGATGCCGGGCAGGGCGGCGGGCCGGGCGACGTCGTCGTCGGCCAGTACGGCTACCCCGAGGACAGCCACGACGTGCTGGGCTTCGCGTTCGAGGCGGCCGCCGCCCGCGGGGCCGCCGTACGGGCGGTGCGTGCCTGGGACCTGCCGTCGATCTACGCCTACAGCCCCGGCTCGATGTGGATCTCCGACCAGGACGGCGGGCTGGTGCAGTACGAGCAGGCGGCGCTGCGCCGGGCGCTGGAGCCGTGGCGCGAGAAGTACCCCGAGGTGCCCGTGGTGGAGCACGTCGAACTGGGCAGTGCCGGGCAGGTGCTGCTGGCGGCGGCGGAGGGGTCCGCATCGCTGCTGGTCGTGGGCCGGCGTACGCGCAAGGGGCCCGTCGGCAGCAGGATCGGTTCGGTGGCCCACGCCGTCCTGCACCACGCGCGGTGCCCCGTGGCCGTGGTGCCGCAGTCCTGAACGCGCGGGCGGCGGGCGGCGGCCCGCCGCCCGCCGCCCTCAGGCGGGGCGGCCCGGCTGGCGGTTGGACGGGACGAGGGTGTGGCTGGCGATCACGGCGGCCTGGACGCGCCGGTCGACGCCGAGCTTGATGAACAGGCGCGAGACGATGTTCTTCACCGTCTTCTCGGCGAGGTAGAGCCGCTTGCCGATCTCGCGGTTCGTCAGGCCCTCGCTGACCAGCACCAGGATCTCCTTCTCCCGGTCGGTGAACCCCGGCAGGCCCGGTACCTGCTCCTCCTGCGGCACCTCGCCCCGCATCCGGGCCATCACCCGGGCGGTGGCGCCCGGGTCGAGCATCGACTTGCCCGAGGCCACCGTGCGGACCGCGGTGACCAGGTCGGTCCCGCTGATCTGCTTGAGGACGTAGCCGGAGGCGCCGGCCATGATGGCGTCGAGCAGCGCCTCCTCGTCGTCGAACGAGGTGAGCATCAGGCAGGCCAGGTCCGGCATCCGGGAGCGCAGTTCACGGCAGACGGTGACGCCGTCGCCGTCCTGGAGCCGTACGTCGAGCACCGCCACCCGAGGCCGCAGCGCGGGGACCCGTACGAGCGCCTGCTCCGCCGTGGAGGCCTCGCCCACCACGCGGATGTCCGGCTCGGCCTCCAGCAGGTCGTGCACGCCGCGGCGGACGACCTCGTGGTCGTCGAGGAGGAAGACGCTGATCGGCTCCGTCGCCGGGTGGTGGGAACCGCTGTCGGTCATTCTTCTGCTCCTCGCTCGGGCGGGTACCGGACGTACGCGCGCCTACGCATCCTCCCCCGCCGCAGGGCCCTGCGACAGGGCCGATCGGCCCTTCCCCCGGCGCGGTACGGGCCGGTCCGTGGCCGGGACCACGGACATCGGGACCTTCGGCCCTCGGCACGGGGCCTACGGACCTTATGCCGCCGGCTGTGGGGCTGATGGGATGGGCGAGGCCGGACCGCCGAGCCGGGAACGGGCTCGGCGGGACACGGCGACGCAGGAGGGGAGAGGGGCACATGGGCAGGACGATGATCGCGCTCAGGACGGTCGTGCGGGACGAGTACGGGGCGGGCGTCGCCGTCGTGGGTGAGCTGGACGTGCACACCGTCGCGGCCGTGGAGCCGAGACTCGCCCGGGTCGCCGACGGCGGCGGGGACGTGGTCCTGGACCTGTCCGGGCTCGCGTTCTGCGACACCTCGGGCATCGACATGTTCCTGCGCCTGCACCGGCGGTGCGCGCGCACCGGGGCGCGTCTCCTGCTCCAGGGCGTGCAGCCGCTGCTGGCCAAATCGCTGCGGGTGGTCGGCGCGGACCGCCAGCTGTACTGCGGCTGGGCGTGAACCCGGGGAGGACCGTTCGGCCCAGGTGGGGCGCCCACGGTCCGGGTGACGCTGCTGGTTCACACAAGAGCACAAGACGCAGCAGATCGATCTCCTTCGGACCACAGGTGCACATCATGGAACACGAAGTGGACGGGGAAGGAGCGCGCCGCATGCGGCCCCTGCCCCGCGGTGAAGCCCTGCGCCTGATCGGGACGGTCCCTCTGGGACGGGTCGTCTTCACCCGGCACGCGCTCCCCGCGGTACGCCCCGTGAACCACCTCCTGGACGGCGAGGACATCGTCCTGCGGGTGCACGACGGCGGCGCGCTCGCCGCGCTGGCGACGCCCTCCGACGGCGCGGGCGTCGTCGTCGCGTACGAGACCGACGACATCGACACCCGCACCCGCCTCGGCTGGAGCGTCGTGGTCACCGGCTACGCACGCCCCGTGACCGACCCCGCGCAGGCGGCCGCGTACGAGGACCGGCTGCGGCCCTGGGTGCTCGCCCGGCAGCCCTGCCGCGTCGTCCGCATCCGGCCGGACCTGGTCACCGGCTTCCGGCTGGAGCGTGCCGCGGGCCCGGAGCGTGCCGCGGGCGCAGAACCCCCCGCGGGCGGGGAATCCCGTCCGGCCGCGGCGCCGGGCGCGGCCCCGTGTGCCGGGGTCGGCTGATCAGGTGCGCTCCGCCGAGGCGGGGTCCCTCCGCAGCGGGGCCCGCCACACGAGCCGGCTGCCGCCCCCGGCCGGCGATTCGATCAGGAACGCACCGCCGACGCTGCGGGCCCGCTCGTCCAGGTTGGCCAGACCGCTGCGGCGGCCCTGTTCGGCGATGCCCACCCCGTTGTCCGACACGGCCAGCACGACCTCGCCGGCGCCCGCCTTGAGCGACACTCCGACCCGGCTGGCCTGCGCGTGCCGGGCCGCATTGCTGAGCAGCTCCCCGAGCACGGCCACGACGTGGTCGGCCACCTCGTCGGGCACGTCGGTGTCGAGCAGGCCCTCCATGCTCAGCCGCGGCGGGTGCCCGAGCAGGGTCGCGGCCTCGCCGACCGCCCGCGCCGCGCGGGCGCGCAGCCCGGCACCGCCCGCACCGTCCCGGTCCTTCGTGCGCAGCCCGAAGATGGTCGATCGGATGATCTTGATGGTTTCGTCGAGGTCGTCCACGGCACGGCCGAGCCGCTGCGCGGCCCCGCCGTGCTCCACCAGTCGGGCCGCGCTCTGCAGGGTCATCCCGGTGGCGAACAGCCGCTGGATGGCCAGGTCGTGGAGGTCGCGGGCGATGCGGTCGCGCTCCTCCAGCAGGGCGATCTGCTCGGCGTCCCGCCGCCGGTCCGCCAGTTCCAGGCCGAGCGCTGCCTGCCCGGCGAAGGCCAGCAGCGGTTCGAGCTCGCCGTCGCTGAACGCGGGATCACCCGCGGCCCGGGCGAGGAACAGCACGCCCCGCGTGGGCATGCCACCCGTGCCCAGGGGCACCGCCACGGCCGGGCCCTCGGCGCCGGGCGGCGCCGAGTCCGCGTTGAACCGCCGGTCGGTGGCGGCCCGCGGGCTCGACACCGGGGCGACCTCGGTGTGCGCGGCCCCCACCATCGTCCCCGCCAGGGGCAGGACCAGCCCCTGCCGGGCCTCGGCCCCGGCGCCGGTGGCCACCTCCACCAGCAGCCCGTCCGCCCCGGGCAGCGCAGTGGCGATCTCCGCGCCCTGCGCGCCGGTGATGTCCTGCGCCCGGCGCGCGATGAGCTGGAGCACCTCGGTGCGCGAACTCCCGGACAGCAGGCTCCCCGTGATCTCGGCATTGGCCCGCAGCCAGTGCTGCTGGCGCTGGGAGCCCTCGTACAGGCGGGCGTTGTCGATGGCGACACCGGCGGCCACCGACAGGGTGGTGATGACCGACTCGTCCTCCGTGTCGAAGTCCTTGCCGCCCCGCTTGTCGGTGAGGTAGAGGTTTCCGAACACCTCCTCCCGCACCCGGATCGGCACGCCCAGGAACGTGCGCATCGGCGGATGGTGCGCGGGGAAGCCGTGCGAGGACGGGTGCTTGCCGAGATCGGCCAGCCGCAGCGGCTCCGGGTGCCGGATCACCTCGCCCAGCAGGCCGTGGCCGGACGGCAACGGCCCGATCCGGGCGATCTCCTCGTCGGAGACGCCGACGGTCAGGAACTGCGAGAGCGTCCTGCCGTCCGGCCCGATGACCCCGAGGGCGCCGTACTCGGCGTCGACGAGCAGCGCGGCTGCCTCCACGATGCGGCGCAGGACCTGGGAGAGCTCCAGCTCCCGCCCCACCGACACGACGGCCTCCAGGAGGCTGTGCACGCGGTCGCGCGTGCCGCGGGCGGCGTCGATCCGCCCCTGGAGCTCGTCGAGCAGCTCGTCCAGACGCATCTTCGGCATCCGGGACAACGAATCCCCCACCATGAACCGGCTCTCCTCGCACTCAACCGGCGCAAAGCCTATCGGGAGCACATGGATACGGAAGGCCGAACTCCCGTCACGGGGCAGAGGCGGGAGGCGCCGGTGTCACAGGACGTGCAGGACCTCGGCGACCGCCCGGCGGGGCGTGCCGGGGCCCTGCGGGCCGTAACCCAGCCGGATGACCATCTGGACGTGACCCGTGCCCGTGACCGGGTTCCGGGCCGGCCACCGCAGTTCGGGCCACTCCAGGGGCTGGGAGCTCATGGACGTGGCCAGGCCGTCGGCGGTGGCCTGCAGCAGGATCCGCTCCAGGGCCTGCCCGGCCCGCAGCCAGTCGGCGGGCGTGTCCCGGGCCGTGGAGAGCAGGACCAGCTGCGGGTGCTCCTCGAAGGCGGCCCGGTCGCGGCCGGCCACCGGCCTGGTCCGGCCGAAATCCCGTACGGTCGCGGCCCCGCCCGTGCTGCGCGGGCCGAAGGCGGCGGCCGGGATGCCGTCGCGGCGCGGCCTCCCGCCCGTATCGGCACCGGTACCCGCGCCCGCTGTCGCGGTCCCGGCGGTGTCGTACGTCCAGGCGGCCGTCTCGGCCCGCACCCCCGGCTGGATCTCCTCGCGCTGCTCCGCGTCGCGGACCAGCCCGAGCAGGGTGTCGACGTGCCAGGGATCCGGCACGTCCAGGCGGCAGCCCTCCAGCAGGGCGGCCGCCCGCAGGCCGTCCAGCAGCGCGTCCGGGACCGGCTCGTCACCGAACGGGAAGCGGCTCGTACGGCGCCTGCGCAGCGCGGGGTACAGCGCGGCCAGGTCCTGGTCGTCGCCGACGGGGTCGGTGAACCCGACCTCGGCCAGCAGCCAGGGGTCGGCGCCGTCCGGCAGCAGCCGCACGACGGCCTGCCGGCCGTGGTGGGCGGCGGATACGCGCAGGTTGAACAGGGCTGCGGCGCAGCCGAGGTGGAGGGCGCGGTGGTCCGGGTCCGCCCGGTGCATGGCCCGGCGGGGGTCCCCGTACAGCTCGATGGTCCCGGTGGCCCGGCGCAGGACGAAGCTCCAGGGCTGAGCGTTGTGCATCGAGGGCGCGGTCACGGCGTCGCCGACGAACAGGGCGGCTTCTGCGGAGCCGATCAGTGGTGCGGTCACGGGACTGCTCCTGTCGTGTCGGGTGGTGCGCTGCAGCATCCAGGTTCACTCGCGCGCCCGCGCCCGCGCGATGGGCCGAGCGGCCCCACCCGGGACCGGCCGGCCCTGGCGCACCGGGCCGGGGAGTGCTGCAATGAGAGTGCGGAGAGAGCCCAAATACTGAGGATGCGGAGAAGCGGCCTCGTGCCGTGCACCACACAATCGGGTTCCGCGAGAAGCGGGCGGGCTCTTTCCGCCCTTTGCCGTCCGGCCGCCCTTTCGTGCGCGGCTGCCGTCTTGCGCGCGGTCGGCGGCGGCCGCCGTGCGGCTCACCACGCCATGGCGCTGCGGCCGGCGGTGTCGTCGACGAGCGCCGTGACGTGCGAGACGACCGACACGACCCCGTCGAGGCGTTCGACCAGGCTCCGCAGCACCGCCAGCTGGCTCTGCCGCTCCACGTGTCCCTCCAGGGCGACGGTCCCGTGCACGACATGGACGTCGACGGCCCGCGCCGGCAGGCCCAGGGCGGAGTGCAGCACCTCCGTGACGACGCGGCGCCGGATCTCCGTGTCCGGCCGCAGGAACAGGTGCAGGAGGTCCCGGCGGGTGACGATGCCGACGAGGCGGTCCTCCCCGTCCACGACGGGCAGCCGGTCCACCCCGCGGCGGGCCATCAGCCGGGCGGCGCCGGCCGCCGGCTCGTCCGCGCGGACCGTCACCGCGGGGACGGACATCACCTCGGCCGCGGTGGCAGGCCCGGCTCCCTCACCGGGGGCCCCGGGGGGCCCGGGGGTGCCGCGGGTCTGGAGGGTGCGTGCTTCCGGCGGGAGGTGCGCGAGCAGGTCCGTCCGGGAGACGACCCCGAGGACCCGGTCCTCACCGTCGAGGACCGGGAGCCCGCTGATGCCGTGTTCCCGGAGGAGCTGCACGATGTGCTCGAAGGCCGTGCCGGGAGCCGCGCAGACGACCTCGTCGGTCATCACGTCCGCCACCTTGATCTGTCTCACGATGCCCTCCTGCCCTCTCCTGCCCTCCCCCGTCCGGCTGCCGGACGGCGCGGATCCGCAGTCCACGATCCGGTGGGCGCGCAGCGCGATCGAGGGCCGAACGGTCCTCGATCCGGTCCCGGGCGGCCCCTCCCGCGGCCCCTCCCGCGG
>NZ_JACBGN010000312.1 GCF_013401435.1 Streptomyces sp. BR123
GTCGGGGGCGGTCGGGGACTGTCAGGCGGGTCAGAACTGCAGGGACTTGGTCTGGAGGTACTCCGCCAGACCGTGCGGTCCGAGCTCGCGCCCGACCCCGGACTGCTTGTAACCGCCGAAGGGTGCGAGCAGGTTGAAGCGGCCGCCGTTGATGTCCACCTGGCCGGTGTCCATACGGCGGGCGAAGGCGACCGCGGTGTCCTCGTCGGCCGCCCAGACGGCGCCTCCGAGGCCGTACACGGTGCCGTTGGCGATGCGCAGGGCGTCGTCCTGGTCCTCGTACGGGAGGATCGACAGCACCGGGCCGAAGATCTCCTCCTGGGCTATGGCCATCTCGGGTGTGACGTCGGCGAACACGGTCGGGGCGATGTAGTACCCGCGCTCGTGCGGCGCGTCCGGGCCGCCGGCGACGAGGCGGGCGCCCTCCTCGATGCCCCGGGCGATGTATCCCCGTACGCGGTCGCGCTGCTTGGCGTTGACCAGCGGGCCGAGGCGGGTTCCCGGTTCGCGGGGGTCGCCGCAGGGGTACGCGGCGACGGCGGCGGCCGCGAGCGAGACGGCCTCCTCGTGCTGGTCGCGGTGGACGAGCATGCGCGTGAGCGCGTTGCAGCTCTGGCCGGAGTTGTTCATGACGTGGCCCACGCCCGCCGCGACGGCCTTGGCCAGGTCGGCCCCGGGCAGGATGACGTTGGCCGACTTGCCGCCGAGCTCGAGGGCGACGCGCTTGACGGCGGCGCCGGCCACGGCGCCGATCTGCCTGCCGACCGCGGTGGAGCCGGTGAAGGAGACCAGGTCGACCCCTTCGTGCGCGGCAAGCGCCTGCCCGGCGACCGGGCCGGTCCCGGTCACCAGGTTGAACACTCCGGCCGGGATGCCCGCTTCGTGCACGGCTTCGGCGAAGAGCTGTGCGGTCAGCGGGGTGTCCTCGGCCGGCTTGAGGACGAGGGTGCAGCCGGCGGCGAGAGCGGGCGCCACCTTGGCAACGATCTGGTGCAGGGGGTAGTTCCAGGGCGTGATGGCCCCGACCACTCCGACCGGCTCCAGCAGCACCGTCGAGTTCCCGATCCGCTCCTCGAAGGCGTACGAGGCCCCCAGCTCAGCGAAGGAGGCGGCGACCGCGATCGGCGAGCCGACGTGCACCGCCGCGGAGAAGCCCACCGGGGCGCCGAGCTCGGCGGTGATGATGTCGGTGAACTCGGCCTTGCGGGCGATCATCGCGTCGCGCAGCCTCCCGATCAGGGCCGCACGCCCGGCCGGGGGCGTGGCCGCCCAGCCGGGAAGGGCGGCACGGGCGGCCTGCACGGCCGCGTCCACGTCCTCGGCGGTGCCGGCCGGGACCCTGCCGATGATCTGCTCGTCGGCGGGGTTGACGACCTCGATCCGGTCGCGACCGGCAGCGGCCCGCCACTCGCCGGCGATGTACATCCCGTCGTGGGCCTTCATGGCATTCCTCCCGAGCACGCACGAGCGCGTAGACCTGATCTCGTGTGGACACCCTACAAACCAGCGCCGGCAGTTTTACGGGTGCCAGGGTCGGCCCCGGTCAGATGATGCCGAAAAGCATCCCCGCCCCCAGGACGACGAGGGAGGTCAGGGCCGCCCATTTCACGGTGAAGCGGGTGTGGTCGCCGAACTCGACCCTGGCCATGCCGACGAGGACGTAGACGGCCGGAACCAGTGGGCTGGACATGTGCAGGGCCTGGCCGACGAGGGAGGCGCGGGCGATCTCCAGCGGGGACACCCCGTGCGCGGCGCCGGCCTCGGCGAGGACGGGCAGCACGCCGAAGTAGAAGCCGTCGTTGGACATGAAGTAGGTGAGCGGCAGGCTGAGCAGACCGGTGACCAGGGCCATGTGCGGGCCCATGCCCTCGGGGACGGCGCCCACGAGCCAGTCGGCCATGTGCTTGACCATGCCGGTGCCGCTGAGGACGCCGGTGAAGACGGCAGCCGCGAAGACCATGCCGGCGACGTTCAGGACGTTGTCCGCGTGGGCGGCGATGCGGGCCTTCTGGTCGGGCATGTGCGGGAAGTTGACGGTGAGGGCGAGGGCGGCGCCGAGGAGGAAGAGCACCGGGATGGGCAGCAGCTCCATGATCATGGCGGCGAGGAGTGCGACGGTCAGGCCGGCGTTGAACCAGTAGAGGCGGGGTCGGAGGGTCGGCCGGAGGGGATCGAGCCCCTGGAAGCCGCCGGCCTGCGGCCCGTCGTCGGCGGCACCGTCGTGGGAACCGGGGGCGGAGGCGACTCCGGGCCCGGAGGCGGGCCCGGAGCCCGGGCTGGAGTCGGCACCCGGACCGGCACCGGCACCGGCATGGGCGCGGGTTCCGGCCTCTTCGGATCCCTTGCCGACGGCGACCAGATCCTGCCCGGCCGCGTCGGCGTCTTCGTCGGCGCGCTCGGCGTCGCCGGGGAGCGCGAGCGTGCCGACCCGGCGGCGTTCCTTCAGCCCGAGGACGTAGGCGAGGGCGAACACGAACAGCAGGCCGACCGCCAGGGCGGGGATCATCGGCACGAAGATGTCGGCGGCGTCGAGTTTGAGGGCCGTGGCGGCCCGTGCCGTGGGGCCGCCCCAGGGCAGGGTGTTCATGACGCCGTTGGCGGTGGCGGCCACGCCCGTCATGACGACGAGGCTGAGGCCGAGCCGCTTGTAGAGGGGGTACATGGCAGAGACGGTGATCATGAAGGTGGTCGAGCCGTCGCCGTCGAGCGAGACGATCGCGGCGAGGACCGCGGTCCCGACCACGACGCGCATGGGGTCGGCCTTGCAGAAGCGCAGGATGCCGCGCACGATCGGGTCGAACAGGCCGACGTCGATCATCAGGCCGAAGTAGACGATGGCGAACATCAGCATGGCGGCGGTCGGCGCGAGTTTGCCGACGCCTTCGATGACGTAGTCGCCGAGGTGGGCGCCCTTGCCTGCGAACACGCAGAAGAGCGCGGGGATGAGGACGAGCGCCGCGATGGGCGACATTTTCTTCATCATGATCAGGACCAGGAAGGTCGCGATCATGGCGAAGCCGAGGAAGGTCAGCATGCAGGGAACGTAGGGGTCGCCTCTGGAGCCCAACAAGACGTCCACGCGTGAGCAATACGAGCAAAACCCCAGCTCAGGGCAGGGGTGCGACGTTGACGGGGAATCCGTTGAGGACAGCCGTGCCGGATGGCGCGTCGAGCAGGGTGCCGTCGAGGAGCTGGTTGACGTTGGCGCCGGGCGCGGCGGCGGCCACGGTCAGGCGGGCGCCGTCGCGGTCGTGGCCCCAGCCGTGCGGGAGGCTCACCACGCCCGTGCGGACGGTGTCGGTCACCTCGACCGGGACTTCCAGACTGCCGCCGTCGGCGGTGATCAGGGCGCGTCCGCCGTCGGTGAGGCAGAGCCGCTCGGCGTCCCGGGGATTCACCTGGAGCGTGCAGCGGTTGGAACCTCCGCTGAGGGCCGGCACGTTGTGCAACCAGCTGTTGTTCGACCGCAGGTGGCGGCGGCCCACGAGCACCAGGGCGGCGGGGCGTTCGGCGAGCGCCGCGCGCAGCCGGGGCAGCTCGGCCGCGATCGGGTCGGGCAGCAGCTCGATCCTGCCGCTGCGCGTCTTCAGGACGGCCGGAAGCCGGGGCCGCAGCGGGCCCAGGTCGATGCCGTGCGGGTGTGCGAGCAGCCGCTCCAGGCTGAGCCCCGCAGGCGCCGCCCCCTCGCCGGCCCCGCCCTCGCCGTCCGGTCTCTCGACGGCCGGTTCCCCGCCCGCGGCGGCCGGGGGCAGGGCCGCACCGACGGTGTCGAACAGGTCGCCGTACGGCCCGAGTCGAAGCATCAGGTCGAGCCTCCGCTCGGGGCCGCTCTCCCCGGTGAGCAGCCCGGCGAGGCGCACCGGGTCCTGCCCGTACAGCGGCGACTGCGGGTCGGCGGTCTCCTTGGCAAGGGTGGCCAGGACGACCGGCGCGTCGACCGCGGCAGCGGCGTCGGGGACGGCGGCGCCGTGCAGGCCTGCGACGGCAAGGACGAGGCGGGCGTGGATCTCGCACTCGTCGAGCAGTCCTGCCTCCAACGGGACGGCGGCGCGGGTGTAGCGGGCCTGGTTGCGGATGGCGAAGCCGTTGAAGGCGAAGTCGTGGTGCGCGCTCTGCGAGGGCGGCGGGGGCGGCAGCACGACGTGGGCGTGGCGCGAGGTCTCGTTCAGGTAGGGGTCGACGCTGACCATGAAGTCGAGGCCGGCCAGAGCCGCGTCGAGGCGCTGCCCGTCGGGGGCGGACAGCACCGGATTCGCGGCGATGGCGACCACGGCACGGATCCTGCCCTCCCCCGGCGTCTCGATCTCCTCGGCCAGGGCGGCGATGGGCAGTTCGGACTTGGCCTCCGGGTGGCCGCTGACCCGGCTGCGCCAGCGGCCCGTGGCGAAGCCCTTGCGGGATCCGGAGCGGGGCCGCGGGCCGGCGGCCGGGAGTGGGAAGAGGGCGCCGCCCGGCCGATCGAGGTTGCCGGTCAGGATGTTGAGTACGTCGACGAGCCAGCTGGTGAGGGTGCCGTAGGTGACGGTGCAGCTGCCGATCCGCCCGTAGACGGCGGCGGTGGGCGCGGCCGCCAGATCGCGGGCGAGGATGCGGATCTCGGCGGCCGTGAGGTCACAGGCGGGTGCAACGGCCTCAGGAGGGAAACTCGCGAGGGCGTCCGCGAGTTCCCCGAAGCCGAGGAGGTGTTCCCCGAGAACGCCGGGGGCAGCGAGTCGCTCGGCGAGCAGTGTGTGCGCGAGGGCCGCCAGCAGCAGGGCGTCGCTGCCGGGCCGGGGTGCGAGGTGGCGGTCGGCGAGGCGGGCGGTGCGGGTGCGGCGCGGGTCGACGACGACGAGGGTGCCGCCCCGGGCACGCAGCGCCTTGAGCCGGCCGGGGAAGTCGGGGGCGGTGCACAGGGAGCCGTTGGACTCGACGGGGTTGGCGCCGATGAGGAGCAGGAAGTCGGTGCGGTCGAGGTCGGGGACCGGGATCGCGAAGGGGTCGCCGAAGAGGAGCCCGCTGGAGACGTGCTTGGGCATCTGGTCGAGGGTGCTGGCGGTGAAGAGGTTGCGGGTGCCGAGGGCCTTGAGGAGCAGCGGCGGGTAGAGGGCGCCGGCCATGGTGTGGACGTTCGGATTGCCGAGGACCACGCCGACGGACTGGGTGCCGTACTCCTGCACGAGGGCCGGAAGGGCGGTGGCGACGGCCTCGAAGGCCTCGTCCCAGTCCGCCTCGCGGAGCTGTCCGCCGCGGCGGACGAGGGGGGTGCGCAGCCGGTCGGGGTCGGAGTCGAGCGCGCCGAAAGCCGCTCCCTTGGGGCAGATGAAGCCGCGGCTGAAGACGTCGTCGCGGTCCCCGCGGGCGCCGGTGACGGCGGTGCCGTCGATGGTGAGGGTGAGGCCGCAGGTGGCTTCGCAGAGGGGGCAGATGCGCAGGGCGGTGCGGGGCATGGGCCCTCCCAGGGGCGTCGGGCTGCGGCGCGGGCACGCGGGCGCACCGAGCATACCGACCGGTAGGCACGTCAGGGAGATCCGCGGGGGCGGAAGTCCAGGACCTGCCGACCTGCCGATCCGCCGACCTGCCGACCTGCCGACCTGCGGGGAGCGTCAGTCGAGGACGCGGGCGAGATAGGCGTGCATCATCGCGCGGGTTTCCGCCACGATCGCCGCATCACCGGCCGGGTCGGCGCGGAAGGCCAGCTTGGTCAGCGCGTCCGTGGCTTCGACGGCGACGAGGACCGCCCGCTCCAGGTCCGGGTCCGGGGTCAGGCCCAGGTGGCCGGCCAGGAGTTCGGTGAGGCGTACGGCGACGAGCCGGTTGGGGTCGGCGGCGGGGCCGTCCGCCGGCGGGGCGGGCACGCCGAAGTCGACGAGGGCGAAACCGGGGACGGTCCGCTTCATGGCCAGGTACTCGTCCAGCACGGCGTCGACGACCGGTCGCCAGTCGTCGGCCGGGAGGACGGCGAGGCGCTCCGCGATGGCCTCGGTGTAGCGGTCCAGGTTGCGGTGGGCGAGGGCGATGGCCATGGCGCGCTTGTTGCCGAAGAAGCGGTAGACCGAGCCGATCGGCACGCCGGCGCGCAGGGCCACGGTCCGGGTGCTGAGCTCCTCGTACCCGGTCTCGTCCAGGAGTTCGGCGCAGGCGTCGAGGATCCGGGCGAGCCGTTCGGCGCTGCGCCGCTGGACGGGCGCACGGCGCAGGGGGTGGGTGGGCGGCACGGGTCCATCATGCCGCTCCGGGCGCGCGGTTTCAGCCGTCGTCCCGGACGCGGGTGGGTCGCGGCCTCGGTTCGCGGGCACGGGCCCGCTTCCGATCACGGCCTCAGTTCAGCAGGAGGCCGATGCCGCCCAGGGTGTACGTGATCATCAGCGCGAGCATGGGGAGCTGTCCGCTGACGGCCCGGTGCGGCGGGAAGAGTCGTAGGGCGCGGTCGTGGGCTGCGATCACACCGAGGACGTGGCCTGTGACGACGGCGATGACCTGGAGGGCGGCGAGGCCGCCGGATCCCAAGGGGGGCAAGGGATCGGGCCCGTTGTCAGTGCCGAGTGCCATGCTTACGGTGCGTGGTCCTTCGGTTACGAGAAGGGAGAAATAGTGGGCGATGAGATAGCCGAGCGCGATCGGGACGAGTGAGTGCGCGAAGGCGGTGAGCGGTCCGGGGTGCGGGCCGCCGACCAGGCGGGTGGCCGCCGCGCACAGGCAGTAGAGGGTGGCGACGAGGGCGACGGAAGCGAGCAGTCCGAGGGTGGCCGTGGGGGTGCGGCCGAGGGGGGAGGTCTGGAGGGTGTCGATCCACGCGGGGTGGTCACTGAAGCCGTCGTAGGCGGTGGAGCCGAGCAGGACGCAGACGGTGGCGACGAGTCCGGGCCGCTCGGGCGTCGCGTCGAGTCCGTGGAAGGGGTTGCGGAGTACGAGACGGCCGTCGTGGCGGCGGCCGAGGGGGGAGAGCCGGGCCAGGAGGGCGGAGTACGCCTCGAAGGCGTCCCCGTCGTCGAACCAGCGCTCGCCGAAGCGGGCGGCGAGCGCGAGGTGGGCGCCGGTGTAGGCGGATAGGGCGATCAGGAGGGAGGTGGTCGATGCGGGATCGGGAGCCGCGAGTTCGAGCCAGGTGAAACCGAGCAGTCCGGCGGCGGCGGGCCACTGGCCGAGCCGGGCGGGAAGGGGGGCGTACCCGCGCGGGGGCACCCTCACGCGGTGCGGGAGCCGGTGCAGCAGGCGGTGCAGGGTGCGCAGCGGGTTGAGGAGGCGCCAGACGGGGCCGAGGAGGAGGGAGGCGGGGACGAGGCCGACCCAGAAGAGGACGTAGACGGCACCGGGACCGGCGTTGCGGTCGGGGTCGTCCGGGGCGAGGAGGAGGGAGGCGAGAAGGGCCAGGAATGCGGCGAGGCCGAGCCCGCGGAGAGCGGCGCGGGTGGCGGGCGCGTCGGCGGTCCGCTGGAGGCCGGTCGGCAGGGCGAGGCCGGACCGGTCGCCGCGGAACCGGGAGGACGACCACAGCAGACCGAGGGCGAGGAAGGAGACGAAGAGTGCGGTGAAGGCGCCGGCGAACGCGTAGAAGGGAGAGATGGGGAGATCGTGCCGGGAGCCGATGCCGTGCGCGAGCGCGGTCAGCGGGTCCGCGGCGGCCGGGTCCGGGACCACGCCCCGGCCGCCGGGGGCGGGGCCCGGCCAAGCCCCCGCCTGCGACCACGAAGGCGGGCGCGGGGGCGGGGTCATCGGACGAGGAGCTGGGTCAGCACGAGACGGGACTCGTGGGTCTCGACCTCGAACAGGCCCGTGCGGTCGGCCGTCAGGACCAGGGTGGCCTCCTGGCCTGCCGGCAGGGCGAGTTCCTTGTCGTAGCCGTGGACGTGCAGGGTGTCCGCGCGGTCACTGGTGACGCGCAGGGCGACGCGCTCGCCGCGCTTGAGCTCGGTGCGGCCGGGGGCGGGGACGACCTTGCCGTCGCGGACGCTGAGGGTGACCGTGCGGTCGGCCTGCGCGGGAGCGGAAGCGGGTGGGGGCC
>NZ_JACBGN010000313.1 GCF_013401435.1 Streptomyces sp. BR123
GGACGGGGGCGGGGGAGGGGCGGCTACTGCTTGCCGTGCAGTTGCCGCAGGTAGTCGTAGGTGCTCGGCAGGGTGTCGAGCAGGTGCTGCTGCTCCTGCTTGACCTTGGTGAACAGGGCCTCGGCGCCGGCCACGGACTCGGGCTTGTGCGCGAGGACCGGCAGCGGGGCGTCCGGCTCCAGGCCGAGCCCGGCGAAGACGCAGTAATAGCTGCCGTTCGTCCAGAAGTTGCGGAATTCCGCCTCGAAGTTGCCGTAGTACGTGGACTCGTCGGCGATCGGCGAATTGATGGGAAGGCCGGCCTTGTAGGCGGAGATCTTCTCCTGGATGTTCTTCGGGAGCGTCAGCTCCTTGTTCGCCTTCCAGAACGGCGTGTCGTTGCGCGGCGCGTAGTAGAAGTGCGCCTGGATGAAGTCGCGGGTGTCGTCGAACATCACCTCTATCTCGCGGTTGAAGCTGTTCGCCAGCTCCGGGTGGAAGTTCTTGTCCGGGAAGTGCTTGGCGAGCTGGTAGATGGCCGCGGTGATGAAGTAGATGCCGGTGGATTCCAGCGGCTCCAGGAAGCAGGAGGAAAGGCCGATGCTCACCACGTTGTTGACCCAGGCGCGCCGGTTGCGGCCGACCCGGAACTTCACGTGGTTGAACTTCGTCGTCTCCGGGTCCAGGTCCCACAGGTCGCAGAATTCCCGCGTCGCCTCCTCCTTCGACGCGAACCTGCTGGAGTAGACGTAGCCGGTGCCGAAGCGGCCCAGCATCGGGATCTTCCACGTCCAGCCGGAGGACATCGCGATGGCGGAGGTGTACGGCTCGACGCCGTTCGCCTCGTCGTCGTGCGGGACGGCGGTGGCCACCGCGCTGTCGCACAGCAGGTGGTCGCTCATGTCGATGAACGGCTCGCCGAGGGCCTGGTTGATGAGCAGGCCGCGGAAGCCGGAGCAGTCGACGAACAGGTCGGCGTCCAGGACCCGGCTGGCCTTGGTGTGCAGGGCCGTGACGAAGCCGCGCCCGTCCTGCTCCGCGTGCGTCATCTCGTCCTGGACGTGGACCACGCCCTGCTTCTCGGTGGCGAACCGGCGCAGGAAGTCGGCGACCAGGGCCGCGTCGAAGTGCCAGGCGTACCGGGTGGAGGCGGTGCCGTCCAGCCGGCGCGGGGACTTCTTCGCGTCCATGACGGGGGGCTCGCGGAAGCAGGCGTAGTCGAACGGCTCCTGCGTCCGCCCCTCCAGCTTGCGCTTGGCCCAGTAGTGCGACATCGGCGTGTTGTCGTGGTCGGGGAGGATGCCGAAGGGGTGGTAGAAGTGGTCCGGCCCGCCGTCGTCCAGGGTGCGCGCCTCGGGCTGTCCCGTGCCGCCGGTTCTCCAGTTCACGAACCGGACCGCCATCTTGAAGCTGGCGTTGCACTCCCGCATCCACTCCTCCTCGGCGATCCCGAGGTAGTCGAAGAGGACCCGGTGCAGATTCGGGACGGTCGCCTCGCCCACGCCGATCCGGCCGATCGCCGGCGCCTCCAGCACCGTGATCTCCGTGGTGCCCTGCAGGGCCTTGCCGAGATAGGCCGCGGTCATCCAGCCGGCGGTTCCGCCGCCGAGGATGACGACTTTCTTGATGCGCGCGTCGGTGCCGGTCATAGGGAGGACTCTCTCTTCCGTCCGATGGGATTCCGCTGTGCGGTGACGAAAGATTCCGGCCCTCTGCTATGCGCCACCTATAAGCCGCCGTATGGCGGTCGTATAGCGGATCGGCCGAATCTCGATGGCGTTGTCGTATCTCACCGCCCCCGAAACTCCCAGCAGAGGATGGCTGCCTCACATGCCGTACGACGAAGGGACGAAGGGAATCCTCTCCACCGTGGGAGGAACTCCGCTCATCGAACTGGAGCGATTGCTGCCAGGCCTCGGCTCGCGGGTGTTCGCCAAGGTGGAGCGGTTCAATCCCGGAGGAAGCATCAAAGACCGCTCGGCCCTCTCGATGGTGCTCGCGCGGATAAGATCAGGGGACCTGGTCCCCGGCAGGTCCACCGTCATCGAGTCGAGTTCCGGCAACCTCGCGATCGGCCTCGCCCAGATCTGCGCCTACGCCGGACTGCGCCTCATCTGCGTGGTGGACGCCCGGACGACCCGTCAGAACGTCGCCATCCTGCGGGCCTACGGGGCCGAGGTGGAGATCGTCACCGACCCGGACCCGGCCACCGGCGAGCTGCTGCCCGCCCGGCTGCGCCGGGTCGCCGACCTCGTCGCCGCGACCCCCGACGCGTACTGGCCCGACCAGTACGCGAACCCCCTCAACCCCCTCGCGCACCAGACCACGATGCGGGAGATCGCCGAGGCCCTCGACCACCGCGTCGACCAGCTCGTCGTCGCGGCCGGCACCAGCGGAACGCTGGGCGGCTGCGCCGAGTACATCCGCCGGAGCGGCATGAACACCACCGTCAACGCGGTCGACGCGATCGGCAGTGTGCTCTTCGCCCCGCCCGAGCGCCGCACCCGGCTCATCCCGGGCCACGGCGCCTCCGTCGTCCCCCGCCTGCTGCGGCCCGCGGACGCCGACCGGGTCATCCACGTCGGCGACCTCGACTGCGTCGTGGGCTGCCGGCAGCTCGTCCGCCGCGAGGCCGTGCTCGCGGGCGGCTCCTCCGGAGCGGTCGTCGCCGCCCTGGAGCGGATCGCCCCGGACATCGTGCCCGGCTCCAACGTGGTGCTCGTCCTGCCCGACGGCGGCGACCGCTACCTGGAGACGATCTACGACGACGCCTGGGTGTACCGCCACTTCGGCGAGGTGTCGCACCTGTGGAAGGAGCCCCTCGCGCCGGGCACCGCCCCGGCCCTGGTGGATATAGCCCACGGATAGCGGCGCCGCCCAGCATCGACTCACTGCACCACGCCCCCCTCACGCACAACCCCGTACAGAAGCCCCGCCCCCACGAGCCACCGACCGACCGTCACCGGAGGAATCAGATGACCACCCAGATCCACGTCCTGGACGCCGGGCGCAAGGAGCAGATCAAGGAAATCGTCTGCGACATCCTCGAACTCGACCTCGACGAGGTCACCGAGACCAGCCTGTTCAAGGAGGAGCACGACGCCGACTCCCTGCGCACCATCGAGATCCTGGCCTCGCTGGAGAGGGTCTTCGGCCTCTCCCTGGAGCAGGCCGAGCTCAGCCGCATGGTCAACCTCGCCGGCGTGTACGCCGTGATCGCGGAGGCCGAGGGCAAGTGAGCGACCGGACGGCCGCGACGGGGCAGCCGGGCGCTGCCCGGCACCGGGTGGTGATCACCGGGCTCGGTGTCGTGACGAGCATCGGTACCGGAGTCGACGCCTTCGCACGGAGCCTGCGGGCCGGACGCAGCGGGGCGAAGCCCATCGGGGCCTTCGACACCACCGGCTTCGCACACTCCAACGCCTGCGAGATCACCGACTTCGAGCCGGAGGCCTGGCTGCGCGAGCTGCCCGCAGACGAGCTCGGGCGGGCCGCCCAGTTCGCGGTCGCCGGAGCGCGGATGGCGGTGGCCGACGCGGGCCTCGCCGAGGCGGACGTCCGGGCCAGGCGCACCCTGGTCTCGGTCGGCACCACCGACGGCGAGTCCCGCGACCTCGACCACCTCACCGGGCTCCAGGTCGCCGAGGGCGACGACGTCCTCGACCCGGTCGTCGCCCGCCGCGTCTGGCCCGGCCGGCTCTCCGCCGGCATCGTCCGCGAACTCGGCCTGGAGGACGTGGAGACGGTCACCGTCCCCACCGCCTGCGCCGCCGGGAACTACGCGGTCGGCTACGGCTACGACGCCATCAGCTCCGGGGACGTCGACATGGCCCTGTGCGGCGGCGCCGACGCCCTGTGCCGCAAGACGTTCACCGGCTTCTACCGGCTGGGCACCATCGCCCCGGACGTCTGCCGGCCCTTCGACGCCGACCGGCAGGGCATCCTGACCGGCGAGGGCGCCGGGATCCTGCTCATGGAATCCCTGGAGTCCGCCCTCGCCCGCGGGGCCCGCATACACGCCGAGGTGCTCGGGTACGGGCTGTCCTGCGACGCCAGCCACCCCGTGGCCCCGGACCGGGACTCCATCGCCCGCTGCATCACGGCCGCGCACACCAACGCCGGGATCACCCCCGCCGACGTGGACTTCATCTCCGCGCACGGCACCGGCACCAAGGCCAACGACGTCACCGAGGTCGGTGCGATCCGCCAGGTGTTCGGCGAGGACCTGCCGCGGACCGTCTCCATCAAGTCGATGATCGGCCACACCATGGGCGCCGCCAGCGCCCTGGCCTCGGCGGCCTGCGCCCTCGCCCTGCGGGAGGGCTTCATCCCGCCCACCGTCAACCACCGCACCACCGACCCCGAGTGCGGCGTGGACTGCGTGCCCAACGAGGCGGTGGAGGCCGACCTCAGGGTCGTGCAGAACAACGGACTCGCCTTCGGCGGCAACAACGCCGTACTCGTCCTCGGCCGCTGGGAAGAAGAGAGGAGCGCAGCCGTATGAGCACACGGGCGGACGACCCCGCACAGCAGCTCGTCGTCTCGGGCTGGGCCGTGTCCTCCCCGTACGGGCTGGGCCGGCAGCCGTTCGCCGAGGGGATCCTCGGCGGGGCCGCCGCCCTCGCCCCGGTGGACGCCGGGCGCTGGCCGGTCCCGTACGGGCGGGCCGGCCTGATCCCCGACTTCGACGTCAAGACCGTCCTCGGCCGCAAGGGCACCCGCTCCATGGACCGGGCCACCGGGATCGCCGTCATCACGGTCGGCGCGCTCCTGGAGGACTTCGGCCGGGGCCTGGCCGCCGACCCGGAGAAGACCGGGCTGGTGCTCGGCACCTCCGGCAGCGTCCAGTCCATCATGGACTTCACCCGGGACGCGCTGACCGGGGAGAAGCCCTACCTCGTCGACCCGGCCCGCTTCCCCAACACCGTGATGAACTGCCCGACCGGGCAGAGCGCCATCCGGCACACCCTCAAGGGCCCCAACGTCACCGTCTCCGGCGGCTCCGCCACCGGGCTCCTCGCCCTGAACTACGCCTCCCGGCTGCTGCGCGGCGGCCACGCCACCGCCCTGCTGGCCGGTGCGGCCGAGGAGTTCTCCGTCCAGCGGGCCCGCCTGGAGCACGTCGCCGACCACGGCGGGGCCGCCCCCGGGCCGCTCGGCGAAGGGGCCGCGCTGTTCCTGCTGGAGAGCGCGCGGGCCGCCCGCGACGGCGGCCGCCCGGTGCTCGCCACCGTCCTCGGCTCCCGCTTCCGCGCCTTCCCCGAGACCGGCCGGGCCGGGACCGCACTGGCCCGCTGCATCGCCGAGGTGCTCGCCGACGCGCAGGCCGCACCCGAGGACATCGCCGTCGTCGCGCCGGGCACCCCGCCCGGGCTGCTCGGCAAGCAGGAGGACTCCGCGCTCGACGGGATCCCGGGCGAGCGGATCGCCGTACGCCCCCTCGTCGGCGACGCCACCGCCGCCTCGGCCGCCTTCCAGCTGGCCGCGGTCCTGGCCGCGGGCGGGGCGCGCGCCGCCCTGGTGGACCGGCTCGCGCTGGTCACCGCCCTGGACCGGGACGGCACGGTCGGCGCCACGCTGCTGCGGCTCGGCTGAGCAGCCGCCTGCCGCCTGCCGCCTGCCGCCCGCCTGTCCGCCTGCGGCCTGCCCGCCTGCGCGCCGGCCGTCCGTACGGCGACGGCCCGACGCCCGACGACCGCACCCCCCTTCCCGACGACAGCAGACAGAGAGGCATCTCCCATGTCCGAGACACCGAGGCCGGTAGCCCTCGTCACCGGCGGCTCCCGCGGCATCGGCCGGGCCGTGGTGGAAACCCTGGCGCGCGACGGCCACGACGTGGCCTTCTGCTACCGGTCCGACGAGGATGCCGCGGCCCTCGCCGCGAAGTCGGCCGAGGAGCACGGGGCGCGGGTGCTGGCCCGCCGGGTCGACGTCACCGACCGGGCCGGGGTCCGGGCCTTCACCGCGGAGGCCGAGTCCCTCCTCGGCCCGGTCGGCGTACTGGTCACCGCCGCCGGGATCGTCCGCGACGGCCACCTGGCGATGATGCGGGACGAGGACTGGGACGCGGTGGTCCGCACCAACCTCGACGGCACCTTCAACTTCGCGAAGGCCCTGGCCTTCCCGATGATGAAGCGCCGCAAGGGCGTCATCGTCACCCTGTCCTCGGTCGCCGCGGCGGGCCACGCCACCCAGAGCAACTACTCCGCGACCAAGGCGGGGATCACCGGCTTCACCAAGGCCCTCGCCAAGGAGGCCGGCCGCAGCGGACTGCGCGCCAACGCCGTCGCCCCCGGGTTCATCGCCACCGACATGGTCGGCGGCCTGTCCGAGAAGCACGCCAAGGAGATGACCGCCCGCATCCCGCTGGGCCGCTTCGGCGAGGCCCACGAGGTCGCCGAGCTGGTGTCCTTCCTCGCCTCCGACCGCGCCGCGTACATCACCGGGCAGGTCTTCGCCATCGACGGCGGCCTGGTCGTCTGACCCGCCGACGTCCCGCCGACGTCCCGCCGACCGACCCGCCGACGTCCCGCCGGCCGAAGCCGTCGGTCCGTCACCAAGGAGAGAGAGTGCCATGGCCGGCCGTGCCGCCAAACCGCCGAGGTTCTACTTCAACCTGCGCAGCCCCTACAACTTCTTCGCCCTCGGCGACCTGGAGCGCGATCACCCCGAGCTCCTCGACCGCCTCCAGTGGCGGCCCTTCTGGGAGCCCGACGAGACCAGCGCCCGACTGCTCGACGAGGCCGGCGGGCAGTTCCCGTACACCCCGATGACCCGCGCCAAGCAGTTCTACATCCTGCGCGACGTGCGCCGCCTGGCCGCCGACCGCGGGCTGGCGCTGACCTGGCCGACCGACCGCTCCCCGTGGTGGGAGCCCGCCCACCTGGCCTGGTTCCTCGCCGACGACGCCGGGCTCGGCCGGCAGTGGGTGGCCCGCGCGGGCCGGGCCCGCTGGCTGGAGGGCCGCGACATCTGCGACCCGGCGACCGTGGCCGAACTGGCTGCCGGGATCGGCCTGGACGGCGACGCCGTCGCCGCCGCGGCCGACAGCCCCGGGCTGCGCGAGCGCGGGGTGCGCGCCCTGCTGGACGTGCACCGCGACGGGGTCTTCGGGGTCCCTTACTTCATCCACGGCAGCGAGCCCTACTGGGGCCTGGACCGGGTCGCCTCCTTCGCCGCCTCCTTCGCCGCCTCCTTCGCGGACAGCGGCCTGCCGACAGCCCCGGCCGCCCCGGCCGGGCAGCCCGCCGAGGCCGGCCTCGCCGTCGTCGGCGCCGGCCGGACCACCGACATGAGCCACGCGGGAGGCTGCGGATGAGCACCGCCGCCGAGGTCCGGGCACTGCCCCTGACGGCGATCCAGCAGTCCATGTGGACGGCCCACCAGGTCGCCCCCGAGGCCTCCGCCTACAACATCGTCATGCCGCTGCGGCTGCGCGGCCGCGTCGACCCCGCTGCGATGGCCGCCGCCGTCACCGCGGTCGGCGCCCGCCAGGAGCTGCTGCGCTCGGTGTTCACCGGGACCGCCGCCGGGGCCCGCCGCACCGTCTCCGGCGAGCCGCTGGTCCGCATGGAGTTCCGGGACCTGGCCGGCGCGGACGAGGCCGCCCTGTACGCGGCCGCCGAGGAGGCCGGGGCCCGCCCGTTCCGGCTGGAGTCCGGGGCCTTCCGGGTGGTGCTGCTGCGCCGCACCGACGAGGACTGGGCGCTGGTCACCGCCGCCCACCACATCGTCAGCGACTTCACCTCCCGCTGGCTGCTGGTGCGCGACGTCCTCGACGCCTACGAGGCCCTCGCCGCCGGCACCGAGCCCCGCCGGCGGCCCGTCCCGCCGGACGCCTACGCCGCCCATGCGGCCGAGGAGCTGCGGTACACCGCCTCCGAGGCGGGGCAGCGGGCGGCCGCCCACTGGCAGGAGTCGGTGGGCGGGGCCCCCGCCGCCGCGCTCCCCCTGGACCGCC
>NZ_JACBGN010000314.1 GCF_013401435.1 Streptomyces sp. BR123
GAAACGCCCGGTTACATTCCGAACCCGGAAGCTAAGCCTTTCAGCGCCGATGGTACTGCAGGGGGGACCCTGTGGGAGAGTAGGACGCCGCCGAACAATCATTGCGGGAAGCCCCGCACCAGCCCCCTTTTCCGGGGGTTCGGTGCGGGGCTTTTCTGCGTTCACCGGCAGGGGGCACCCCCTATCAATCAGCTGCCCGAGCTGCCCAGCTGCTCGAACTGCCCGTGTGAGATCTCTACCCACGGGTAGGGGGCGCGCCTACGCTGAGCCGCCATGACGGACGATCTGCGGTTGCGGCGCGGGCGCGGTGCGCTGGGGTTCACCTTCTTCGTGCAGGGCGTCACCTTCGCCCTCCTCGTGACGCGGATCCCCGCGATCCAGGACCGGTACGGGATATCCGACAGGCTGCTGCCCGTGTTCCTGGCTGCCGTGCCGGTCCTGGCCGGCGCCGCCAGCATCGCCACCGAGCACCTCGTCCGGAGGGTCGGGGCCGCCACCGTCCTGCGGTGGTCGCAGCCGCTGGTCCTGCTGGCCCTCCTCGGGGTCGGCGCGGGCAACTCCCTGTGGCAGGTCGCCGCCGCCCTCGGCGCGTTCGGCCTGGCCGTGGGCGCGCTCGACGCGTCCATGAACATGCTCGGCGTCAGCCTCCAACGGGCGTACGGCCGCAGCATCATGCTCGGCTTCCACGCGGCCTACAGCCTCGGCGGGATCCTCGGGGCGTCCGCCGCCTGGGCCGGCGCGCACTGGCACCTGGGACTGTTCGCCTCCTACCTGCCCACCGTGGCCGTGCTGCTGCCGCTCGCCCTGGCCGGAAGCCGTTTCCACCTCACCGGGCAGGGCGAAGGCCCGCCCTGTGACGCGCCGCAGCAGGAGCCCGGCGGCTTCCGGCCGCTGCTGCCGCTCTGCCTCGTGATGGCGTGCGCGTACATAGGGGACTCGACCGTCTCCAACTGGAGCGCCAAGTACCTCCAGGACGTCCTCGGCAGCTCCGAGCAACTGGCCACCGTCCCCTACAACGTCTACATGGTCACCGCCCTGCTCGGCCGGGCCGTCGGGGACGCGGGCGTGCGCCGCTTCGGCGCGGCGGCCGTCGTACGGGCCGGGACGCTGCTCGCCGCCGGCGGTTTCGCGGTCGTCGCCACGGCACCCGGCCCGTGGGCGGGGACGGCCGGGTTCACGCTGGTCGGGCTCGGGCTGTGCGTGATCGTGCCGCAGACCTTCGCGGCCGCAGGAAGGATGTTCCCCGGATCCTCCGATACGGCCGTCGCCCGCCTGAACATCTTCAACTACGTGGGCTTCCTGATCGGTTCGCCGCTCGTCGGCGCGCTGGGCGACGCGTGGAGCCACCGGGGGGCGATGCTCGTGCCGGCGGCGTTGGTGCTGGTGACGCTTCTGCACGCCCGTTCGTTCGGCGCGGAAGGCGCCCGATACGGTGTCCCGCATGAGCAGCCGCGGGTTGTTGATGTGGGACGAGGCGGTCACGGGGTATGACTTCGGGCCGAGCCATCCGATGGATCCGGTGCGTCTGGCACTGACCATGGGCCTGGTACGGGCCTTCGGGCTGGACCGGGAGGCGGAGGTGCGGTCGGCCCCGGCGGCCGGCGACTCCACACTGAGGCTCGTACATCGCGAGGACTACGTGGCCGCCGTCCGCGCGGTGTCCGCCGACCCGGGGAGCGCCGACGGCTCGTACGGGCTCGGCACGGTCGACGATCCGGCCTTCCCGGGGATCCACGAAGCCTCCGCGCTGATCGCCGGCCAGTCGGTGGCGGCCGCGGAGGCGGTCTGGCGCGGCGAGGCCGAGCACGCCGTGAACTTCGCGGGCGGGCTGCACCACGCGATGCCCGGCGGTGCCTCCGGGTTCTGCGTGTACAACGACCCGGCCCTCGCGATCGCGCGACTGCTGGAGCTCGGCGCGGAGCGGGTCGCGTACGTGGACGTCGACGTGCACCACGGGGACGGGGTGCAGGAGGTGTTCTGGAACGACCCGCGCGTCCTGACCGTCTCCCTGCACGAGCACCCCGCCACCCTCTTCCCGCAGACCGGCTGGCCCCAGGAGACGGGCGGGCCGGACGCCGAGGGGACCGCGGCGAACGTGGCCCTGCCCGCCGGGACCGGAGACGAGGGCTGGCTGCGCGCCTTCCACGCGACCGTGCCCGAGCTGCTGGCCGACTTCGGACCCCAGGTCCTCGTGACCCAGCACGGCGCCGACACGCACTTCGAGGACCCCCTCGCACACCTCGCGGTGTCGCTGGACGCGCAGCGGGCCGTGCAGGAGTCCTGCCACCGGCTCGCGCACGAGCACGCCGACGGGAAGTGGCTGGCGCTGGGCGGCGGCGGATACGCGGTCGTCGACGTCGTCCCGCGGTCGTGGACCCACCTGGTGGGTATCGCGGCGCACCACCCCGTCGACCCGGAGTCGGCCGTGCCCGCGTCCTGGCGGGACGAGGTGTACGCGCGGACCCGGCAACTGGCGCCCGGCCGGATGACCGACGGGCGGACGGTCGCCTGGCGGGACTGGGCGGCGGGCTACGACCCGGCCGACCGGGTCGACCAGGCGGTCCTGGCCACCAGGCGGGCGGTGTTCCCCCTGCGCGGCATGCTCACGTAGCGGACCGCGCTCCGGGCGGGCCGGCGCACGCTGCCGCATCGTTACGCCAACGGTGGGGCCCTCGGCCGGAATCGAGGATCCGGCAGAGGTGTTGCGGCAGCATCGGAGCGTGTTGAGCACCGGCGCGCTGCGAGCGCATCTGCTGGCCGCCCGCCTGGCCGGGCCCGTCGCCACCTCCCGGGAGAAGAGCCTGCGCAGCTACCGGCTGTTCGCGGCCCGGGATCCGCGCGTGCTGCTGGGATTGGATCCGGAACGCTGCTGGGGCGAGAGTGACCTGCTGGGGCTGATGGCGGAGAAGTGCGGGGTCTCGGCGGATCCCGCGCACGTCAGCGGGCCGGATGTGATCGATCCCGAGCGGACGCTGGCCGCGTTACGGGCCTTCGCGGAGCGGCTGCGGGCGGCGGCCGCGGCTCGGGCGCCCGTGTTGTTCGGCACCGGTCATCCCCACCGTCTCCTGGGGTTCTACGCCAGTTTGGCGCGGGCGATGTCGGCGGCCGGCTGTGATGTCCTCACCCCGGCGCAGGGGGTGAGTGTCGACATGGCGACTCGGTTCGGCGTACGCCCGCACAGCCTCGATTACGTACGGGGGGTCGCGCTGGTGCGAGAGCCCGGCGCGCGACTCCCTGCCAGTGCCACCGGCGCGCACACCCATTCACCACTGCCGGTTCGGATCGCGCTGGGCGCGCTCGCGGAGGAGGGCGGGCCGCTGCCGGAATTGGTGGTCGGGGACCACGGATGGGTCTGCGGTGCAGGTCAGCTGGGTGTGGAGGCCATCGGGCTGGCCGATACGGACGACCCGGCGCTGTTCGTCGGCGAGGCCGAGGGGCGCGTATCGGTCGCGGTTCCGCTTGATGATGCGGTGCGCGCGGACTACTACCGGCCGCTCACACGGTATCTACTGGACCGGGCGCGCCTGCCGGGCGCGCAGGAGTGGCCGTAGCTCCTCTTCCCCACTCGTATCACACGCCCCTACTCTGGGGAGTGAGCGTGCGACGACGAGGAGTAACCGGAGGGGAAGCCGGTGCCCGTCATGCGCGGAAGGTCAAGGTGTGTCATGGCTGCTGGCGAGAGGCCTCTCAGTGAGGTTCAGTTCCTGACCGTGGCGGAGGTCGCCTCGGTGATGCGAGTGTCGAAGATGACCGTGTACCGGCTGGTGCACAACGGTCATCTGCCCGCAATCCGGGTGGGCCGGTCCTTCCGGGTCCCCGAGAACGCGGTCCACGAGTACCTCCGAGAGTCCTATGTGGGGGTGGAGTCGGCCTGAGAGTGGGGCCCGCGACACCTCCGGGTCACTTTGTGGACGGCTCGGATTACAAGCTCTGAGCTCGGGCGGGTAGGCTAGGCCGACGTAGGTCGTGTGGGCCCAGACGCCCCGCACCGATCCCCGCGGGCGCGGGGATGTTCCGAGAAGTGAGCGAGGGTAGTCGTGGGCTCTGTTATCAAGAAGCGGCGTAAGCGGATGGCCAAGAAGAAGCACCGCAAGCTGCTCAAGCGCACCCGCGTCCAGCGCCGCAACAAGAAGTAAGCGGCAGCTGTACGTGTTCTCCGCAGCCCCTCCACCTTCCTTGGGTGGAGGGGCTGTGGTGTAAGCAGGGACAGGCGGGGACGACGAGGGAGGCGCTGGGCTCGTGGGTAAGGTCGTGCTCGTGACCGGGGCTGCCCGGCAGTTGGGAGGCCGCTTCGTGCGGCGGATCCAGCGGGACCCCGAGGTCGAACGGGTGATTGCGGTCGATGCGGCCCCGCCCCCGCGCAGCCTGGGGTCGGCCGAGTTCGTCCGTATGGACATCAGGCAGGGTTCCGTCGCCCGGGTCCTCGCCGAGCACGCCGTGGACACGGTGGTCCACCTCGCGGTCACCGGGGGCAGCGCCGGCACCGGCGGCATGGGCAGCGCCGTCAAGGAGACCAATGTCATCGGGACGATGCAGCTGCTGGGCGCCTGTCAGAAGTCGCCGACGGTACGCCGCCTGGTGGTGAAGTCCAGTACCAGCGTGTACGGGGGCGCCCCGCGGGATCCGGCCGTTTTCTCGGAGACCACGCAGCCCAAGACGCATCCGCCGGGCGGCTTCCCGAAGGACGCCGCGGAGGTCGAGACGTACGTACGGGGCTTCGCGCGCCGTCGGCCCGACGTCGCGGTGTGCGTGCTGAGGTTCGCGAACATCCTGGGCCCGCACGCGGACTCCGCGCTCGCCGAGTACTTCTCCATGTCCGTCCTGCCGACCGTGTTCGGCTATGACCCGCGGCTGCAGTTCGTCCACGAGGAGGACGTGCTGGAGGTGCTGCGGATGGCGGCGCAGGAGCCCCGGCGCGGCACCCTCAACAGCGGCACGTTCAACATCGCCGGGGACGGCGTCCTGTTGCTGTCGCAGTGCGCGCGGCGGCTGGGCCGGCCGACGGTGCCCCTGGCGCTGCCCGCGGTGACGTGGGTGGGGGCGGCCCTGCGGGCGGTCGGCGTGACGGAGTTCTCGGCCGAGCAGATCAGACTTCTCACGTACGGGCGGGTCGTGGAGACCACGCAGATGCGGGAGGTGCTGGGATTCAAGCCCATGTACACGACCGCCGAGACCTTCGCCGACTTCGCGCGCAGCCGGGGGAACGGGCTGCTGCCGCCGGAGCGGGTGGGGCAGGCCGTCGACCGGGCCGCGGAGATGCTGAACGTCGGGGTTGCCGGCGCCGAAGAGGGAGCGCAGCGATAGTGGCGGACGCCAAGGTCATTCCGTTCGACGAGGACCGGCCGCGCCGGCGGGGCCCCGGGACCCGGCGGGTCCGGGCGGTTCCCGCTGCGGCGCCCCTGCCGGAGGCTGCCGTGGCGGTCGCACCGGCCGGGGAGCCCACCGGTGGCGCGCACGGCGCGCACGGCGAGGAGGTCGGCAGGGCAGGGCCGGGCCGGGACGGCGGGCGGTCGGCTTGGGACCGGCGGATCGCGGGCGGGCTGGCGTTCCTGCGGCGGCGCGTCACGGGGGAGTACGAGGTCGACGAGTTCGGCTACGACCGGGAGCTGACGGACCAGGTCCTGATGTCCCTGATGCGGCCCCTGTTCGACAAGTACTTCCGCGTCGAGGTCCGGGGCATCGAGAACATCCCGGCCGAGGGCGGCGCGCTGATCGTCGCGAACCATTCCGGGACGCTGCCGCTGGACGGGCTGATGATGCAGGTGGCGGTGCACGACCACCACCCGGCGCAGCGGCACCTGCGGTTGCTGGCGGCGGACCTGGTCTTCATGCTGCCCGTCGTCAACGAGCTGGCCCGCAAGGCCGGGCACACCCTGGCGTGCTCGGAGGACGCCCAGCGGCTGCTGGAGGCCGGGGAGCTGGTCGGGGTCATGCCCGAGGGCTTCAAGGGGATAGGGAAGCCGTTCGGGGACCGGTACCGGCTCCAGCGGTTCGGGCGGGGCGGGTTCGTGTCGACGGCACTGCGGGCCGGCACGCCGATCGTGCCGTGCTCGATCGTCGGGGCGGAGGAGATCTACCCGATGGTCGGCAACGCGAAGACCCTCGCGCGGCTGCTGGGGATTCCGTACTTCCCGATCACGCCGACGTTCCCGTGGCTCGGGCCGCTGGGCGCCGTGCCGCTGCCGACGAAGTGGACGATCCAGTTCGGGGAACCGATCGCGACGGACGGCTATCCGCCGGAGGCGGCGGAGGACCCGATGCTGATGTTCAACCTGACGGACGAGGTGCGCGAGCAGATCCAGCACACCCTCTACAAGCTGCTGGTGCAGCGCAGATCCGTCTTCTTCTGAGGTCGTCCGGCATGACGAGGTGCCCGGCCCCCGCAGGGGCCGGGCACCTCGTCACATGGCGCCGCGTGTGTCCTAGCCGGCGTCCTCCGCCTTCAGGCCCAGGCCCGGGAGGAGGCCCGGGAGCAGGGGCGGCAGGGTGATCTCGGGCTGCGCCGCCTCCGACGAGGACGACGGGGCGGGGGGACTCTGGCCGGCCGGAGGGTTGAGCAGGTCGCCCGCACCACCGAGGAGGCCGCCGCCGGGGGCAGGGGACGGCTTTCCTGAGGTGGGCGGTGCGGCCGGAGCCGGGGTGGCCGCGGGAGCGCTGGCGCCCGCACCCGGCGCGGAGTGCTGCTGCCCGGCCGGGGCGCTCGGCTGCCGGGGCGCGCCGCCCGTGCCCCGGCCGGGTTCCGGGGGCTTGGGAAGCAGGCTCTGAAGCGGCGCCACGTCATCGTCTATGGCCTGGAACACCGACTCGACCTCGCCGCCCACGTCGGTGAGCTGGGCGGGGAGTTGATTGCGCAGCTTGCCCCACGCGTCGCGGTGCGAGCGCGAGAACGTGGACAGCGCCTGGATCGGGCCGAGCGAGCCGTCCCTCTCGTAGGCCGCCTGGAGCAGGCGGTGGCCCTCCGACGCGTCGTGCTTCATGCCGGCGAGGGCCCGGCGGATCGCTCCCAGGGACTCGTGGTCGAGCGCGCCCGAGCGGCCGCGCTCCATGAGTCTGCGGGCCTCCGACAGTCGGTTGGACGCCTGGTCGAGGTAGAGCTCGCCCCTGTCGGCGTCCTCGTCGGCCATGCCGAGCTTCAGGTCCTCCATGCCCCGTTTGACGGGGTAGAGGGCATCACCGGGCAGGGCGTCCGTGCTGGCAGCGGCCACGCCGCTGAAGGCCCCCGCGGCCACACCCACGGTGAGGCCGCCTGCTGCGATGCCCTTGGACCAGCGGGAGCGGGGCCGCAGTTTCCGGAGCGGTGTCGCCCGGTGGGCGCCGCGGCCGGCCCGCTGTTCGGGCAGCTGAGGGTCCGAGGCGGCACTGCCTCCGGCCCTCTCCTCCATCACCATGGCCTCCATGGCGGCGACGAGCTGTGCTCGCTGCACCACTTTGACCTCGGGGTCCAGCACCGGGCGCGGCAGGTCGCCGAGCACGCTCGCCAGGTCCAACAAACGTTCGTGGTCGGCGGATTCGGCAGGTGCCTCGGACTGCTCGGCCGCCGGGTCCCGTTCGGAAAGGTCGGACGCTGGGGTCCGATCCTCCAGGGCCTGGGCGAAGGCGTTCGCCCGCCGGTGCGGAGTCACGTTCGCGATCACTGGCGGCACCTCCTCTCGTCATGACGATCGACTCCCCAAGGTGTCCGGAAGGTTGCCTGCCTTGAGCGCATCCACACTTTCGAGTGAGCGGCTTTCGGCAGGGTGTCTCCAAAGGGAGCCTGCATCCCGCACAACGAGCGGCGCGGCAGTTGGGTTACGGACGAAGGATGATCGGACCACAGCGTCATCGAGGGGTCACCGGTTGTGTGGATGGTGCGACGGTCGGGAGGGGTGGGGGG